>JBDTYE010000010.1:0-27039 GCA_040005895.1 Actinomycetota bacterium | reverse complement strand
AGGTGAAGTTCCGCCTGCACGGCAAGCGGGCCGAAGGCGAATACGTTCTTTTCCAAACTGGTGGCCGCGACGGCCGGCAGTGGATGATCCGCAAACTCGACCCACCACCGCCCGACTGGGAGCCGATGCCTGACAACGTCGCACCGATGCTGGCGACGACAGCTGGCAGCGCACCGCGCGGCACCGGTTGGGCGTACGAGTTCAAGTGGGACGGCGTACGCGCCGTCGCCTACATCGAGGGCGGCCGGGTGCGGCTGCTGAGCCGCAACAGCCTCGACATCACCCCGCGCTACCCGGAGCTGCGCGAACTGGGTCTCGCCGTGGGGTCGACCAAGCTCGTCCTCGACGGCGAGGTGGTCGCCTTCGACCAGAACGGCAGGCCCAATTTCGGACTTCTGCAGAGCCGGATGCACGTCCTCGGCGAAGCCAAGGTCAGGCGACTCGCGAAGGAAACTCCGATCGCATATCTCATCTTCGACGTCATGTACGTCGACGGGCGCTCGACGATGCAGCTGCCGTACGCCGACCGGCGCGAGTTGCTGACCAATCTCAACCTGAAGGGCCCGCACTGGGACACGCCCGACCACTATGTCGACGAGGGTCCTGCGATCATCGCCGCCAGCAAGGCGCAGCAGCTCGAAGGCGTGATGGCCAAGCGGCTCGACTCGGCCTACGCGCCGGGTCGCAGGTCGGACTCCTGGCTGAAGATCAAGAACATCCGGCGGCAGGAGGTCGTCATCGGCGGCTGGACCGCTGGCGAGGGCAACCGCGACGGCCAGATCGGATCGCTGCTGGTCGGTGTGTATGACGCCGAGCGCCACTTCCACTACGTCGGCAACGTGGGAACCGGCTTCACCTCTACCACCCTGCGCGACCTCGGTGCGATGCTCAAACGCCTGGTGCGCAAGGAGAGCCCGTTCGTGAACGCTGTTCCGCGGTTGCGAGCCAAGACGGCGACGTACGTCGAACCGAAACTGGTCTGCGAAGTCGAGTTCACCGAATGGACCGGCGACGGGAAGCTACGCCATCCGGCGTACAAAGGATTGCGCGACGACAAGAACCCGACCGACGTGATCAGGGAGCCTGCACCGTGAGTGTGGCGTCGCAGAAAGTCGAGGTCCGGGTCGGCAACCGCACCCTGACGCTGTCCAACCTCGACAAGGTGCTCTACCCGGCGACCGGTTTCACCAAGGGTCAGGTCATCGACTACTACAGCCGGATCGCGCCTGTCCTGCTGCCGCATCTCAAGGGCCGGCCGCTGACGATGAAGCGCTACCCCAACGGTGTCGACGGGCCCTTCTTCTTCGAGAAGAACTGCCCCAAGCACCGGCCGGACTGGGTCAACACCGTCGAGATCTACAGCAAGGACAACGGCAAGGACATCAGCTACTGCACTGTCGACAGCCTGGCGACTCTGGTCTGGGCTGCCAATCTCGCCGACCTCGAACTGCACACGTCGATGCACGTCGCCAAGACAGTCGACCGGCCGACGATGATGGTCTACGACCTCGACCCCGGCGCGCCCGCCGACATCGTCGCGTGCTGCCAGGTCGCGCTCTGGTTGCGGGACTACTTCGCGCAGCACGGCCTGGAGATGTTCCCGAAGACGTCGGGCTCCAAGGGCATGCAGGTCTACGTGCCCTTGAACACACCGACGACGTACGACGCCGTGACGCCGTTCGCCAAAGCCTTGGCCCAGCAGCTGGAGCGCGAGCATCCCGAGCTCGTGGTGCACAACATGAAGAAGGACCTGCGGCACGGCAAGGTGCTGGTCGACTGGAGCCAGAACGTCTCGGCGAAGACGACGATCTGCGTCTACTCGCTGCGCGCCCGCGAGCACCCGACCTGCTCGACGCCGATCACGTGGGACGAGGTACAGACGTGCTTGGACACGGGCGACGCGGGCTACCTGCGGTTCGAGACCGACGACGTTCTGAGCCGGGTCGAGGAGCACGGCGACCTCTTCGCGCCGGCATTGACGCTGAAGCAGAAGCTGCCGGCGTCGGTCTAGCGCCCCACGTGATTAGCGCTGTCGCAGGGGTGTCAGGGCGGCCGGAGTGGGTAGTGCGCCGCGGACGCGATCGAGCAATCACAACTCGTGGCTGCCGAAGACGACGAGGAAGACGACCACAGCTGACTAACCCGGTTGTGCTTCCAGCCCTGGGAACTTGCCCTCCGGTGCCGACATGTCGCCAGGTGAGGTCTGTATCGGATCTGCTACATCGGCATCGCGTTGGTCGGGCGCCGGCGCCGTAGGTGCGAACGCGTCGGCTACCGCGGCGACCAGAGCCGTGAACAGCACCGCGAGTAACGCGCCTGTGAGCCCGCGGATCTCGAGGCCGACAAAACCCGACAGCACGGTGAGGAACGGACCGAGCCGCATTGTTCGGCGCTCGAGTCGCGGCTGCCAGACCACGTCTTCCAGCACCTGCAGCGCGACGAAGGCCACGGCCAGCAGGCAGCCGTCGACGGGCGCCTCCAGAAACCCGAGGACAACCAGTGGAGCGGCACCTATGGCGGCGCCGATAACAGGGACGATGTCCCAGATGGCGACCCAGACCGCCAGAGCCCCTGCTCCGCGGATACCCGTCGCCCGGGCGAGCCCGTAGGCCAGTGAGCCGGCGACAACCGACTGCAAGATTGTGCCGCGGCCGTACCCGAAGGCGCGTCTGAACGCGGAGATGCCAACCCTCCTGACCCGCATCCGCTGCTCGCGATCGGCGATCTGTTTAGCCGCCGCTCCCGCGATGCGCGGACCGTGCAGAAGCAAGAACAGGGTCAGTACGAACGTCGCCAGGAACGACACGAAACGAGTGGCGTTGGCGCGCAGCTTTTCGGCAGCGGTTCCGCCGCCGGCGAGTTGGTCCGGAACCAGGTCGACAAACCTGTCGGTCCGCTGCTGCAGATGCACCGACTTCGCGAAGTCGGCAAAGCCGCCGCTGCCATCCTCCACTCGTCCGGTCGCGTCGTGCGCGACCGTCTTGAGGCGCTCCGTCTCACGCACAACGTCGGTGACCAGGCCACGTACGACAAAGCCGCCGATGCTGACGGCGGCGATCATGACGAGCACCGTCGCCAGGCCGCGACGCATGTAGCGGCCCAGGAAGTTGACGATCGGGTGCAGCAAGCCGGCCAGGGCGGCGGCCACGAGCATCCACCCGATGACACGACCGGCAGCGGACAGGACGCGAAGGACGACCAGCGTGAGCGCGAACAGCATCGCTGCGAGCACGATCGAACGGTTGGACACGCGCAGTCGCGGACGCGGTCTGGTCGACGCCATGATGGCTACGCTACCGGCGTGCGCAACGCTGCCGAGCCCGCCACTCCCGTAGACCGTTCACGCGACCGGGAGTTCGATCTCGATCCGCTCACGATCTTCGTAGCCGTGGGTTGCTTCGTCGCGGCCGTCTGCATCGTCGGCCTGGTCAGGGCCGCGCCGCGGGCGACCACCGCAGTCACCATCGGGACGCTGTTCGCACTTGCGCTGAACCCCGTCGTCGAGTTCGTGATGCGACTGACGCGCATGCCCCGCACCTGGTCGGTGGCAGCCGTATTCGCGATCGCTGCCACCGTGATCATCGGACTCGGCGTGCTGATGATCCCGCCGGCGTCCCGGCAGATCAGCGACGTCGGCGAGCAGCTGCCGAAGAGCATCAGCGAACTCGGCCAGCTGCCGTTCATCGGCCGGCAGCTGCAGAACAACAACGTGCCGACCAACCTGTCGAACTTCTTCCAGCAGTTGCCCGAGCGGCTCGGCGGCAGCCACAGTCCGCTCGGCCCCGCGTTGCGATCACTGGTCTCAGGGTTCTTCGCGGGCGGCATCGTGCTGCTGCTGGCGGTCTGCTTGTTGCTCGACGGCGGCCGCCTCATCGGGCACGCGCGGCGCCTGGTCCCCACCCAGCGCCGGCCGCTGGCCGATCGGCTCGGCGGCCTTGCCTACCGCGCCATCGGTCGGTACGTCGCCGGGTCGTTGTTCGTGGCGGCAATTGCCGCAACGTACGTTTTGGCAGTCGGCCTCATTCTGCGGGTGCCGCTCGCCCCGCTGCTGGCACTCAACGTGATGCTGTTCGACCTCGTTCCGCAGATCGGTGGTGCTGCCGGCGGAGCGCCGTTCGTCATCATGGGTTTCAGCCGCAGCCCCACGACCGGCCTGCTCTGCCTCATCCTCTTCGTCGGCTATACCTACCTCGAGAACAACCTGATCCAGCCGATCATCATCGGCCAGGCGGTGCAGCTCTCGCCGGTCGCGACGATGGCGGCAGCACTCATCGGCGTTGCCGCGGGCGGTGTCGTCGGGGCGCTGATCGCCGTGCCGTTCGTGGGTGCATCGAAGCTGATCTATCTGGAGCTCTTCCCGCACGGGGTCGGCGCGGGCACCGGCCCCGAGTTGCGGCGGCGGCGACAACGGCGCCGCCTCCCGATACCGCACCGGCGAGAGAAAGGCGAGCGCATCAGCGACGTGCCGTAACCAGTCTCAGCAGCACCGCCGGCGAGCCGCGGCAAGAGGGAAAGTCCAGACCGCGGAGGTCGGCGCTATCGTCGTCGACCAGATGGACGCGGCGCCGATCGTGGCAACGGTGGCCGCGGCGTTGGTTGCCTCGGCTGCCGCGCTGCGGTCGACACTGCGCGCCCGCGGAACGATGGGGACGGCGACCGAGCGTACGACGTACCAGGTTCTGCACACCGCTGGGGAAGCGGCCCTTCCGCTACGACTCGGGCTGACCGTTCCGACGGCATCCAAGGCCGTGAAACCGCTACGCACTCTGCTGGGGACCGCCGCACTCGCTCTCTCCGACACCGCACAGGTCCTCGCGTGGGACGGCGCCGGCGACGGACACGCACAGCAGATCGCAGCCCTGGTGCCGTCGGTTGTCGCGTCCGGCCGCGCCCGGGTCCTGCGGGCGGCCGACCTCCCGTGCGACGACGCCGATTGCGGTATCAAGGCGGGGGTCATCGTTCCGCTCACCGAAGCGGACCTTGTCGTCGGCACGCTGAGCGTTCTGGACGAGAACACCCGCGCAGGCATGATCAGAACGACTGGCGAGGTCGCCCGGTGGGTCTCTACGCAGTTGGAGCTCGCCGAACTCGATACGTCGAGGGCGCGGGTCGCGGAGGCCGACCTGCGGTTCCTGCGGGCGCAGATCTCACCGCATTTCATCTACAACGCGTTGACCACGATCGCGTCGTTCGTCCGCTCCGACCCTGAGCGGGCCCGCGGGCTTCTCCTCGACTTCGCCGAGTTCACCCGCTACAGCTTTCGGGCGCACGGGGCGTTCACCACCTTGGCCGAGGAACTGCGCTCGATCGACAAGTACCTCGAGCTGGAACGGGCCCGGTTCGGCGACCGGCTGGCCGTCACACTGCGCATCGCGCCGGAAGTGCTGCCGGTCGCCGTGCCTTTCCTGGTTCTTCAGCCGCTCGTCGAGAACGCCGTCCGCCACGGCCTGGAATCGAAGCAGGGACGCGGCTGCGTGACGATCGTCGCGGAGGACTCGGGCTCGGACTGCGTCATCAGCATCGAGGACGACGGCGTCGGCACAGATCCGGAGCGGCTGCGGGCCCAGTTGGCGGGCGCCCCCGGCGAGAACGTCGGCCTGGCCAATGTCGACGAACGGTTGCGGACGGTCTTCGGTCCCGACTACGGGCTGGTCGTCGAAACCGCGCTTGGCGCCGGCCTGAAGGCCATCGTCCGCGTGCCCAAGTACCGGACGGGGGTGCGCGCTTCGTGACGGCTGTGCCGGTGCGGCGGCTGCACGTCCTCGTCGTCGACGACGAAGTGCCGGCGCTCGACGACCTCGTCTGGCTACTTCAGGCGCAACCCGGGATCGGCACCATCGACAAGGCAGCCGGCGCCACCGAGGCCCTGCGTCTGCTGCAAGACTCGAAACACGACGCCGTGTTCCTCGATATCCGGATGCCCGGCCTGACCGGACTCGAGCTGGCCAGGATCCTCGGTCAATACGCAGCGCCACCCGCAGTGGTTTTCGTCAGCGCGTTCGAGTCGCACGCGCTGGAGGCGTTCGAGGTCGCCGCGGTCGACTACCTGCTGAAGCCGGTCAGCGCCGAACGGCTCGCCGTGGCACTGAGCCGCGTCACCGAAGCCGGGCTCTCGTCGGACGACGCGCGCAGCCCTGACGACGAGCTTGCGGTTGTGCCCGTCGAGATCGGGTCGACGACACGTCTGGTCGACCGCGACAGCGTCTGGTACGTCGAGGCCAGCGGCGACTACGTCCGCCTGCACCTCGGCGCGGTCAGCCACCTGGTACGGATCCCGATGGCGACACTCGAGGAGCAGTGGGCGCAGCACGGTTTCGTCCGGGTGCACCGCCGGTACCTCGTGGCGTTGCGTCATGTGAGCGAGATGAAGGCTGAGAGCTCCGGCGGCTACGTCGTCCTCGTTGCCGGCACGGAGATTCCCGTGAGCAGAAGGCACAGCCGCGAGCTGAAGGACCGGCTGGTCCGCGCCGCCCGCCGGACATCGTCGAAGTAGAGGAGGCGGCATGCCAGAGATCCCGCGGCGAGTGACCGTGACGAGTTCCCGGCCGGTCCGCCGCGCGCCACCCGGCGCTCGCATGCATTCACTTGCCGAGGTGCAGGAGCAGAGCGAGCTCGGCGGCGTGCTGCTCCGATCGCTGGTGCGGGCTCAGCTGACGCTGGCACTCGGCGTACTGCTGGGGTTCGGCTCGCTGGTGGCTTCGCTGCCGTTGCTGTTCGCGTTGGCGCCGCACCTCGCCAATCGCCAGGTATTCGGCCTGCCGCTGCCGCTTGCCGTGCTCGGTGTCGCGATCTATCCCGTCGTCGTGGTCACCGGGTTCGTCTACGTGTGGTTCGCGGAACGCAACGAGCGCGAGTTCGAGGAACTCGTCCACCAGTCGTGATCGCTCTCATCGCGGTTCTGGTGTCGACGGCGGCGACGCTCGCGATCGGCGCCTACGGCGTGCGCATCGCGCGCACGACGTCGGACTTCTTCGTCGCGTCGCGCGCGGTGCCGCCGATGTGGAACGCCTCCGCGATCTCGGGCGAGTACCTTTCCGCCGCATCGTTCCTCGGTGTCGCCGGCCTCATCATGAAGTACGGGCTGTCCATGCTCTGGTATCCCGTCGGCTTCGCCGCCGGCTACGTCACGCTCCTCATCCTGGTCGCCGCTCCACTGCGCAGATTCGGCGCTTACACGATTCCAGATTTCGCTGAAGGTCGGCTCGACTCCCCGCGGCTGCGGCGGCTCGCCACCATGTTCGTGTTGCTCATCGGGTGGTTCTACCTGCTGCCCCAGATGCGCGGCGCCGGGCTGACGCTGCACGTCGTTCTCGGCCTGCCCCGCTGGGTCGGTGTCGTGCTCGTCGGGACCGTCATCACGGCGAACATCGCGCTCGGCGGCATGAAGGGCATCACCTTTGTGCAGGCGTTCCAGTATTGGCTGAAGGTAACGGCCATCTCGTTGCCAGCTTTCTTCCTGCTCGCGCACGCCGTCGGGGGACGCAGCCCGACAGCTTCGCAACTGCCGTCGTTCGCCAAGGCGACAACCATCGAGCTCGAGTCGAAGACGCGCTTTGTCGTCGCCGAGTCCACCACTGTCGACGTCGTTGCGGGGAAACTCGACTCGAGCGGTGTTGTGGGCCGGCGCGAGCTGCAACCCGGCGAACACAGGGCTTCAGCAGGGACGACGCTCGCCTTCGACAACGGTGCCCTCGTCCCGCACATCAGCGGCATGCAGGCGCTCGACGGCGCCCGGTGGTCAGTGCCCAATGGCGGCGTGCACAGGGGCAACGCGCACCCACTGTTCGCGACCTACTCGTTGATCATCGCGACGTTCCTCGGCACCATGGGGCTGCCGCACATCCTGGTGCGCTTCTACACCAACCCGGACGGCCGGGCCGCCCGCAAGACCACGTTGATCGTGCTGTTGCTGCTCGGCGCCTTCTACGTGTTCCCACCGGTGTACGGCGTCCTGGGACGGGTGTTCGCGCCCGAGCTTTATCTGACAGGCCAGACGGACAGCGTGGTGCTGGTGTTGCCGCACGCGGTCGTCGGCGGCTTGGCGGGGGACGTGCTCGGAGCACTCGTCGCAGCCGGTGCGTTCGCAGCGTTCCTCTCGACGGCGTCCGGGCTGCTCATCAGCGTCGCCGGATCGGTGGCCTACGACCTGCTCGGCGGCTCCATCCGCGAGTTCCGCTACAGCGCGGTCGGCACCGGCCTCGTCTCGATCGTGCTCGGCCTGCTGGTGGTCGGCGTCGAGATCAATGTCCTAGTCGGCTGGGCGTTCGCGATCGCGGCATCGACTTTCTGCCCGCTGCTGGTGCTCGGCATCTGGTGGCGCGGACTCACTTCTTCCGGGGCGGCGGCCGGGATGATTGCGGGCGGCGGACTCGCGTCGCTCGGGATCGTTCTGAGCCGAACCTCCGTCGGTGTCGGCGGCTGGCCGAGCGCGTTGCTGACCAACCCGGCGGCGTGGTCGGTGCCGCTCGCATTCACGACCATGATCGTCGTGTCCCGGCTCACCTCGGGGCGGGTACCGCGGGACGTGAACGCCAAGATGCTCGCGCTGCACCTGCCTGAATCGCTCCGGGCCTCCGCCTGACCAGCAGAAGGGCGGACATCCCCGCGTTGTCCGCCCTTCCACGTCCCCCGCGATCGGTTACGGGTTCGGCGCAATTCGCCGTGACCGTGACTCCTTTTCAGCACCCGTCTGCAGGTCGATCGTGCGTTGCCGATCCTCGTAATGCTCCTGACCGCCGTGGGCGTCGAAGTCGGTCCAGATCTTGTTGTTGACCGTCTCCTTCAGCAGCAGGCTGCCCACGATGAATGTCATGAGCGCAATCCCGATCGGGTAGTAGAGCCCGGCGTAGATGCTTCCGGTCACCGCCGCGATCGACAGGCCGATCACCGGCAGCAGTCCGCCGAAGATGCCATTTCCGATGTGATACGGCAGCGACATCGACGTATAGCGGACGTTGGCGGGGAAGGCCTCGACCAGGTACGCCGCGATCGGGCCGTAGACCATCGTCACGAAGAGCACCTGCACGAATACCAGCGCGATCAGAGCCACCATGTTCGGGTTGTTCGCAACGCCGGCGAATGCGGTCTCGACACCGTTGACGAGGTGCACCGGCGACACCTTTATCTCGCCGGTCACCGGGTTGGTCTTCGACGCCACCCCGGTGATGTTGTTGCCCGCCGCTGCCCGCATCATCCGGTAGACGGGCAGGTACGAGATCGCCGCAATGATGAGGCCGGTCATCATCAGGCGCTTGCGCCCGATGCGGTCGGACAGCGCCCCGAACAGGACGAAGAACGGCATGCCGAGGACTAGCGCGACCGCGACGATGATCGCCGCCTTCTTCGTCTCGATCTTGAGAATCGTCTGCATGTAGAACAGCGCGTAGAACTGCCCGGTGTACCAGACGACGCCCTGACCCGCGGTCGCGCCGAACAGCGATATCGCCATCCGCTTGAGGTTTTCCTTGTGCGTGAAGGCGTCCTTGAGAGGCGCGGCCGATGTCTTGCCCTGGCTCTTCATGTGGGCGTAGATCGGCGACTCCTTCATCCGCAACCGCACCACGAGGCTCATACCGACGAGGACGATGGAAAACAGGAACGGCAGCCGCCAACCCCACCTCTTGAAGTCGGCGTCGCCCATCCAGGTCTGCAGGGCGAGCACGACCATCAGAGAGATGAACAGACCCAGCGTCGCCGTGACCTGGATGAACGAGGTGTAGTAGCCGCGCTTCTTGTCGGGCACGTGCTCGGCCACGTACACCGCGGCACCGCCATACTCCCCGCCGAGGGCCAGGCCCTGGAGGATGCGGATGGTGAGCAGCGCGATCGGAGCCGCGACGCCGATCGTCTCGTACGTCGGCAGGATGCCGATCGATGCGGTGGCCAGCCCCATGATGAGCAGGGTCACAAGGAACGCGTACTTGCGGCCGACCAGGTCACCGATCCGCCCGAAGAAGATGGCGCCGAACGGTCTGACGACGAAGCCGACCGCGAACGTCGACAGGTAGGCGAGCAGGGCGAAGGTGTCGTTGCCGGCTGGATAGAACTTGGGCGAGATGATCGCCGCCAGCGCGCCGAAGATGTAGAAGTCGTACCACTCGATCACGGTGCCGGCTGACGATGCTCCGATGACCTGCCAGATCTTCTTCGGTGGCAGTACGAAGCCCTCGTTTGCCGCGCTCCCGACTGATGCAGTGGTCATAGGACCCTCCTCGGGGGGTCGGTAGTGCCCGATTCCGCAAAGGTGGGCCGCCCAGCAGCGCCCGACAAGGAGCATTCGCCGGAACGGCGCGCCTTTGCGCCGAGCGGTTGAATCCCGGCGACGAGCGGTTGAACGGTCCGGTTCCGCCGGGTCGAGTAGCCTCACCTGCGAGGCAAATACCGACAGCCGCGGGTGACCGCGCACAGGCGAGGAGCAAGGCGTGGAGGTCAAAATCGGGGTGCAGCACGCAGCCCGCGAACTCACGGTCGACAGCAGCAGTTCGGCTGACGAGGTCAATGCCCAGGTGTCCGCGGCGATCGCAGCGGGCGGTGTTCTGACGCTCGTCGACAGCAAGGGCAAGCGGGTCATCGTGCCGGTGGACAAGCTCGCGTACATCGAGATCGCGGAGAGCGAAACCCGCCCGCTCGGCTTCGGTCGGGTGTAGCGGTTTCTGCGGAACTAAACATCGAAATCTCAGGTATTCCAGGGGAAAAACCGGGCACAACATCGCCACGACGGCGAATCGGTCGTCGATTGGCTACGTGACTCGGAGGATCGAAATGCTAGTTGCCATCATCGGTTTCATCGTCGTCGGTCTGATCGTCGGCTTCGTCGCCCGGGCCCTCCTGCCTGGCCGTGACCCGATGAGCGTGCCGATGACGATCCTGCTCGGCATCGCCGGCGCGGTGATCGGCGGGGTCGTCGGTCACGCCATCAACAAGGACAACAGCGGTCCGCAGTGGATCCTGTCGGTCCTGGCGGCCATAGTGCTGCTGCTGGTGTTCCGCTCGGTCAACGGGCGCAGCCGTCGGCACGTTCTCTAGGCCCAGTCATGCAACGGGAACGGCGGCCGAATCGGCCGCCGTTTCTTGTTGTCCCGGCCCATTCTGAAGCGCCGGTCTCTCAGGTGTAGTCGCGGTGGTAGCGGACCAGGCCCGCCTCATCGACCGTGATCACGGTGCAGCGGCGCAGGTTGGACACCCGGCGGGTCGGCTGGTCGTAGGAGAAGAGCCACTCGACGGCGAGGGCGTCACCTCCGTCGATCACCCGCGTTTCGTCGATCGCCATGTTGGGCCTGGCGGTCAGGAAGTCCTCGAGGTAGGACGTGATCAGGTCGCGTCCTTCATGCGGTGGGTTGACGGCCTCCAGGTAGACGCCGTTGGGGGCGTAGAGGCTCCACAGGGCGTCCGTGTCGACGTCGATCCACGCCTTCTTCATCCGGTCCCAGGCGTCGTACGCGCGACCCATCAGATGTCCCTTCAGCTACCCGGTCAACCGGTCACCGACCGGCGCGCCCGGTGCGCGGCGGAATCGCGAGGATGCTACCGAAACCGAGAGGTCAGGCTGAAAGACCAAGCGATGCCATCCGCTCGGTGTGTCGCTCGGTGAGGCGGCCGAGCATCCGGCTGAACTCGCCCAGGTCGCCCGAACCAGCTACCAGCGAGATGAGCGAGTCCCGGTCCGCAGCGACTCGCTGCGCCTGCGTGAGGGCCTCGCCGACAAGGCGGCGGCCCCACAACGCGAGCCGGCCGGCGACCCTCCTGTCGGCTGCGATGGCGGCGGAGACGCGGTCGACGGCGAACGCCGCGTGGCCGGTGTCCTTGAGGACTTCCAGCACGAGGTCCTGAGTGCGCGGGTCGAGATATACGGAGATCTCGCGGTAGAAGTCGGCCGCAATGTTGTCGCCGACGTATGCCTTCACCAGGCCTTCGAGCCAGTCGCTGGGCCGGGTCGACTCGTGGAACTCGTCGACGGGAGCGATGAAGGGCGTCATCGCCTCGACCGGGTCGACGCCCACCTCGACGCTGAGATGTTCGGTGAGCCGGCGGAAGTGGCCGAACTCGGCACAGGCCATGCCCGCGAGTTTCGTCTTGTCGTCGAGTGTCGGTGCGAACCGCGAATCGACGGCGAGCCGCTCGAAAGCGGTCAATTCGCCGTAGGCCAGTGCACCCAGCAGATCGACGACCGCCGCACGGTCGACCAATGTCACCGAAAATCCTCTCGACGCACTCAAGGGAACCCCGCGAGATTACTGCCCACCGGCTCGCGGGCTAATGCAACTGGCTGATACCGCCGAGAGGTATGGTGTTCTTACTCGTGACATCGGCGATGAGCGTCGATGTCGGGGCGGCCCCGGCCAAGACGGTCGTCCCACTTCGTTTGATCCCCCGCGTCGCCTCCCTGACGAGACGCTGACGCGGCCAGGACGGACGACCGTCGAAAGGTCTACGACTCTGTCCACTTTTGCCGATTTTGGCGTATCCCCTGACATTCTCAGCGCGCTCGACTCCATGGGAGTCACCGAACCGTTCCCCATCCAGGCCCTGACCTTGCGCATCGCACTCGGCGGCAACGACCTGATCGGACAGGCCCGCACCGGCACCGGCAAGACACTCGGATTCGGCATCCCGCTGCTGCAGCGGATGGAACTCCCGTCCCGCGGTGTGCAGGCGCTGGTCGTCGTACCGACCCGTGAGCTGTGCATCCAGGTGACCGGCGACCTCGAGCGGGCCGCCCGCGACCTCGGCGTGCGCGTGCACGCCGTCTACGGCGGCCGGTCCTACGAGCCGCAGGTCGAGGCGCTCAAGCGCGGCGTCGACGTGGTCGTCGGTACGCCGGGCCGGTTGCTCGACCTTGCCAGGCAAGGACACCTGGACCTCAGCGGCGTACGCGTGCTGGTGCTCGACGAGGCCGATGAAATGCTCGACCTCGGCTTCCTGCCTGACGTCGAGAAGCTGCTCGCGCAGACCCCGGACACCCGCCAGACCATGCTGTTCAGTGCGACGATGCCGGGCCCGGTCGTGACGTTGTCGCGCCGATTCCTGCGGCAGCCGGTGCAGATCCGGGCCGAGGAGCCGGACGAGGGCCGCACCGTACCGACGACCGCGCAACACATCTTCCGCGCGCACTCGCTCGACAAGCCGGAGATGATCGCGCGTCTGCTGCAGGCCGAGGGACGCGGGCTCACCATCATTTTCTGCCGCACCAAGCGGCAGTGCGACACCCTGGGCACCGACCTCGCGGAGCGCGGTTTCGCGGCTTCCCCGATCCACGGCGATCTTCCGCAGAGCGTCCGTGAGCGGGTGCTGCGGGCGTTCCGGGCCGGCAAGATCGACGTCCTGGTCGCGACCGACGTCGCCGCCCGCGGCATCGACATCAAGGACGTCACGCACGTCGTCAACCTGCATTGCCCGGACGACGAGAAGACCTACCTGCACCGCATCGGCCGCACCGGCCGCGCGGGCGAGTCGGGCATCGCGGTGACCTTCGTCGACTGGGAAGACCTGACCCGCTGGAAACTGATCAACGCAGCGTTGAACCTGCCGTTCCCTGACCCTCCGGAGACCTACTCGACGTCGGCGGACTTCTTCGCGGCCATGGACATCCCGGCCGGAACCACCGGACGGCTGCCACGCGAACAGCGGACCCGCACCGGGCTCGACAGCGAAGTGCTCGAGGACATCGGCGGTACGTCGGGCCGGCGCGCGCCGCGCGCCGGCTCGGCTTCGCGACCGGGTTCTCGTGAGCGCTCGGGCTCGCGCAGCGGCTCGCGGGACGGCGCACGCGATGCCGCCGCGCCTCGGGACAAGACCGAAGTGCCCCGACCGCCGCGCGCCGGCGGACCCCGGCGGCGTACACGGGGCGGCGTTCCCATCGCCGCGGGTGCGGACGGCATCAGCTCCGCTACGGTCGAGGTCACCGACGCGCCGAGTTCCGCGGGCGGGGCCGAGGAAGGCGCCAAGCGCCGCCGCCGCCGAGGCGGCCGGGGTAGCGGCCACGGCGCGGCTGGTTCGACGTCGTCCGAAGCCGGCCCGGAGACTTCGGCCGCCAACAACTAGCGGACCTTGGACCCTCAAACGTCACGCCACGCGTGACGTTTGAGGGTCCAACGTTCGTCCCGGGGATGGGCCGAAGGGCCGAAGGGCCGAACGGCGGAAGCCGGCAGGGCCGTTCGCCTCAAGCCGAGCGCACAAGCCGCCGACGAGTTCCTGTAGGTCGTCGGCGGTACAAAAGGGCGGAACAGTGGCGCTTCAGCGATTGCAAGATCACCGGACCGGCGAGGACGCCGACGACCTCAAGGCATGGCTGCACACGCTCGTCGGCTGTCCATCCGTCGAAGTGACCGCTCTCGCCAGCTGTTCCCACGAGAGTCATGGCACCGAGCGGCCCACCTGGTTCTACGTGGAGGCTGACGAGAACGCGGGTGTCGCCCGCCGCCGGTGCCTGGCTTGCGGCACGGTCCACCACGTCCTTGACTCCCAAGAGCACTGGCCCAGCGGCATTCACACCGCTTCCTGCCCGACCTGCGCGCAGTCGATGTTCGAGGTCGCGGCCGGGATGCACACAGCCTCATCACCGCAGACCGACCCGCCGGTTGTCAGCTGGATGGCCATCGGCGTGCGCTGCGTCACCTGCGGGCGCGTCGACGGCCTCACCGACATGTTCGTGCCGAACCTGCCGATCGCGGACGTCGTCGCCGCAATCTGAGCCCGTCGGCGCAGAATGGCTTGTGCAATTGCTGATCATGTCCGATACGCACGTGCCCGTTCGCGCCCGCGACCTGCCCTCCGCTCTGTGGGACGAGGTACTGCGCGCCGACGCCGTACTCCACGCCGGCGACTGGATGGATGTCGCGCTCCTGGACGCGCTCGAGTCCTGTTGCGATCACGTGATCGGCTGCTGGGGCAACAACGACGGTTTCGATCTACGGTCGCGGCTGCCCGAGGTGGGCCGAGCCGAACTGGGTGGCTTGGCCTTCGCCGTCGTACACGAGACCGGACCGTCGGACGGGCGGGAACGCCGGATGGACGCTCGATACGCCGGCACCGACGTTCTCGTGTTCGGCCATTCGCACATCCCGTGGGATTCCCTCACTCCAGGCGGGATTCGGCTGCTCAACCCGGGCTCGCCCACGGATCGCCGCGCTCAGCCGGTCGGGACCTACCTGACGGCCACGGTGGCCGAAGGTTGCCTCACCGACGTCGTTCTGCACCCCGTGACCTAGCATCCCTGGCATGTCGACCGTCGTGTCCCTGCGCCAACTGGCACTGCTGCGGTACGACGTCCGCGGCGCTTCGATCGCGGTGTCCAGGCTGGGCTCAGATGGCGATGCGGTCCTGTTCGTCCCCGGCTACACCGGCGGCAAAGAGGACTTCCTGGCGATTGCCGACGGCGTCGTCGCGGCCGGCTACCGCTACCTGGCGATGGACCAGCGCGGCCAGTACGAGTCGACCGGACCCGACGATCCGGCGGCGTACGCGATCGCCGCCCTGGCTGACGACCTGCGAGACGTGATCCGGGCGATCGGCGGCCGGGTGCACCTGGTGGGACACAGCTTCGGTGGGCTGGTGACCCGCGCCGCGGTCATCGCGGAACCGGCGCTGGTGCAGTCGCTGACGTTGATGTCCAGCGGCCCGGCCCGGCTTTCCGGTCCGCGATCGGAGGCCATCCTCGCGCTCGAACCGGTGCTGGCGACCGGTGGCGTGGCCGCCGTCTACGACGCAATCGCGACGGCCGCGTCAGGTGATCCGCGCCGGGCGCCCGCGTCCGTCGAAGTCGCCGCTTTCATGCGCCGCCGGTTTCTCGCGGCCAGCCCGACCGGTCTCGCCGTAGTGGGTCGCGCGCTGCTCGAAGCCCCTGACGACGTCGACCGGCTGGCAGCGAGCGGCGTACCGATCCTGGTCTGCTACGGCGCCGCCGACGACTCCTGGTCGCCTGCGGCGCAAGCCGAAATGGCGGGGCGGCTGGGCGCGCAGCGCGTCGTTTTCACCGGCGCCGCGCACTCGCCCGCCGTCGAGACGCCGCTGGAAACCCTCGCCGCGCTGGTGGCGTTCTGGCGCTCTATCGGGTGAGCTGGCGGCGTACCGTTTGCGCGAGTTTGCCGGTGGCTGCGCTGTTGAGCTTCATGCCGGCCGCCGCCCCCAACAGGAACGGCAGGAACGACGCCGCACTGCGGCCGGCCCGGCGGGCCAGCCGCTTGCGCAAGGCGCGTTGCATCTGACGTTTCCCGGCCGCCGTCCACAAAGCTGCGGCAGTCGGCCCGGCCACCAGGTACTCGGGCTCGACGGCATGGCCCGTCGACCAGGCGTGCGCGAGCGCGGCCGCGCGGGCTCCGCCGGCGGCCTGCACCGGGCGCCCGTACACCGAATGCAGCTCGCCGATCAGGCGCATCTCGATGGCGGCGATGGCCAGGGTCTCGGTGACCAGTTCGATCGGCGCGGCCACCCAGGTCGGGGGCGCGAACCACTCTGCGGCTGCCAGACCGCCGGCCACGGCGCCGACCGCGCCAGTCGCCTTTGCTGCCTGCGCCACCAGTTCGTCGGCGATTTTCTCGGCGCTGCGGTCGGGGAAGTCGGCGCGCAGCTGATCCATGCTGCGGACCGGCAGCTGCCCCGCGAGGTCAATGGCGAGGTCGACCAGCCACTTTCCACTCGTGACGGCCGCCGCACCCGCGGTCTTGGCGGAACCGGCCAGAGCCCGCACGACCGACGCGAACCCCCTGGCGTCCGTGCCATCAGCGGTGATCCGCGCCAGTTCCTTCGTGACGTTGCGGTCCGATCTGGTGTCCGGATGGGTTTCGTCGCCGGTCGTAACCACGTTCGCTGCCTTTCGTCGGGTTCTGCGGACCCCTACCCGGCTGGAGACCGATCAGCCGCCTTCGGGTTGACATCTCCAGGCTAATGGAATTAGCTTTACAGCTATTGATACTAGCTTTGGAGCGGACATGACTGAACTATTGCAGCGTCCCGAGGGACGCATCGCCTACGACGTCGCGGGCACCGGTCCGCTGGTCGTCTGCGTCCCCGGCATGGGTGATCTGCGCTCGACCTTCCGGCACGTGGCGCCCGCACTCCGTGACGCCGGTTTTCGGGTCGCCACCATGGACCTGCGCGGCCACGGCGACAGCGACACGACCTTCTCGGCGTACGACGACGTGGCCGCTGCGGGCGACGTCACCGCTCTGATCGAGGATCTGAGCGGACCGGCTGTGATCATCGGCAACTCGATGGGCGCCGGCGCGGCGGCGCTGGTCGCCGCAGAGCGTCCCGACCTGGTCGCCGGCCTGGCCCTGCTGGGACCGTTCGTGCGCAATCCGCCCGGTTCTGCCTGGATGGGTCCTCTGTTCGCGGCCATGCTGATGCGGCCATGGGGGCCGGCGGCGCTGAAGATGTGGCTGCCGAAGCTGTATGCGGGCTCACGACCGGACGACCACGACTCACACGTCGCGGCGATGCTCGCCAGCGCACGGCGGCCCGGCCACTGGTCGGCTTTCACCCGCACCGCACGCACGTCGCACGCGCCGGTCGCCGCCCGGCTGTCGGAGGTCTGCGCACCCACTCTCGTCGTCATGGGCGAACGTGATCCCGACTTCAAGTCTCCAGCGCGGGAGGCTCGGTGGATCGCCGACACGTTGCACGCCGAGGTCGTCATGGTTCCTGACGCCGGACACTATCCGCAGGCGCAGCGCGCCGATGTCGTCGGGCCGGCGCTCGTGGGATTTGCGCAACGGGTCTCCTCACGTGCCTAGAGCCGGCCTGTCACAGGAGGTCGTGGTCGCCGAAGCCATGCGGGTCGCCGACGAGGTCGGCCTCGACAAGCTCACGCTCGCCGAAGTCGCGGCTCGCCTGGGAGTGCGGCTGCCAAGCCTGTACAAGCACGTGGCAGGCCTCGATGCCCTGCGCGGCCATGTCGCGGTGGCCGCCGGCCGGGAACTCGGGGCCGCGCTTGTTGCGGCCTCGGTCGGGCGGGCAGGCATCGACGCGCTGCTCGCGCTGTCCGATGCCTACCGGGCGTTTGCACACAGGCGGCCCGGCGCCTACGCGGCCACCGTGCGCGCGCCGGACCCGCTTGATACGCCGGCCGTTGCGGTCGCTACCGCGGTGCTCAAGGTTGTCTTCGACGTACTCGCCGGCTTCGGGTTGACCGGCGACGATGCGATCGATGCGACCCGCGGCTGGCGCGCGCTGCTGCACGGTTTCGTGGCCATCGAGGCGGCCGGCGGCTACCGGATGCCCCAGGATCTCGACCGCAGTTTCCACCGGCTCATCTCGGCGTTCGGCGACTCGCTGCGCGGCTGGGCAGTGACCGCGGCGACTCCGGTCTAGGCCTTCGGGCCTTCCTGCTGCAGGACCTCGAACTGCCAGACCGATGAACCGCTCGCGGCCGGCCCTTGTCCCGCCGGCCGGTCACCCGCTGCCTGCGCGTGACCCTGAGCGAACGACTGGCTGGCCATCCAAGCCTGGAAATCCTCGGCGCTGCGCCACTTCGTGTAGACGAGGTAGCTGTCGGTGCCCTCGAGCGGGCGCAGCAATTCGAACCACTCGAAACCGTCTGACCCCGAAACCGCTCCGGCCCGGTTCGCGAACCGCTGCTCCAGCGTCTCGCGCATTTCCTGCGGCACGGTCAGTGAGTTGATGACGACGATCGACACGGTTCTCCTAGGGCAAGCGGTACGCCGGGTGGTCGCGTCATCATCCCTGAGCCGCGCGGTCCCTACCCAATCCGACCCCGCCGTTGTTGATCCAGGGCGAGTCAGACCGGCAATCCCGGTCGAACGCGCCCTGGATCTTCAGGATGGCGGCGCGACGCGTCGGCGGGCAGTCCACCGGCGATCCACGACAGCGGACACCGTCCCAGTTTTCGAACATGTTCACACGGACGTACTGTTGAGGTGTGAGCGACTACGGACTGTTCGGGCCCGAGAGCGTGACGTGGCGCCTCCACGCCGAATCGTCCATGGCGCTCGCCGGGCTGCGCGCTCTGCTGCTGCAGGCGCTCCACCCACTCGCCATGGCCGGCGTCGAGCAGCACTCGGCGTACCGTACCGATCCGTGGGGTCGCCTGGCCCGCACCGGCGAGTTCATCGGGGTGACGACCTTCGGTACGACGGAGCAGGCGCTCCGCGCGGGCGCTCGAGTTCGCGGGCTGCACGGCACCAAGGAAGGCGTCGAGCCGGAGAGCGGCGTCCGCTACCGAGTCAGCGACCCGCACCTGCTGCTCTGGGTGCATTGCGCGCAAGTCGATTCGGTCCTCGTCTCGCTGCGCGCGGCCGGGGTCAAGATCAGCAAACACGACGCCGATCGGTACGTCGCCGAGCAGGTGACCGCCGCTGAGTTGGTCGGCATCGATCCTGGTGACGCGCCCACCACGGTCGCCGAGCTGGCCGCCTGCGTCGCGACCTACCGGACCGAACTGCGGATGACGGCCGCCGGCCGCGGTGCCGTGAAGTTCGTCCTGTTCCCGCCGATGCCGTCCTCAGCCTGGGTCATCGCCGCGAAGCCGGCTTGGGCGACGCTCGCCTCCGTCGCCGTCGCGCTGCTCCCCCGCTGGGCGCTCAAGCTCTACGGCATGCCTGGACTACCGACCACACCATTCGTCGCCGCCGCGGGTGCGCGGACCTTCCGGCGTACGACGCTGCTGTTGCCGATTTCGAAGCGCGAAGGCCCGATGCTCAAGGCCGCGCGCGCCCGGCTCGCCGAGGACGGCCTGCACTGGACCGGCTCCGGCGTCGTACCGATCGAGGACAAGCTCGCCGGCTAGCGAATCACGCTATTGCGGGGCGCTCACGGTCAACGTGTACGGCGCCAGCTGTCCTCTTGGATCCGCGGGATCCAACCAGATCATGTAGTCGCCGGGGCTCACCGCTTGTCGTTGGACCGGTTCGTCGGACGGCAAGGAATACCGCGGTGGGTTTCCAGTCGTCTGATCAACGACGCTCAAGCTGATGCGCGTGTTCTTGCCGAGAAGGCGCAGCTCGAGTACGCCGCCCGGCCAGTGCAATCCGACGCCGTCCGAGTCGTAGCCGGACGTGAAGTCGGAAGCGACGACAAATCCTGGCGACCGCATCGGCATCGTCCGCGGATCAAGATCATCTCCGTCCGTTTGATCGATAGCGTGTGCCTCGAACGAGTACGTCGCCCCCGGGATACTGCTGAAAATCCCCGGTTCATCACCGCAGGGTTCCGGCGCCAGCCCGAGCGCGATTCGAGCCTTGTGGCACTGCTCGATGCGGCGCGACTCTGTCACTTCCTTCGAGCACGAGAAAACACCCGGTTCCTCGTCGTCGTACCGATAGCACCCGGCCGGCGGCTTGTTGATCGCGAGGTTCGCATCACGCGCGGGGTCGGCAATCCGCGATTGGTACGCCTCCTGCGTGTCGACGCAGGCTTGGACCTCGGCGCCCGTCGCCGACGCATCGGCCGAGCATCCGTCGTAGGCGTCCGAGCGCCTCTTCCCGGACTCCCCCACTGACGGAACTGGTGTGGGTCTCGTGGTTGGTCGGACAGTCAGCGCCGGCGCGGCGACGTTGCTGGCGACCGCGGGTCGGTCACGGGCGGCGGCGCCGGTCGATTGCTGGAGGACGTAGAACCCGCCGACCGAGCCGCCGACGATAAGCCCGACCGTCAGCGCTGCGAAGGTCATTCGACGCCTGCTTATGGGCACGGCGGGATCAGTCAGGGTGTTGCATCGACGGATCAAACGCTGAAGTTGATCAGAGCTTCTGCAGGCGTTCCGCGGCGGCGTGCAGCGTTTCGAGCTTCTTGGGGAAAGCGAACCGGACCTTGTTGGCGCCGAGGGAGCGGTCGGCGTAGAAACTGCTCGCCGGCACCGCCGCGACGCCGATGTCCTCGATCAGGTGCTTCACGAACGCCACATCGTCGCGGGCCGGGTCCAGCGCGTCGGTGTCGCACATGACGTAGTAGGCGCCGTCCGGCAGGTGCACCTTGAAACCGACCTCGGCGAGTACGCCGCACAGCAGGTCACGCCGTTCCAGGTACTTCGCCGCCATGTCGTCGTAATACGAGAGGGGCAGCGCCATCGCGGCGGCGCCGGCCTCCTGCAGCGGCGCGGCAGCACCGACCGTGAGGAAGTCGTGCACCTTGCGAATCGCTCCGGTCATCGACGGCGGCGCGATGATCCAGCCGACCCGCCAGCCGGTGACGGCGTAGGTCTTCGACAGCGCGTTGATGGTGACCGTGCGGTCCTGCAGACCCTCCACGGTCGCGGGCGGCACGTGCCCGCCGGCGCCGAGGTAGTGGATGTGTTCGTAGATCTCGTCGGTGAAGACCACGGCGTCGTATTGCTGGCACAGCTCGCTGACCAGCTCGAGCTCGGCCAGCGAGAACACCTTGCCGGTAGGGTTGTGCGGCGTGTTGATGATGATCGCCCGGGTGCGATTGTTGAACGCCGCCCGCAGCTCTGCCTCGTCGATGTGCCAGTCGGGTTCGTGCAAAGTCACGTAGTGCGGCACCGCGCCGGACAGGATCGCGTCCGGGCCGTAGTTCTCGTACCACGGCTCGAAGATCACGACCTCGTCGCCGGGATTGAGCAGCGCCAGGCAGGCGACGATCATCGCCTCGGTCGAGCCGCAGGTGACGCAGAGCTGGGTCTCCGGATCGACGTCCCAACCGGGGTAGGTGCGCGCCGTCTTGGCAGCGATCGCATCGCGGAAACCCTTGGCACCCCAGGTGATCGCGTACTGGTTGATGTCGGCGTCGATGGCTGCCTTCGCGGCATCCTTGAGCTCCTGCGGACAAGCGAAGTCCGGGAAGCCCTGCGACAGGTTGATCGCGCCGTGCCGGATCGCAAGCCGCGTCATCTCCCGGATGACCGACTCGGTGAACGTCTGCGCCTTTTCCGAAATCTGCATGCGCAGCACCGTACGCCAGCCCGCGCGACGATGCCCGTCTAGAGCTTGCGCAACCGAACGCTCTGCACCGAGTGGTCGCTCGACTTGCGCAGGACGAGCCGCGCCCGGTCCCGGGTCGGCTCGATGTTGGCGCGCAGGTTGACCGCGTTGATGTCGCTCCAGATCTCGTGGGCCTTGGCGTCCGCGTCCTCCTCGCTCAGCGAGGTGAAGGCATGGAAGTACGATGCCGGGTCGGCAAAGACGGAGCTGCGAAGTGCACGGAACCGCTCCACATACCAGCGCTCGATGTCGGACTCGAGGGCATCGACATAGATCGAGAAGTCGAGGAAGTCCGAGACGAAGATGCGCGGCGCGCGACCCGCCGACACCGCACCGGTCTGCAGGACGTTGAGACCCTCGACGATGACGATGTCAGGGCGGCGTACGACTTGTACGGCCCCGGGCACGATGTCGTAGGCCACGTGTGAATAGACCGGGGCACTGACTTCAGGCACGCCGGCCTTGACGTCGCTCATGAACCGCACGAACCGGCGCAGGTCGTAGCTCTCCGGAAAACCCTTGCGTTGCATGAGATCCCGGGCGGAGAGGATGTGATTGGGGAAGAGAAATCCGTCGGACGTCACAAGATCGACCGTCGGGTGGTCCGGCCAGCGGGCGAGCAGAGCCTGGAGCACCCGGGACGTCGTGCTCTTGCCGACCGCGACGCTGCCGGCGACCGCGACTACGTACGGAACCTTGGCCGCCGGGCTGCCGAGGAAGGTGTCCGTCACGCGGTGCAGCGCCTGGCTCGCAGCGACGTAGAGGTTGAGCAAACGCGACAGCGGCAGGTAGACCTGCACGACCTCGTCGAGGGACAGCCGCTCGTTGATGCCACGCAGGGCGGTCAGATCCGCTTCATCCAATGTCAGGGGTGTCGCTGCGCGCAGCCGCGCCCACTCCTCGCGATCAAAGGTGATGTAGGGCGTCGAGACATCAGTCGAGGACGTCACGTTCGCCGCCTCCTGCGGACGGGTGCACTCGCCACGACCAGTGCCTCGATGCCGTCGAGCAGCCGCTCGAGGCCGAAGTCGAATTCGTCGTCCGGATCGTCGGTCTGCTCGAGCACGCCGGCCGCGATCACCGCGTGCAGCGACGGAAATGACGTCTTGTCCGTGAGTTGTTCGAGCACCCGCCGGTACAGACGCATCGGATCGTCGCCGCCTCCCCCTGCAAGAAACCCCTCGTCGAGGTCGATACCGACAGACACTTCGTTGCGGACGTATCCACTCACCAGCAGCATCGTCGAGAGCTTCTGGCTCTCTGTGAGCGGGGTGTCGCGGAGTGCGGCCAGGCCCTGCTCGAGCCATGCGAGCTGGCACGGGGTCATCGGCGGACCCTGAATCGGAACCCGTACTCCCCACCTGTGCTTCTGCATGGCAGCCCTCGACGACCAGGCCCAGTGCGACAGGCCCGAGCGCCAGCCATCAGCGGTCGGCGGCTTTGGCGGCATTCCGTACGACGTGTCGACCATCAGCGTGACCAGTTCGTCCTTGCCGCCGACGTGCCGGTAGAGAGCCATCGTCGAAGAGCCGACCGCCTGGGCGACCCGGCCCATCGAGACGGCGCCGAGACCGTCCTGGTCGGCGATGCGGATCGCGGCCTCGACGATGCGGCTCAGGCTGAGTTCAGGGTGCGGACCCTTGGTGCGCCGCGGTTGACGGCCCCACGCGGACAGCACGTAGGGCGGCAGCCCGGTCGCGCCCTCTTCGCTCATCGGTTCCTTCGGGCAGCAGTGTTGACGTCATCCTACTTATTGCGTATAACGTACGCAGATAGCGTACGCTGTACGCAGAAGGAGCGACATGGGAAGCACCAACGGAATCGAAGCCCGCGGGCTCGCCAAGTCCTACGACTCGGGTCCGGCTCTGTGCGGACTCGACCTCGACGTGCCGCCCGCGTCGGTGTTCGCGCTGCTCGGTCCCAACGGCGCGGGCAAGACCACCGCGGTGCGCATCCTGGCGACCCTGACCCGAGCCGACAGCGGATCCGCTCGGGTCGCGGGTTTCGACGTCGCGACCGAGTCGCGGCAGGTACGCCGCCGCATCAGCTTCACGGGTCAGTTCGCCGGCGTCGACGAGCCACAAACGGGCGAGGAGAACCTTCGGATGATGGCCCGGCTCTGCGGCCTGAACCGCCGCGACGCGCGGAACAGAGCACGAGACCTGCTGGCCCAGTTCGACCTGGCGGACGTCGCCAAGAATCGGGTCGCAACCTACTCCGGGGGCATGCGGCGTCGCCTCGACCTCGCCGCCGGACTGGTCGGCCGGCCGGCTGTGCTGTTCCTCGACGAGCCGACCACCGGCCTGGATCCGCGCAGCCGCCAGGCCATGTGGGTGGTGCTCGAAGCACTGGTCAAAGACGGTGCGACGGTCTTGCTGACCACGCAGTATCTCGAGGAAGCAGACCGGCTGGCGCACCGGATGGCAATGCTCGACCACGGGAGCGTCGTCGCCGAAGGGACACCTGCCGAGCTGAAGGCCAGGGTCGGACGGCAAAGGCTCGTTCTGAGGGCGGCTCATCAGGCGGCATATGACGACCTGCTGTTCGAGCTGGCGACCCGCGTCATCGAGGTCGACCCGGCCGGCCTTTCCGTCAGCGTGGCAACCGACGGCGCCGCCGCAGCCATCCGGTCGCTGCTCGACGAAGTCGACCCGCTCCGAGGTCTCGTCGCGCGATTCGCAGTACGCGCCCCGTCGCTCGACGACGTGTTCCTCGCCCTGACCGGACGCGGCGCCCAAGTGGCGGCACAGGATGTCTGAGTCGACGCTCGCCGGGCTGCGCAATTGGTCGGCGATGTCAGGCCGCTCGATCCGGCTCACCAGACGCAATGTCGAGGCCGGCGTCACGTCGCTGATGCTGCCGGTCATGCTGATGCTGATGTTCGTCTACCTTTTCGGCGGCGCGATCAACACGGGCACCGACTACGTTCAGTACGTCGTTCCCGGCGTGCTGTTGCTCTGCGTGGGGTTCGGTTCTTCGCTCGCGGCGGTCGCAGTCAGCACCGACATGAACAGCGGGATATCCGACCGTTTCCGGTCGATGGACGTCAGCGGCAACGCCGTCGTCGCCGGGCACGTCGTCGCGAGTGTTGTGCGCAACGCGATCTCCACTCTGCTGGTGTTCGGTGTCGCCCTGCTCGTCGGTTTCCGGCCGCACGCCAGTCCTGCCGGATGGGCGGCCTCGGGCGGCATCCTGCTCGCCTACGTCCTGGCAATGTCGTGGTTCGCCGCCGCCGTCGGACTGCTCGCGCGCTCCCCGGAGGGCGCCAACGCGTTCACCTTCGTAGTGATGTTCCTGCCTTACGCCAGCAGCGCCTTCGTGCCGGTCGACACGATGCCGTCCTGGCTGCACGGCTTCGCCAGGCATCAGCCTTCGACGCCGGTCATCGAGACCCTGCGCCGGTTGCTGCTGCACAACAACGAAGCCGCCGCACCCTGGACCGCACTGGCGTGGTGCGCCGGCGTCCTGGGCGCGTCCATGGCACTGACACGCGTGCTCTACCGGCTGCGTACGACGTGAGCCCGGCTCACGCCGCAACCGTCGAGCGGCAGCTGATCCATGCCCGGATCGTCCCACCGCGGTCGGAGAAGTCGGCGTACGGTCCCCACATGGTGGCGCACGCCCTGAACGCGCCTTACGAGGCGCTGCTTGCCGAGGCTGCTGGAGGCGGCTTCGTGGACCCGCCCGAGGGCTGGACCGCCGCCATGATCCTGGCCCACGTGGCAATCAACGACCGGCTGCTCGCAGCCGTCACCAAGGCCGTCACCGAGGGTCATTCGCCGCCCTACGACAACGCGCCTGCTATCAACTCCGCGCAGTTGCGCGCATACGCCGACCGGACGGGTTGGGACGGCCTGCTCGATGAGGTCCGAAGCGGTGCCGACGCCTTGATGGCCGCCGCCGCGGCGATGACGGCCGAACAAGGCCAGCGACTGGTCGATTCTCGGATCGTCGATGCCGGCAATGTGGTGATGGACGACGCAGTTCCGTGGCTGCGCATTCTGATGGTGCACGGACAGAACCACCTGCCCGCCCACCGCCGCCAACTCGCCGCGCTACGCCGCTGACCGTCCGGACTCCGACAGCGGGCTGACCGGGCGGGCAGGCATCAGCCCTCGATCGGCGCGGCCCCCGTCGCAGACCCGCGCAACGCTTCCCACACCTCCGGTGCTGTCGTCTCGGCGCCGAGCCGGTGCCCGGTGATGGTGCCGTGGTCGTCGCTCGATCCGGTCACCCGCAGCCCCAGCCTCGTGGCCAGCAGCCGCAACCGCTCGCGAGTCGGCTCGTCATGGTCGGGATGGTCGACCTCCAGCGCAAACAGCCCCGCTGCCGCCATCTCGGCAGGCACCTCGTCAGCGACGGTCGCACCCCGCTTCGTCGCGCCGGGATGGGCAAAGACGGCGACGCCGCCCGCCTTTCGTACCAGGGCAATCGCCTCGAGTGCACCCAGCGCGTACTTGTCCACGTAGGCCCGGCCGTCCGACCCGATCCACTCGGAGCTGAAGGCACTGGCGACATCGGGTACGACGCCCGCCTCGACCAGTGCCCGGGCGACATGCGGCCGCCCGACGACACCGCCGGCCGCGATCTCCCGCACCCGCTCGCTGGTGATGGGCGCACCGAGTTCCTGCAACACGGTGACCATCAGCTCGGCGCGGCGTACCCGGTCGGTGCGCAGCCGCTCGCGAGCCGCCGCGAAGGCCGGCTCGGCCGGGTCGAAGAGGTAGGCGAGCAGGTGCAGCGAGGTCCTCTTGCCCGCACTGTCCACGGTCACGCAGGAAATCTCGGCACCCGGCACGAGGGTCAGACCTGGCTGCAACGCTGCTGCCGCCTCGACCTGCCCCGCGACCGTGTCGTGGTCGGTCAGCGCGACGACGTCGAGGCCGGCCGCAGCGGCGCGGCGTACGACGTCGGCCGGAGGTTGCGTTCCGTCAGACGCGGTCGAGTGGGCGTGCAGATCGATGCGCATGCGGCTGCGGACTCCTTTGCTGCGGTGTGCAGTGATCGTAGCCGCGCGTTCGACCGGCCAGATCAGCGCCCCGGCAATAGGGTTTCCGGCGGAGGCACACCTATGGAATTGGCACAGCTGGCCGAATTCGCCCGCGACGATGCGGCCGCGCGCGGCGTCGACTACGCCGACGTGCGCGCG
>JBDTYE010000009.1:0-28689 GCA_040005895.1 Actinomycetota bacterium | reverse complement strand
CAACACAGCCGAGGTGCTGGTAGCCGGCTCACGCCGGAGGATCAGTGGCACCGTGTGCATGGACCAGTTCGTCGTCGACGTTGCGGACGACAAGGTGGTTGCGGGCGACGAGGTGGTGCTGTTCGGGCCGGGCGGCAACGGCGAGCCCACTGCCCAGGACTGGGCCGACGCGCTCGGGACAATCTCCTACGAGATAACGACCCGCATCGGCCCGCGGGTGCCGCGGCGCTACGTAGGCGGCACGCCATGAGGCTGCGTCCTGCTGCGATCGCGGGCGGCGTACTCGGTGCTGCTGCGGCCGGTGTGGCTGCCGGTGTCGCGGTCGAACGGCTGGCCATCGGGCGGACCAGACTGCGGCCCGACCCGGACGCGCGCGAGCTCTTCGGCCGGCTGCCCGGAAGGGAGCACACCGTCACGGCCGATGACGGAACCCAGCTGCATGCCGAGGAAACCGGCGCGGGCGAGCTGACCGTGCTCTTCACCCACGGCTACGCGCTGTCGCTGCACTGCTGGCACTACCAGCGGCGTGACCTGGCCGACATCGGCCGGCTGGTGTTCTACGACCAGCGGGCGCACGGCCGCTCGCAGCGTGGACCGGCCGGGCACCTGACCGTCGACCAGCTCGGCCGCGACCTGGAAGCGGTGCTGGATCAGTTGGTGCCCGAGGGCAAAGTCGTACTCGTCGGGCACTCGATGGGTGGCATGACGATCATGGCGTTGGCCCAGCAGCGGCCCGAGCTGTTCGCCGAACGGATCATCGGCGTCGCACTCCTGAGCACCTCGCCCGGCAAGGTTGCGGAGGTCGGATTCCGCTTGCCGGTAAGGGTTTCCGGCGTTCTCACCGGCTCTTTGCTGCCGCGACTCCACCGCTTGGTCGGCCAGCAACCGGCGCTCATCGAACGCGGTCGGCGGGTCGGCAGTGACCTGGCCTTCGTCATGTCCAAGCGCTACGGATTCGGCGACGACGCGAGTCCCGCTCAGGTGGAATTCGTCGAGCGGATGCTGGCGGCTACGCCGGTGGACGTCATCACCGGCTTCGCCCGGTCGATCCTCGAGCACGACAAGTACGAAGCGCTCGACGTCCTCGCGAAGGTGCCGACCCTGGTGCTCATCGGCGGCGACGACAAGATCACGCCACCCGCGCACAGCGACGAGATAGCGGCGCGGATCGCCGGCGCCGACCTGATCTGCCTCGCCGGCGCGGGCCACATGGTGATGCTCGAACGCGCGCCGCTCGTCAACCTGCAGCTACGAGCTCTGGTACGCCGCGCCGTTGCGGCCGCGCGCAAGCCATGACTTCGCCGACGGGCAGCCCCGAGGCGGGCATCCCGGTCACCCGTGCGCTGGCCGAACAGGCCACCGACTGGAAGCAGTTGCGTGAGCTCAATCTTGGCTGCACCGCCTGCGCCCTGGCGGCCGGGCGGACCCAGGTGGTGTTCGCCGCGGGCGATGCCCCCGCGGATGTCATGTTCGTCGGCGAGGCTCCAGGGCTGAACGAAGACCTGCTGGGCGTGCCCTTCGTGGGCCGTTCCGGTCAGCTGCTCGACCAGCTCCTCGCGGCGGCGGGGATCGAGCGGGCTCGGGTCGTCATCGCGAACGTCGTCAAGTGCCGGCCGCCGGAAAACCGCGACCCGCTGCCCGCGGAAATCGACCTCTGCCGCTGGTGGCTGCGCCGGCAGGTGCACCTGGTGGATCCGGCCGTCATCTGCACGCTGGGTTCCTTCGCGACGCGATGGGCGCTCGGCAAGGACGCGCGGATAACGCGGGACCGGGGCCGACGGTTCACGGTCAGCGGACGGACCGTCGTACCGACGTTCCACCCGTCCGCGGCGCTGCGGTCAGGACCCGCGGGTCCGCAGACGCAGGCTCTGCGCTCCGACATCGAGCAGCTTGCCCGCATCATCGCCGAAGTGCGTGCGAGGTGAGCTTTCTGGTGCCGACCCCCGAGCGGATGCACGCCGTCGGGACAGCGCTGGCCGGGTTGCTCGAACCGGGCGATCTGCTGGTCCTCACCGGCGATCTCGGCTCGGGGAAGACGCTTATGACGCAAGGGATCGGGGCCGGGCTTGGGGTACGAGGCCCGGTCCTGTCACCGACGTTCGTGATCGCGCGCATACATCTGGGGGGCCGGATTCCGCTCGTGCATGTCGATGCCTACCGGCTCGGCGGGACAGCCGATGTGGACGACCTCGACCTCGATGCGTCTCTCGCGGATTCGGTCACCGTCGTCGAGTGGGGCGAGGGGCTGGTGGAGGGCCTCGCCGACGCACGCCTCGCCGTGCACATCACGCGCGCCATCGAGACCGAGGATCGGTTCGTGACGCTGACACCCCACGGCGAGCGGTGGCGGCGCCGGGCCGCCTCGGTCGCCGCGCTCGCCGGCGACTGACTAGCCTTACGTCGTGCTCATCCTGGCCTTCGACACCTCGACTCCTGCCGTCGCCGTCGCGGTTCTCCGCGACGACGACGTGCTGGGCGCGCGCTCACTGGTCGATGCGAGACGGCACGGCGAGGTGCTCGCGCCGTCCATCGAAGGCGCGCTGGCCGACGCCGGCGTCAGCTTGCGCGACATCGACGTCGTAGCAGTCGGCAACGGACCCGGGCCTTTCACCGGCCTGCGCGTCGGCCTGGTCACTGCCCGCAGCCTGTCGCACGCCCTCGGCGTACCGGCGTATGGGGTGTGCTCGCTCGATGCGCTCGCTGATGCCGCCGGCGCGGGCGAGCTCTTCGTCGCGACCGACGCGCGCCGCCGCGAGGTCTACTGGGCGACCTACGTCGACGGCCGGCGTACGTCGGGGCCGGACGTCTCGCGGCCGGCCGACATCGAGGTGCCGGCCGGTCGACGCGTCGGGCACGGGGTTGCGCTGTACGCCGACCTGCTCGGACCGCTCGACGAAGCGGCGCCGCTCTACCCTCCCGCCGAGTGGATCGGCCGGCTGATCGGTCGCGCCCTGGGTCGCGGCGAGCACCCCGACGCGGTCGCGCCGCTCTACCTGCGCCGCCCCGACGCGGAAATCCCCAAGCCGCCGAAAGCGGTCCTGCCGGCGTGAGCCGTTCGGCCGGACCGGGAGGGGTCGTGCTGCGGGCGATGCGCTGGTGGGACATCGACGGCGGCGTACTCGCCCTCGAGCGGGAGTTGTTCGAGGAGGACAGCTGGTCCGGCGAGCTCTTCTGGTCCGAACTCGCGGACCCGGACGGCCGCTACTACCTGGTCGCGGAGATCGACGGACAGATCGTCGGGTACGCCGGGTTGTCCGTCGTCGCCGATGAGTCCTACGTTCAGACCCTCGCGGTCGCCGCCGGGCACCAGGGCCGCGGCCTCGGCACCCAACTGCTGGTTGAGCTCTTGACCAGGGCGCGAGCCGGCGGCGCGACGCTCGCGGGGCTCGAGGTCCGCGCGGACAACGCGCGTGCGCAGCGGCTCTACGCCAGGTTCGGGTTCGAAGCGGTCGGTGTACGTCGCGGTTACTACCAGCCTTCGAATGCCGATGCGGTCGTCATGATCGCCGACGGCATCGATCAGGCGGCGTACGCCGATCTGCTCGCCCGGTCGCGGCCGGGCGGGCAGCCCGAGAACTAGGTGATCGAGCGGGTCACCGCGTCCACGATCCGGCGGAGCATGACCGCGTCGTCCTCAGTCGGCCCGCCGAGGTTGGCGAAGATCACGAGTTCGTGCAGCGCGCCGACGATCAGCAGCGCGGCGATGTCGGCGTCGGCATCCGCGCGCACTCGGCCGAGTTGCTGCTCGGCACGCAGATACCGGCTCAGATGCGACCGGGCCGCCAAATGCGGGTTGCTGCCTGCGTGCACGGCCGCGGCGATGCGGTGGATGAGTTCTGGCGGCGCGGTCAGGATCACCGGAAGAACGTCGCGCACCGCCTCCATGGCCTGCGTCGCGTAGCCGTGCAGGTTGTCTGCCACCGTGGATTCGCCGGGTCTGCTCAGCGGCCCGGTGTCGTCCGCCGCGAAGGCAGGGCCCCGCTCGATCACGGCCGCGGCGATGAGTTCGGCCTTGTCCGCGAAGTGGTTGTAGAGCAGACCCGAGGCCACGCCGGCCTCGGACGCGATTTCCCTGACCGTCACCGACGCCGTACGCCGCCGGCGCAGGACGGCGGCAGCGGCGTCGACGAGATGGCGGCGTACCGCGTCCTTGTCGGCTCCGGGTAACGCGACCGGTCTCCTAGGTGACATCCCGGCGCATCGTAAGCCGCGTCGCGGTCAGCGCGAACCCAGCGGCGTATGCGAGCAGCACTGCGGCGCCGGCTGCCATGCCGAGCAGTCCCTTCTCCGGTGCCCGGCCGAGGGCTGCGGCCGCGTTGGCCGGCAGCCATCTGCCGATGTCCTCGAACAGGCCGATCACGAGTTGCTCGACCAGGAAGATCCATGCCAGCGCGCCGACGATGGCCGCGGCCTGATTGCGGATCAGTGCGCCGATCGCCACGCCGACGGCGCCGTAGATCGCGCTCCAGGAGATCGTGCCGATCAGAGTCAGCCAGACTGCCGAACTCGTGACGTCGACGCTGGCCCCTTTCGACTGCACCAGCGGTATGGCCACTGTCAGGGAGGCGGCGGCCGCGACCAGCCCGAACACCAGTCCGGCGCCGGCGTAGACGAGCAGCTTGGCCAGCATCACGCGCCCGCGCCGCGGCGTCGTCAGCAGGGTGTCGACAATCGTCCCGGCGCGGAACTCGCCGGCCATCCCGATGATGCCGAGGACCAGGACCAGCATCGACCCGGTGCCCGCCCCGTGCATGACAGTCCGCACACCAGTCGCCGTGCCGAGGTCGAGGTTGCGGGCATCGGCAGAGAGCACTCCGCCGGCCGTAGCGGCGCCGGCCAGGAGTGCGGCTGCGAGCAACAGGGCGCGCGCGGTCCTGGTCGTCCTGATCTTGAGAAGTTCTGAGCTCAGCAGCGCGCGCATCGCAGGTCTCCCTCGGTCTTGGTCGGTGCGCATCAGTTCATCTCCGCGGTCAGCGAGAGGAAGGTTTCCTCGAGGTCGGGCGCTGCGGCGGCAAGTCCGTGCAGGGCGCACCCGGTCGCAGCCGCAATGTCACCGACCGCGGCCGGCGTAGTCGCGTGGGCGACGAGGCTTTCCGGGCCACTCGTCGTACGGATCCCCTTTAGTTCCAAGGCTTTTGCGAGAGCGGCCGGGTCCGGAGTCCTGATCGCGACATCGCCGGCCTGGGTTCCGGACAGTGCTTCTGCGGTCGTGTCGCGCAGCAGCCGGCCATGGTCGATGATCACGATCCGGTCGGCGAGTTGTTCGACCTCGGACAGCAGGTGGCTGGACAGCAGCACCGTACGGCCTTCCGCGGCCATGCCCGACAGGAGGGAGCGCAACCAGCGGATGCCGAGGGGATCGAGTCCGTTCGCCGGTTCATCCAGGACGATGACTTCCGGGTCGCCGAGGATAGCGGCCGCGATGCCGAGGCGCTGGCGCATGCCGAGGCTGTAGCCGCCTGTTCGATCTCCTGCGAACTCGGTCAGCTCGACGGCGTCGAGCACTTCGTCCACGCGCTGGTCCGGCAGCTGCGCAGCCCGCGCGATCACTCGCAGGTGGTCGCGGCCGGACCGACCGCGGTGCGAACCCTCGTTCTCGATGAGCGCACCGACGATGCGGCGCGGAGCCGGGAGATCGGCGTACCGGGTGCCGTTGATCGTCGCGGTGCCGCTCGTGGCGCTGACGAGGCCGAGCAGGATCCGCATCGTCGTCGTCTTGCCCGCTCCGTTGGCGCCCAGGAAAGCCGTCACCTCGCCCGGCGGGGCGGTGAAGGACACCTGGTCGAGGACGGTCCGCTCGCCGTACCTCTTCGTCAGCCCGTCGATCTGAATCACTGCGCCTCCATAGTGAACGTGCGTTCATCAACTGGTTCTCGGCAGTATGAACAGACGTTCATCTGGTTGTCAAGCGCACTGCGGCGTAGACGGCTCTGCTCGCCCGCGCGGCCTCCGGCAGGTACTGCGCCGGTCCTGATCAGCCGAGCAGCACCACGGTGTAGCCGCCGAACACCTGACCCTGCTGGCTCGCCGTGACCCGGTAGACGTGGGCCTCGCCGGGAGCCGGCGTGACGTCGCCGGTGCTGAACGCGACCTGCTTGTCATCGCCGGTGACCTCATGGGCCGTCGCGGCGGCGCCGCCCGGCAGCCCGGCTCCGATCGGCATCGGTGCCGACAGCTGCAAGTCGCCCGTCGGCATCGCCTGGGCGGGGAACTGGCCGCGGACTCCGGTGTGAAGCTGCAACCAGGGCATCTGGTGCGGCGCGGCGCGCTCGACTGTGACCCGGGCCGGCTCGCCGTACAGCGGCCCGACCTTGAGGGTCAGCGGCGGGAGCGGCGCCGGAAGCAGAAGTGGCGCGTCCAGGTCGCCTCGTCGCGTCATCCGGGCGTTGTCCTGCCCACCTACCGATACGACGTGGATGTTGCGCTGACCGATGTGCCGGTTGAGCGCGGCGTCCCAGGGCGGCGTACCGATGCCGTCGCTGGTCTCATCCCAGATCCGCACGACCAGGCATTCGTGGCCGCCGTTGACAAACGTGGGCACCCACGGCGTCGGACACTTCACGACCGCGTGTGAGCGACCGCTGCTGCGGGCACCCAGTGAGACCGTTGTCACGCCGATGAGGTTGGCTCCGGTCGGGCCGATCCCCAGCGAGGGATCGCACCAGTAGAACTCGACGACGACGTTCGGGGCCTGGGCCAAGCCGAAGTTCCAGACATGCGCATAGATCGTGTTCGGCTTGCCGGCCAGTGCAGTCTGCCCCAGCGCGGGCGGCACCCGCGGGGCTACCGACGGTTCCACGCCTGCTAGCAGCAGGACGTCGGGGCTCTCCCAGAACGGCCCGACCACCGGACGCGCGCCGAGATCGCCGGGGTTTGCGCGCATGAACAGGAACGGCAGGAAAAGGTCACCGCGCTGTCCCGGCCATTCATTCGGCGGTTTCGTGCCGAAATTGCCGGGCTCGACTTCCGCGCCCGGCACCTCGCCGGTCGAGGTGCCGCAGTGCCGGCCGGGTCGATCCGGATTGTGCCATCCGACCGTCGTACCGTCCTCGCCCTTGCCGCCGCCCCCTCCCGGTCCGTGGCAGCGACAGCCGCAGTGATGGTGGTGGTCGTGCCGGCTATCGTGCCCGCATCGATTGCAGTGTGCGTGACGGCAGGAGCAGTCACTCGGGTGGCCGCAGTCGGAATCGCGGTGGTGCTCGGCGTAGTGCTCGTGCTCACCGTGCTCAAAGCGGCGCTCGTGGTGATGTTCATGATCGCGGTGCTCGTTGCGATGCTCGTCGCGGTGGTGCTCGTCGCGGTGGTGCTCGTACCGGCAGCCGCAGTCGGGCGTCATGACTCGCCTCCGGCGCCGTCGAGATCGGCGTCGGAGGGCTCCGCGCGACGATGCGAGCCGGGGCCGCGATCGAGGATGATCACGGGCGGCGCCGGCGGGTCGACGTAGTGCAGCTGCATCGGCGCGCCGCCGCCGTCCCAGCCGGGGTCGCCATCAGCACCGTCGTCGCCTTGCGGCGGCACGATCGGCTTCGGGTATTTGATCCCCATCCCGGCCGTGCCGATCTTGTTGCCGCGGTTCCAGTCCCAGGTCAGGTAGGCGTAGGCCCGGTCCGCGTCGAGGTTGAACTGGGTGTCGTAGCCGGTGGGGTTGGCCAGCTGGCCTATCAGGTAGGCAGAAAACGGGACCGGGTCGCCGAGTGGGCTGCGACGGACGCGGGCCTTGCCGATCGTTTCTTCGTTGATGAGGTCGGTCTGCCACGGCGTCTGCGCCGACTCATAGCGCTGCCGCGCTTCTGCGTCGAAACCCGCGCTCGTGCGGAAGAAGACCTCATCCGGCCGCGAGCCTTCGGGGTAGGGCCCGGGCCGCATCGGCCGGAAGGCCCCCTGCGGGCCGGCCGGATCGGACTTGCTCGGGTCGTAGGTCTCGGTGGGCGTCGGCACATGGCTGCTGACGCCGGCGTCCTCGTGCTCGCTGATCGACGGGTAGGCCCACGGCCGGTGATACTCGTAGTCTTCCGCCGGCCGACCGTCGGCATGCGTCAGCAGCACCGGGTAGTAGGGGTAGTGCGGGTCCCTGACCGAGTGGCTGACTACGACGCCGAGGTCGCCGTCGAGATGTCCGAGCGGATCGATCGCATCGGCGAGCGCCTGCTGGAAGGCACCGTCGACGGTGCCGCCGAGGGTGATCATCGGGAGGTCGATCTCATTGGGCAGGCGTAGCTCGCCGTCGTCGTACCGCTGCTCGGAATGCGGCATCAGGATGCCGGTGTGGGCCATCACGTCATGCGTCTTCATCGCGACGTCCCAGATCTTCATCGCAAGTTCGTAGAGGCCCATCCGCAGCCCATAGGTGAACGGGCTCACGGCCATCTTGATCAGGTCACCGGCCAGCTTGATGGCATCGGCAATCTCTTTGATGATCCACTCGACGAGCGCGATGAATACGTCGCACACGTCCTCGATCGGGTTGTCGAAATTGATCCCGGAGAAGTCCGGCGGCTGGAACAGGTTGGTGAAATCCGACGCCGGCGGGACGATCACGAAGTCCGGCACGCGCGGCTTCTGCAGCTCCCACGAGCCGTTGAAGTTGAGTTTGTAGAGGGAAATCATCAGCCGGTACGCCGTCTGCACCTCCCACGGCAGCGGGAAGCCCTTCGGCACCGAAAACGGTGGCGGCGGCGCGATGCCGTCGAGAATCTCCTGGAACGGCCGGTCGAGACCGTGTCCGGTGACGTCCTTTACGACGGTAGTGAGCATGCCCTGGTCGATCGTCTGCTGGAATGCGTCGCCCTGGTAGATCTTCGGATGCGGGTGCCCTTCGAAGGTCTCCTTCAACGCTGCCACGATCGCTTCCGCCATCCAAAGCGGCATCTCGCCATCGACGTCGAGCTGCTCCTTCCGCTCGTCCGGGTCCTCGGACAGTGGTGACGGGCGCTGCTCGCCGTGCGGATTGTCGGGTGTCATTTGAACCAGGAACCACAGCGCGGACATCGAAAGGTCCGGGTAGTCAGCGGTCTTGCCCCAAGGGTCGGTCGGTATCGTGCCGCCCTCGCCGCTCTGCACGTAGTTCCAGGCGTCGATGTGGTTCTCGAGAAGGTGGTGCCGCGTCGGGTGGTCGCGGTAGGGACCGCCGCACTGCTCGTTGACGAAGCTGTGGGCGATCGTGTCGGTGCCGACGTGCACGATGTAGCCGAGTGCGAATGCCAGGAACTGCTCGAAGCGGTCGCCGCCGCTCTCGCTGTCGTCGCGCAGCGCTTCGGCCTGCCGAACCAGCGCCTGGCAGATCGCCGAAGTACGCCGGTAGTGCAGCATGTCGCTCCACAGGAACGAGTCCTCCGACCAGCCCTTGTGGACCACGGTGTTCATCAGGCCCCACATGTCGGCGAACGTCGTGATCTCCTGCTCACCGATCTGGATGATCGCGAGTTTGAGCTCGCCGAGTGCCACTTGGAACTGGCTGATCAGACCTCCGGTCAGGTCGTCGAGAATTTCCGACGCGGCATCGACGAGCGGTCCGATCGTCTTGTTCCACGCCTCGACGAAGTCGTCCCAGGCTTTCTGCAACTTGATGAGGAATCGGATGATTGCCGCCATCGTCGTGCTGACTTCTTCGAGGATGATCAGCAGCGGCTCCCAGTCGTTCTCCGCAGCTGAGTCGAAGTAGTAGTAGGTCGCCAGCGCCAACATGATCTGGTCGGAGTGCGGCCCGACGAGGTCGGTGTTCCAGTCCTCCGAGAAGAAGAAGATGTCGGGGCCGATCGCGCCGACAGCCGTGAACTTCTGCCACTTGTGCATGATCCGACCGCAGTACTGCGGGTCGTAGTGCGAGACGGCGCCCCCGCCTTCGCCCACATCGGGCCAGTCGGTGAACTCCCCGGTGAGGAGCAGATCCGAGACCCGACGGGCGGTGTAGATGTGCGTGAAATGACCGGGCATGGGCGGACCCCCGAGCGCCTCGACGACCGTGCAGCCTAAACCGTGCTGCCAGCTAAACTAGGAGTCATACGCAGGCGCAGCAATACCCACTGATACAGGTTTTCTGGATGTTCGTCGTCAGGTCATCCACGTCGTCAGGTGATCGAGCGGGTCACCGCATCGACGATCCGTCGGATGGCTGCCGTAGGGTTTCTGGCATGTCAGCCTCCGAGCCGCTCGTACTGGGAATCGAGACGTCCTGCGACGAGACCGGCGTCGGGATCGTGCGCGGTGCGACGCTGCTCGCCGACACCGTCGCGTCCTCAGTCGAACTGCACGCGCGCTTCGGCGGCGTTGTGCCCGAGGTCGCCTCGCGCGCGCACCTCGATGCGATGGTGCCGACCGTGACGCGCGCGCTCGCTACGGCTGGAGTGTCGCTTCGCGATCTCGACGCGATTGCCGTCACCTCCGGGCCCGGCCTCGCCGGCGCGCTGCTGGTCGGCGTGGCGGCGGCGAAGGCCTACTCGATGGCGCTCGGCGTACCACTGATAGGGGTCAACCATCTGGCCGCCCATGTCGCGGTCGACACCATCGAGCACGGGCCACTGCCGTCTCCGTGCATCGCGCTACTGGTATCCGGCGGGCACAGCTCGATTCTCCTGGTGCCGTCCCTGGATGCTGTCGAGCCCTTGGGTGCGACGGTCGACGACGCGGCCGGAGAGGCCTTCGACAAGGTGGCCAGGCTGCTGGGGCTGCCGTTTCCCGGCGGCCCCGAAATCGACCGCGCGGCCGTGTCCGGCTCAGCTGACGCGATCGCCTTCCCGCGCGGCATGCAGGACGGCTCGCTGTCCTTCTCTTTCTCCGGCTTGAAGACTTCGGTCGCCCGTTGGGTGGAGGCACGGGTTCGGGCCGGTTCTCCGGTGCCCGTTGCGGATGTGGCTGCCTCCTTCCAGGAGGCAGTTGTGGACGTTCTGGTCTCGAAGTCGCTGGCCGCGTGCCGGACCCATGGCGTGTCAGACCTGCTGATCGGCGGCGGCGTCGCCGCGAATTCGCGTCTTCGGGCGCTTGCGGTTGCGCGGGCGGACGCGGTCGGCGTACGCGTCAGGATCCCGCGGCCCGGGCTGTGCACCGACAACGGCGCGATGGTTGCGGTGCTAGGCGCCGACCTGTTCCGGCGCGGTTTTTCCTCGCCCCTGGACCTGCCGGCCGATCCCGGTCTTTCGCTGGTGACCGCGTGATCACCCGGATGTGGGAGTGCCGGCTCGCACACGACTGTGTGCCGACCGCCGATCTGCTCCCTGGTGGTGCCGACGTCTACGTCTCGTACGACGGGCCGGCCCGGGTCGTGGTGCTGTCGCACTTCGCCGACGAAGCTGCGGTTGCGGCGTACGCCGGCTCGTCCTGGCGGTTGGATGCCCGCGCTGAAGCCGCTGCCTTCGGCGACGCAGCCGGATCCGACCCGCACGTCTGGCACTTCACCCGCATCAGCTGACCACCCACCCCCGCGCAGGCCACCTGTGACCGATCTGCGCGCAACACGCCGCGCCACGCCAGGCGACTTGACTCAATTCGGTCACGTCGAGCGGTCCGAGTCTCGCGAGCGCGCGGCGCACCGTGGCGTCGCCGCAGTAAACCCTCGGTCACCCGATCCCAGCCGCCGGTTCGCACCCGGGTTCTGATTTCCGCGCGGCTGAACCCCAACTCGACCGCTCGCGCGACGGAGACGAAGCCCGCCGCGGCGGCTGCCGCGGCGAGGACGTCCAGTTCGCGATGCTGGGCCGACATGGTCAGAGGATTGCGCTCAAGAGGGTGCCCGAGCGGCGTACGGACGAATCTGTGGACCGCCGCGGCAGGTGTGACCGATCTGAGTCACGGCGAGACTTCCCGGTCGGCGTGTCTCGCGCAGATCGGTCACTGGTGGCAACCGCACCCGCTGCGCCGGGGCTTCTTGCTTCGTTGGCACTCACCGCTCTAGAGTGCTAACGGCAGCGACCGGTACCTGACCCCGCGACGGCAGGTCACCGCGCCGCCCGCACCAGAAACGAGCACCAGAGAGCACCAGCCAGACAGACCCAGCCCACTCCGCACTGTGAGTCAGAAGGGGGAGGTTCGCACATGGCGACCGCCACCAAGGTGAACATCAAGCCGCTCGAAGACCGCATCGTCGTCCAGGCCAACGAGGCCGAGACCACGACCGCTTCGGGCATCGTCATTCCCGACACCGCCAAGGAGAAGCCGCAGGAGGGCACGGTCATCGCCGTAGGCCCCGGCCGCTTCGAGAACGGCAACCGGCTCCCGCTCGACATCGCCGTGGGTGACACGGTCATCTACAGCAAGTACGGCGGCACCGAGGTCAAGTTCGGCACCGAGGACTACCTGGTCCTGAGCTCCCGCGACGTGCTCGCGGTCATCGTCAAGTAACTGCACGGACCCGCACGGCCGCACGAACAGAGCGGTACAGAACCAGCCATAACAGCCGCGCCCCGGATCGCCAACAACAGCGGCGCGCCGGGGCGTTCGGCTTGAGAGAGGACCAGTATGGCCAAGCAACTTTCATTCGATGAGGACGCCCGCCGGGCACTCGAGCGGGGCGTCAACGCCCTGGCCGACGCGGTCAAGGTGACGCTCGGCCCGCGCGGTCGCAACGTCGTGATCGACAAGAAGTGGGGCGCGCCGACCATCACCAACGATGGTGTGACGATCGCCCGTGAGGTAGAGCTCGACGACCCGTACGAGAACATGGGCGCCCAGCTCGCCAAGGAGGTCGCCACCAAGACCAACGACGTGGCCGGCGACGGTACGACGACCGCGACCGTTCTCGCTCAGGCGATCGTCAAGGAGGGCCTGCGCAACGTCGCGGCCGGCGCCTCGCCGATGAGCCTGAAGGCCGGCATGGAGAAGGCGGTCGCGAAGATCGCCGAGACCCTGGCCGAGATGGCGCGCCCGATCGAGACGCAGGACGACATCGCCTCTGTCGCCTCGATTTCGGCGCAGGACCCCAAGATCGGCGAGCTCATCGCCGAGGCGATGGACAAGGTCGGCAAGGACGGCGTCATCACCGTCGAGGAGTCCAACACGATGGGCCTCGAGCTGGAGTTCACCGAAGGCCTGCAGTTCGACAAGGGCTACATCTCGCCGTACTTCGTCACTGACCAGGACCGGATGGAAGCCGTCCACGACGAGCCCTACATCCTGATCACCAGCCAGAAGATCTCCGCGATCCACGACCTGTTGCCGTTGCTCGAGAAGGTCGTCGGCGCCGGCAAGTCGCTGGTCATCATCGCTGAGGACGTCGAAGGCGAAGCGCTGTCGACCCTGGTGGTCAACAAGATCCGCGGCACGTTCAACGCGGTCGCGGTCAAGGCGCCCGGCTTCGGAGATCGCCGCAAGGCGATGCTGCAGGACATGGCGATCCTCACGGGTGCTCAGGTGATCGCCCCCGAGATCGGCCTCAAGCTCGACAGTGTGGGCCTCGAAGTCCTGGGCCGCGCGCGCCGGGTGACGATCAGCAAGGACACGACCACGATCGTCGAAGGCGCCGGCTCTGCCGAGGAGATCAGCGGCCGGGTTTCGCAGCTCAAGAACGAGATCGAGGCATCGGACTCGGACTGGGACCGCGAGAAGCTGCAGGAGCGGCTCGCCAAGCTCGCCGGCGGTGTCGGTGTCATCAAGGTAGGCGCCGCCACCGAGGTGGAGCTCAAGGAGAAGAAGCACCGACTCGAGGACGCGATTTCGGCGACCCGCGCGGCGATCGAAGAGGGCATCGTCGCCGGAGGCGGCACTGCTCTCGTCTTCGCCAGCACCTCCCTGGACGACCGTCTCGGCCTGACGGGAGACGAGGCGACCGGTGTCGACATCGTCCGCAAGTCGCTGGTCGAGCCGCTGCGCTGGATCGCGCAGAACGCCGGCCAGGAGGGCTATGTCGTCGTCTCCAAGGTCAAGTCGATGCAGCCCGGTGAGGGCTACAACGCAGCGACCGGCGAGTACGGCGACCTGCTCAAGGCCGGCATCGTCGACCCGGTGAAGGTCACCCGTTCCGCCGTCCAGAACGCCGCCTCCATCGCGGGCATGCTGCTCACGACCGAGACGCTCGTCGCCGACAAGAAGGAAGAGGAGCCGGCTTCTGCCGGTGGTCACGGCCACGGCCACGGCCACTCGCACTAACCACTCGGCGTACGACGAAGGCCCGGTCCGCGCACTGCGCGAGCCGGGCCTTCCATCGTTGGCGGCGGAGCAAAGAACACAGCTCGGATCAAGACCTAGCGGCGTACGCCGATCGAGTCGGCGAGCTGCCCGCGCGCGGCATGCGCGGCCAGAATTGAGCCAGCCAGCTGCTCGAAGGCCTGCGCCGCGGCGCGCGCCTCCTCCGGCTTCACCTGCTGCGGGGAATAACAGGCGAGTTCGAGAGTCGCCAGCGCGCGCCGGCCCGCTGCGTCCGCGCCGAGGCGGCGTTCGAGTTCGGCCAGCGTTTCCGCGGGGGCGCGCGGCCGGCTGTCTGCCGCAAGCGCCGACTCCAGCCGCGCGAACGCGGTGAGCAGGGAGCTCGCGAGTGCCGCCGGACTCGCCGTTGCCGGCGCAGGTGTACGCCGCCGCCGGCGCAGCCAGGCGATGCCGAAACCAGCGGCCAGCACCAGCGCGATAACCGCAGCGAGAACGAACTGGTTGCGACGCTTCGCCAATAGCTTCTGCACCCAGCGCACGAACCGGGTGAACGCCGAGACGTGCGGCCCGGCGGCAGCCTGGACCGCGGGAGGCGTGGGATCGGTGGGGGACCAGCCGATGCCGGGATACCAGACCTCGACCCAGGCGTGCAGGTTGCCGGTCGTGAACAGCCGCCGGTGGTTCGCCTGGTTTGCGCCGTAGCCGTAGCCGGTTGCCATCCGAGCCGGGATCCCGATCGTTCGCAACAGCACAACCTCTGCCGCGGCGAACTGCTCGCAGAAGCCGGTCTGCGAATTGAAGAGGAAGTCGTCGACGGAATCGGCGCCGGACGCGGGAACGGGCGAATTGACGTCGTAGGTCTTGTGTGCGCCCAGATAGGTGGAGATGGCCTGCACGATCGCGGGTCGCGACGACTCGCCGCGGGTGATCTCGCGCGCCAACGCGCCGACGCGGTCAGGAAGGCCAGGGGGTAGTTGCTGCGGATGCCCGAACGAGCCGAAATCGTCGGTTGAGTCTGGGGTGGAGCCGATAGGAGCTGACGCAAGAGTTGCCGGGTTTGTCTGCGGCAGCACGCTGGTGACGACGTACCCGCCACGCGTGTCGATGAAGACTTGAGCTGCCCCGAGTGTGGTTGCCCGGCCGCCGCTGGTGATCTCGACCGGCGTGCCGGGAGCCAGGATCAGCCCGTCAAAACCGGCCAGGGTCCGCACGGCGTCGGTGCGCACGGGCCCGGTGGGCGCGACTCCCCCGTCCCACGGATCCGCGGGAAGCCGGACGCGGCCCGGCCCGAGCGTCGCGAAGCGCACCTCTTCCGCGGTCCAGTGGACCCCGTCGTAGACGTCGTAGATCCGGCTGCGCCACAGCTGCGGGCTGTCCGCCGGAACCTCCGCGACAGGTGTGCTGCCGAGCTTGCCGCGAACCCGCATGTCCAGGTTTTCGCGACTGTAGTGACCCGCCGACCTTCCGCGTGCCCCCGATCCTGGATCAGTGTTGCCCGGGCCGGCGACGCCGCTCCGGTTTCGCAACCGGCGCTGCGCACTGGTTCCCGAGGGGTGCGGTACGAGCAAGAAGATCAGCATTCCGATCGCCACGGCCAGCGCCGCTGCGGTCGCGGCCGGGCCCAACATCGGCGGGCGCTCGGTGCTGCTCGATTCGAGTGCGGGCGCGGAGCAGTCGGCTGAGTGGAAATGGTGCGACTGAACCAGGGCGACGATCGCGAGCACCCAGCCCAGCACCATCGGTATCGCCACCGGTGCCGTCGCCGGGGAGACGCCGACAGCCAGGACGATCATGAATTCGCCCAGGGCCAGCGACACCATGACGTCATGCCGCTTGTCCGATCCGAGCCCCTGCGCCGTGAGGACGCCGATCAGCAGCGGCGGCAGTGTGTGCGCCAGGCTGCTGGCGTCCCGGGATCCACGTAGATGGAAGCCCACGAAGAGCAGCGCGGCTACCAGCGTGCCGAAGCTCAATTGCTTGCGCAGCTGCGCTGCCGCCGGGCTGCGGAGCATCGAGCAGGAGAGCGACACACCGGCCACGAGCACCGCCGCGGCGAATGCTGCGGCGGGGGAGAGGAGGCCGGCAAGCACGAGTGCCGCCAGGCCGCACCACGCGGCCAGCGTCGCGGTGATGCGCAGCGGTGCGAGTTGGTCCGTCACTGGGATTGCCGAGGGCCACTGATAAGCGGGATGAGCTCGATTTCGTGGCTTCGGGCCAGCGCTGCCGCCCAGTGCCACCAACCGTGGAACGCCGATGGCCCGGCCGCCACCGCGATGTCCCCGCCGCGCCCCACGAACTCGAATGCGCCCGCCAACTGGGTCTGGTCGGGGAGCACGGGCTTGGACTGGGCGCACCAGTCGAGGATGGTCGTCGCGTCGTCAGGTCCGAGTTCCGCGCCGCCGGCGACCGCCGCTATCAATGTCACGTCCCGTCCGGCCGCGACCGCCGCGACTCCGGTCCATGCGCCGACGGAGACGACCGATTCCCAGCTGTCGTCGCCGGCCGTTGCCGCGAGGATCAACGCGAGGCCGCCGGGTTTGGGGATCTCGCGTTCGAGTACCACCAGCCGACCGCGGCGCGCGCTGCTGCGCCAATGCACCTGGCCGGCTACGTCGCCGGGACGCCAGTCCCGGATGCCGTGCACGTCGATGCCGCTCCGGCTGACCACCCACTGCGTGTCGTCGGAGCCGGCCCGCGGCTCCGGCACGGATACCGCCACCTCAGCAGGGTGCACGATCAGCCTCAGCGGTACGTCGACGGTGTGCTTTCGCAGCCGTAGGCCCAGCGGCGCCGCTGTCGCGAGCAGCACGTCGGAATGCAGCGCAATGCCGCGGGCGGCGGCAGTACGTGCGACCACCAGCGACGCCCGGCCACCGGGAGGCAGCGCGTCGATGCGGAACGTGATGTCGTCGAGCAGCTCCACCCGGTGCGTCCCGTGCGCGATCGGCGACCAACCGTTTCCGGTGTTGGTCACCTCGATCAGGCAGTCGACGCTGCGTCCGACGGACGTCCGCGGCGCCATCGAGGCGGACACCGCCAGGTCGTCCAGGCGGGGCCGCAGCACAAGCGCGACGACGAGCACAGCGCCGCAGGCGCAGCCGAGCACGAGTAGCCACTTGTTGCCTGTCACGACGGCGAGCACCACGAGCACTATCGCCGCGAAGCGCGGCGGCAGCGCCGCCCTGGTCGACGTGGACTGCCCGAAGAGGTTCACCGCAATGCCCCAACGACCGGGGTCTTCACGACCGCAGCGGTACAGGCACCCGCGCGACGATCTCGTTGACGATGTGCTCCGCCTGGTCCGGCGAGGTCGGCCGCGCCGCCAGTGCCAGCCGGTGTGCCAGGACCGGCGCGGCCAACAGCTTCGCGTCGTCGGGGACGACGTACTCGCGGCCGTACAGGACGGCTCTGGCCTGCGCGCACCGGACCAGGGCGATGGCCGCGCGCGAGCTGGCCCCGATACGGACCCGCGGGTCTTCCCGGGTGGCCCGGACGATGGACAGGCAGTAGTCGAGAGCCGGCTCGGCGACGTACGTCGCACGCACGGCACTGCGCAGGGCCGACAGTTGCGCCGGGTCAGTCACCGGGAGGAGATCGTCGACGGTCGCCCGGACGAGCTGCTCGCGGATCACCTGACGTTCGGAGGCGATGTCGATCGCGCCGAGGCGCAGGCACATCGCGAACCGGTCCAACTGGCCTTCGGGCAGTGGGAACGTGCCGTGCTGCTCGAGCGGGTTCTGGGTTGCGATGACGAAGAACGGCTCGGGCAGCGCATGTCGTTGGCCGTCGATGGTGACCGCGCCCTCGTCCATCGCCTCGAGGAAAGCGGACTGCGTACGAGGCGGGGTGCGGTTGAGCTCGTCGACGAGCACGACGTGCCCGAAGATGGGGCCGGGCACGAACCGGAAGGCATGGGCATCCGGTTCCCAGATCCCCGAGCCGGTGATGTCCGAAGGCAGCAGGTCGGCGGTGGCCTGGATCCGATGGAACGCGCCGCCCAGCGATCGGGCGAAAGCGCGCGCCAGCGTGGTCTTGCCACTGCCGGGGATGTCCTCGACGAGCGCGTGGCCGCCGCTGAGCAGGGCACAGGCGACCAGTTCGACGGCGCGGCGCCGGCCGTGCACGACGCGCTCGACGTTGGTGACGACGGCCTGTGCCTGGGCGGTGAGTTCGCTGGCGCCGGAAGCCGATTCCGCGGCGGCGGGGAAAAGCGGGATCGCGCTCACATGCCTCCTCGCCATTCGTGCATTCGGAAGGGCATCGGCGATCAAGCTCGCAGCCTTGAGAACCGGCACCGGTGAGGAGAGGCCAGATCAGGCGACCGGAACCGCAGACAATCCCCGCGTACCGGTCAACAGTAACTCGCGATCCTCCGGCGTGAGGCCGCCCCATACGCCGTATGGCTCCCGGGTGGACAGGGCGAAAGCCGCGCACTGGTCGATCACGGGGCAGGTCCGGCAGACCGCTTTCGCGGCCCGTTCGCGGCGCGCCTTGCGCGGACCCCGCTCTGCTTCCGGGAGGAAGAAGAGCGAAGGATCGGTGCCCCGGCAGGCGCCGCTCAACTGCCAGTCGTAGGTCTCGCTGATCGGTGCTGGTAGTCGGCTGACATCGGCCATGGTCAGTCCTCGCAGTCGTTGCGTCCCGGCAGGGTCAGGTGCCGGGTCCATCCGTGGTCCATTGCGCGTCGGGGATTCGGACAGCGCGGTAGGCATTCGGCGACGGCAGGCGATCGGTTCAGGGCGGTGCGCAGGACCTGCCGACACCGGACGGCGTACGCCGACATGATCGCCGAGCGACCCGGCGGCGCTATCCTCCGGCGAAGGCAATTCGGGGCTGGGCTGGAGGGCGCGTGGCGGAGCTCGATCTCGGCGAACTGCTCGCGATCGGCGAGCGAGCGGCTTTCCATGGACCGCCCGGGCGTGCCGTGCAGGCGCTCGAACAGGCCGTCGGGCTGGCCCGCGACACAGGCAGGTCGGCTGAGGCAACCGCCGCGGCCTGGCTGCTCGGACTCTCGCTCAACGCGGCAGGCCGGTACGGGCACGCGCTGGAAGTGCTCAACCCGCTGCTGGCCGGTGGTGAGGAAGCGGCCGCGCCGCCGGAGGTCAGGCTCTTCGCGGCGCTCGCCGGAGCGACGCTGGGCAGCGTGCACCGGCAGCTCGGGATTCACGAGACCGCGCGCGAGATGGATGGCCGCGGCCTTGCGCTGACGGAGGGCACCGGCGAGCCGGCTTTCGCCTGCCGGCTCGGACTGGCCGCCGACGCGGTCGGTCTCGGAGATTCGGCCAGCGCGCATTCCGAGGCCGATACCGCCGCAACGCTCCTGCCCGAGCGGCCGACCGAGTGGTGGCGGCAGCGGGTCCACTACGACTGGGTGCGTACCGAGATCGGGCTCCTCGACGACGACGCCGAGGGTGCGGTCGACACCGCCGACTCCGCCGTGGAGCGTGCCGAGCGGGCCAGGGCGCCGCGACACGTGGCAAAGAGCCTGCTCTTCCTGGGTGTGGCGCAGGTGCAACTCGGCATGCCCGAGGGCGCCGGATCTCTGCGCCGAGCCGCGACGCTCGCCGAAGGCCTCGGCGCGCTCCCGCTGGTCTGGCCCGCACGGGCACTTCTCGGCGCCCTGCTGATGGACTCCGACGAGGTCGAAGGCGCCGCGAGCCTCGGCGCCGCCCGGACCGCGGTGCTCTCGATTGCCGGGAACCTGCCGGCCGATTTGCGCACCACCTGGCTCTCCCGCCCCGACTTGGCAGCGCTCCTGGAGGGCTGACCTGCCGGAAGTTGCCCAGGTTCTTACGATTTCTCCCCTCCGGTCGATATTCAGTAGTGGAGCGGGAGGTACTTGGATGACGGCGGCCGCCCGCGTGTTGCGGGACGCGGAGCTTGCGGATGTGCTGCGCGCTGCCCAGCTGCTCGTGTCGGGCCGGCGCGGAGAGGCCTTCGAGCAGGAAGTTCTGGGGCTTTTCTGCACGATCACCGGCGCGTCCACGGTGACCTGGCGCAATTCCGGCACCGGCTGCGAGAACACGGTCCCCGGTGCGACGCCGGGGACCGAAGCACCCGTCACCCGGCTGCGGCTGCCGCTCACCTACGGCGACGAAGAGCTGGGTGTCCTCATCTTTGCGGCGGCCGCGCCCTTCGGCCTCGCCCAGGAACAGGCAGCGACGCTGTTGGCGGACATGGTTGCGCTGCATCTGGCGACCGGCCGGCGTACCGACGAGCTGGCTGCTTCGCGGGCCGATCGCCGCCGCCTGGCCGCGCGGTTCATCGACGCCACCGAACGCGAGCACGAGGAGCTGGCCGGGCAGCTGCATGACGGCGCCCTGCAGTCGCTCGTCGCAGCACGCTACGTGACCGATCTGGCCGGCCTGGCGGTGCGGGACGGCAGCTTCGACGAGGCCAGGCAGGGCGTCCAGGCAGGTCTCGTGCACGCTCGCCGGGCCCTCTGGCAGCTGCGTCCGCACGCCTCTGACGGCCACGACCTGTCGGGGGCCCTTGTCAGTCTCAGTGGGCAGCTGGTCGACTACATCGGCCTGAAGGTCGACGTGGAGACCGCGGGCGTGCCGGAGAATCTGCCCCCTGCGGTTGCCAGCGCGGCGTTCCGGGTGGCCCAGGAGATGCTCTGCGCTGCGGTGCGGGATCGGGCCGCGACGAGGGCCACGGTGAGCGCCCAGATCGAGGGCGACACGCTCGTTCTGGTGGTGACTGACGATGGAGTAGGCCAAGTCGTTGAAGTTCCTGCCGGTCTGGCCCGATGGAGGGAGTGGGTGTCGTTGCTGGGAGGCGACGTCCGCTTACGCGGAAAACGCGGCGGCGGAGCCTGGCTGCGGGCCAGGCTCCCGCTGTCCGACGATGCAATAGAGAAGGTGACGCAGTGACGACCGTCCTCATCTGTGACGACCATCGGATCGTCCGCGAGGGGCTCCGGCAGTTCGTCGAGGCAGTTCCCGGGGTCGACCGGGTCGTCACCGCAGCCAGCGGCGAGGAGGCGATGGCGCGCTACACGACTGAGATGCCCGATCTCGTCCTGATGGACGTCCAGATGCCCGGCCTCGGTGGTCTCGAGGCGACGCGGCAACTGTGCATCTCCCACCCGGGCGCCCGGATCATCATGCTGACCGCGCAGGACGATCGGGACAACGTCGCAGCCGCCGTGGCCAACGGGGCACGCGGCTACCTGCTCAAGGACGTGTCGCACGAGGAACTCTGCGCCGCAGTGGCCACCGCTCTGAGCGGCGAAGAGCTGTTCGAGCCGTCGGTACGCCGCGCGCTCGTCGAACGCCAGGCCGGCAAGGTCGCGGCCAAGGCCGCATCGGCGCTGACCGAGCGCGAGCTACAAGTGCTGCGCGGCATGAGTCAGGGCAAGAGCAACTCCGAGATCGGCCGGGAGCTCTTCCTGTCCGAGGACACCGTCAAGACCCACGCCCGCCGGCTGTTCCGAAAGCTCGAAGTCGGTGACCGCGCGCAGGCTGTCGCCTTGGGCTTTCGCCGCGGCTTCGTCACCTGAGCCGCGGCCCGCTCCGTTCCTCGCCTCAGATCGTTGCCAGCACCAGCTTTCCCGCAACACCGCCGGCGATCGCCTTGTGCGCCGCCGCCGCGTCCTGGAGCGGGTAGACCGCCTGCACGTGCGGAGTCACCAGGCCTGCCTCGATCCAGCCACTGAGCCGCTCCAGACCGGCACCATCCGGCTCGACCATGATCGGCGCCAGACGCCGGCCGGCCGCCTGTGCATGTCCCTCCAGCTCCTTGTCACCGACCCCGACGATCGTCACGAGTACGCCGCCATGGCGCAGCACGCGCAGCGACCTCTCGCCGTAGCCGTTGCCCACCGTGTCAAGGACGACATCGATGTCGCTCACCGAGTGCTCGAAGTCGGCGGATCGGTAGTCGATGACCTCGTCCGCCCCGAGGGAACTGACGAAATCACGCTTGTCCGTGCTCGCGGTGCCGATGACGTAGGCGCCGAGCGCCTTCGCGATCTGCACCGCGAAGTGGCCGACGCCGCCTCCCGCTGCGTGGATCAGGACGCGCTGCCCTTGCTTCAACTCGCCCGCGTCGACGAGCGCCTGCAGCGCGGTCAGGCCGGCGAGCGGGACCGCGGCAGCCTGGGTGTGGTCGAGGTTGGCCGGCTTGCGGGCGAACTGGCGGGCGGGAGCGGCGACGTACTCGGCGTACGCCGACGCGGCCCGCGGAAAGAGCGGCATCCCGTAGACCTCGTCGCCCGGCTTGAACCGGGTGACACCGACGACCTGCTCGACGACGCCGCTCACATCCCAGCCGAGGATGAACGGCGGCTGGCCGAGCACCGGCCACAGGCCCGCTCTGACCTTTGCGTCGGCGGGGTTCACGCCGGCGGCGTGCACCCGGACCAGGACCTCCGTCGGCAGCGGCTCAGGTCGCGGGACGTCCTGCAGTGAAAGAACTTCGGTGTCTCCGAACTCGGTGCTGACCATGGCGCGCATGACTGATTTCTCCTTCGATGTTGACGGCGTTGTTGCCATGACCGAAGCTTCGAGCAGGCAGTAACTGTTGGTAAGTAGGTACCTCACAGTGCCTAAGTCACCCGGAGGAAATCGTGCCGACGAAGACAGCGGCCCAGCGGCGCACGGCAGCCAAACATGAGTACGACGCGTTCATGGCCACCTGCCCCACCCGGCAGCTGCTCGATGTCATCAGTGACAAGTGGCTCTGCCTTGTCATGACGTCACTGAGCCAAGGCCGGCGGCGGCACAGCGACCTGGCCAGGGAGATCTGCGGGGTCAGCCAGAAGATGCTGACGCAGACACTCCGGTCGATGGAACGCGACGGTCTCGTCGTCCGCACGGTCACGCCGTCGGTGCCGGTCAGGGTCGACTACGAGCTCTCCGAACTCGGCTGTGAGCTTGCGCCGCTGATGCGTGCGGTCAAGTCCTGGGCCGAGCAGCACATGGACCGAGTTCTCACCGCACGCGGCGCGCACGACCGCACCCAGGCGCGAATGGCGAGGGCTGCAGCCAGTTAGTCTGAACGGGTGGAAACCGCCCTGTCCTACCCGCTGATCCAGCGGTTCGTCGTAATCCCGCCGCACGGCTTGTTCGTCGCGATCGGTTTCCTGGTCGGCGCGACCGTCCTGATGAAGGAGGTACGCCGCCGGGACCTCTCGCCCGACGTCGTCGTCAACTCGATCACGTGGGGCGCCTTCGGGTCCATCCTCGGCGCGCGGGCCGACTACGTCATCAGCCACCCCGATGTCTTCTTCGGCGCCAAGGGTTTCCTCGACTCGGTGGTCGAGATCGGGAAGGTCTGGGAGGGCGGACTCGCGCTCTTCGGGGGCTTCATCGGCGGCGTTCTGTTCGCCTTGCCAACGCTGATCCGCGCGCGGGCGCACATCCCGCGGATGCTCGACGCGGCGGTCCCCGGCTTCGCGATCGGGGTCTGTGTCGGCCGCATCGGCGACCTCATCATCGGGGACCACCTGGGCGACCCGGTCACCGGCAGCCCGTGGTGGAAGCCGCTCACCTACACGATCCGGCTCGGCAACAAACTCGCGCCCGGTTTCGGCCCGTCGCCCGCCATCCGTGGCGACTGCGCGTCACCAGGGCAGTTCTTCGCCGGCTGCAACTACCACGTGCCTGCGCTCTACGACCTCGTCGGTGCCGGCCTGATCTTCCTGCTGCTGATGTGGCTGCGCCGCCGCTGGGCATTCCGCTCCGGTCAGCTCGCCTGCGTGTGGGGTGTCCTCTACGGCACGCAGCGGATCCTGATCGACTTCACCCGTTCCATCGACGAGCGGCCCGCGCTCGGGATGACCGGCACCCAGCTGCTCGGCGTCGTACTCGTGACGGTGTGTCTTGCCACTCTCCTGCGCACCACCCGCCGCGGCTACGGCCTCGGCGACACCAGGGACGACCCGCCGTCGCGCGAAGCCTCTCTGCACCGGCGCGCGAAGCCCGGTGACGCGGCGGGCGGCATCCTGGCCGACATGGACATGGACTCCGAGTCGGACTGGGAACCGGACGTGGACGCTGACGTCCGCGCGGTCACCGACCAGGCCTACGCGATGGGCGACCTGCCCGACGACGTGCCCGAGGACGTCTACGGCGTCGATCCGGCCCGCGAAGGCAGCGATGTGCCTGTCGTCGGCGAAGGCTAGGACTCGGGAGCGGCCTCGGACGCTTCGAGTACGCCGTCCGCGAACCCTCTCGCGTAGTCCCAGCTCACGTAATCGGCCGGGTCGGGGTCGAACGCCGGTTCGTGGACGCGCGTGATGCCGTGGTCGAGCAGGTGCCGAAGGTTGCTCCGGAGCAAGTCCCACTCGAAGTAGTGCGGTTCCTGGCAGTCGTCGCAATCCACGACCAGGCCGCGTACGCCGCGTGCTTCCAGCAGCGCCCGGAAGATGTCGAGGTCGGCCAGGTCGGCCGCGATCTCCTCGCGTTCGTCAGCGCTCAGCGGTTCCGGGGTCTCGTCGTCATCGTCGAGATTAGCCGCAGGATCATCGGGATCCCCGTGGAACGGGTCGATGGGCGGTTCGTCCTTCACGCGACCACCGTAACGCCTCCGGCCCGCCACCGCCGCCGGATCGGCGCCGCTCTGCGGGTACCATGGCGCTCACAGTTCCGGTCGGCGACGCCCGCGACCCGGTCGGCGGAAAAGGTGCCATGGACGAGTTGGCTGGCTCGATCCCCGAGAAGTTCGCGCTGCTCGGACTGACCTTCGATGACGTGCTGCTCGTGCCGGCGGCTGCAAACATGGCGCCGGCCGACCTCGACACTTCGACCCGGCTGACGCGCAACATCAGCCTCAAGATCCCGCTGGTCTCCTCGGCGATGGACACCGTCACCGAGTCCAGGATGGCGATAGCGATGGCGCGGCACGGCGGCGTCGGCGTGCTCCACCGCAACCTCTCGATCGAGGACCAGGCGCAGCAGGTCGACCTGGTCAAGCGGTCCGAGGCCGGCATGATCACCTCGCCGGTGACGTGCGGAGCCGATGACACGATCGCGACGGCCGACGAGTTGATGGGGCGCTACCGGATCTCCGGTGTGCCCGTGACCGACTCAGCCGGCCTGCTGCTCGGCATCGTCACCAACCGCGACATCCGCTTCGAACGCGACTACACGCGCCTGGTGCGCGACGTGATGACGCCGATGCCCCTGGTCACCGCGCCGGTCGGCACGACGGGCGAGGTCGCGATGGGGCTGCTCGCCAAGCACAAGATAGAGAAGCTGCCGCTCGTCGACGAGATCGGTCACCTGCGCGGACTGATCACCGTCAAGGACTTCGCCAAGACGCAGGAATTCCCCTACGCCACAAAGGATTCCCGCGGTCGGCTCGTGGTCGGAGCGGCCGTCGGCGTCGGTGACGACGCCTACAAGCGCGCCAACTCCCTCATCGATGCGGGCGTCGACTTCGTCGTCGTGGACGTGGCTCACGGCCACAACCGCGAGGTCGCCGATCTGATCCGCCGGCTGCGAAGCGACACGTCCGGAGTCGATCTGGTGGCGGGCAACATCGCAACCGGCGGCGGCGCCAAGGCGCTCATCGATGCCGGCGCCGACGCGGTGAAGGTCGGGGTCGGACCCGGTTCGATCTGCACGACGCGGGTCGTCTCCGGTGTGGGCGTGCCGCAGGTCACGGCGATCTACGACGCCGCGCACGTGGCCCGCGCCGCCGGCGTACCGATCATCGCGGACGGTGGCATGCAGTACTCAGGCGACATCGCCAAGGCCATCGCCGCGGGCGCCGACACCGTGATGCTGGGGTCGCTGCTCGCCGGCGTCGAGGAGAGCCCGGGCGAGCTGGTCTTCATCAACGGCAAGCAGTACAAGAGCTATCGCGGCATGGGTTCGCTCGGTGCGATGCAGAGCCGCACCAGGCAGTCGTACTCGAAGGACCGCTACTTCCAGGGCACCGTGACCTCCGACGAGCAGCTGGTGCCCGAGGGCGTCGAGGGCCGGGTGCCCTATCGCGGGCAGCTCGGCGCGGTGGCCCACCAGCTGATCGGCGGGCTGCGCGCGGGCATGTTCTACTGCGGCGCCACGTCGATCGCCGCGCTCCAGTCAGCACAGTTGATGCGCATCACGTCCGCTGGTCTGCGGGAGAGTCACCCACACGACGTACAGATGACGGTCGAAGCACCCAACTACCAGTCGGAGCGATAACGCCCGTGCCAGAAGTCGAGATCGGCAAGGGCCGCACCGGCCGCCGGGGGTATTCGTTCGACGAGATCGCGATCGTGCCCACGCGGCGTACCCGTGATGCCGAAGAGGTGTCGATCACCTGGGAGTTCGACGCGTGGCGCTTCGAGCTGCCGCTGGTAGCCTCGCCGACCGACAGCGTCGTCTCGCCCGCGTCCGCCATCGCGATCGGTGCGCTCGGTGGGCTGGCAGTCTTGAACGCCGAAGGACTCTGGGGGCGGTACGACGATCCGGCAGCAATGCTCGCGGAGATCGCGTCGGTTGACGAGGCGGCTGCGACCCGGCGGTTGCAGGAGATCTACGCCGCACCGATCCGCGAAGAGCTCATCGCTTCTCGCATCGCCGAGATCAAGACGTCGGGCGTCGTGACGGCCGCATCCCTTACGCCGCAGCGCACCCAGCGTTTCTACAAGACGGTCCTCGACGCGGGCGTCGACATCCTGGTGATCCACGGCACGGTCGTTTCCGCCGAGCACGTCTCCGCTGTCGGCGAGCCGATCAACCTCAAGACGTTCATCGCCGAACTCGATGTGCCTGTCATCGTCGGTGGCTGCGCCAACTATCAGACCGCGCTGCACCTGATGCGGACTGGTGCCGCCGGCGTACTGGTGGGCGGTGGCAGCGGCCACGCCGCGTCAACGGGCGTCGGTGTCCCCATCGCGACTGCTGTTGCCGATGCAGCGGCAGCGCGGCGCGACTACCTCGACGAGTCCGGCGGCCGCTACGTGCACGTCATCGCGGACGGCGGCATGCGCACCGCTGGCGACGTCGCGAAGGCGATCGCGTGCGGCGCCGACGCGGTGATGCTCGGCTCCGCCCTCGCGCGGTCCGCCGAGTCGCCGGGCGGCGGAAAGCACTGGGGCATGGCGACTTTCCACCCCGAGCTGCCGCGCGGCTCCCGCCGGGACGTCGGCGTACTCGGCACGCTGGAGGAAGTTCTCGTCGGTCCCGCGTCCCGCGGCGATGGCAGCACCAACATCTTTGGTGGCCTCCGCCGTGCGATGGGCAGCTGCGGCTACTCGACCCTCAAGGAGTTCCAGAAGGTCGAACTCATGGTGACGGCGGGCAGCTGAGGTCGGCGCCTCGCCTCCCTGAGTCACCAGGAAAGTGGGACCCCTCCCGGTCGTACGACAAGCGGCACGTTCCCAGTCTTGCCGAATGCCACAGCGCCAATGCCGCTCAGGTACCAGGTGGCGTTCGACGGCCGGAAAACTCCGATGTCCTCGACTCCGTCGACGTTGAAGTCGTCGGCGAGGGGGACGTCGCCTTTCCGTCCGAGGTGCACCGGAGCATGACGAGGCCCGTACCAGGTGCCAGTAGACGGCCTGAAGACGCCGATCTCGACGACTCCGTCGCCGTTCCAATCGCCAGGGACCGGAATGTCTCCGCGCGTGCCGTACCGACGCGGGCTGCTCACGCCGCCCTGTACACCGTGATCCGTGGAGCTCCCGCGTGGAGGGACCGTGCGGTACCAGACTCCGTTACTGGGCCGGTAGACCATCACGTCCGCGTGGCCTAAACCGTCGTAGTCCCCAGGCAGCGGGATGTCGCCTGCCGCTCCCAGGCGGACTGTCCCTATCCCGCGGATGTACCAAACGCCGTCGGACGGACGAAAGACAGCGAGATCGACCTGCCCGTCACCGTTGTAATCCGCTGGCACCGGTATGTCGCCAGGCCGGCCGAACCGGATTGGCGACGCCCAACCGCGAACGTGCCATGTCGAGTCGTGCGGTCGGTAGACCGCGATGTCGGCGATCCCGTCGCCGTCGTAGTCACCCGGAACCGGGAGGTCCCCCACCGCACCGAAGGTCACGGGGGCGCCGGCGCGCGCCAGCCAGCGGCGGGTCGCTGGATCGAACATGCGAACGTCGGCTCGCGCGGCTCGACGGTATGTTCCCAGCCCGCGCGCGGATCCGCTCTCCGCGGAGACTGACACTGTCACGCCGCCGGCGGGGACGCCCGGGAGGTCGTAACTCAGCTGACCAGCGGGCACGGCCACGTCGCGGAAGCCGGCCGCACGGATGACATACCTGCTCAGGCCGCTGATTCCCCGATGCACCGGTGCTGACCACGTGACGCGCGCCGTCGATCCGCGCAGCCGTACCGATACGCCCGTGGGGGCGCTTGGCGTGTCGCTCGAGGTGATGGCCAGGACATGGGTGCTGCTGGCCGCGATCTGGCTGACGCCGGTCAGCCCACGGGTCGCGCCGCGGGGTGCGGCGCCCTTCCCCCATGTCACGACCGTGCCATCGGACTTCAGCGCGACACTGCGGGAGCCTTCCGCGGCGATCGCGACAACATCCCGTAGTCCCGCCGGCGGCGTTGCCTCGCCATAGCCGTTGGCACCCCAACCCACCACGGTTCCGTCGTTCTTGAGCGCGAGACTATGGAGGTAGCCCGCGGCAATCGCCTTGACCCCGGTCAGGCCACTCGGCACGGTCAC
>JBDTYE010000008.1:0-29530 GCA_040005895.1 Actinomycetota bacterium | reverse complement strand
CGACAAGCATGGCAACGAGCAGTGGTTCCTCGAGTTCGACGTCCTCGAGCTGTTCTCCACGCGGCACCGGCAGGGGCACGACGTACGCGGCCACCAGCGCACCGGCGAGAACGAGGAAGTTCGGTGTCCGCCCGATTCCGTCGGCGCCGTAGCGCCGAAGGATCACGGCGGCCGCGAGGCTCCCGGCGAGCACGGTCGCCCAGACGAGGGAGCGCAACGCGCGAAACCCGCCGACCATGGCCGAACCCCCGTGTGTTGTTACTCGGCCCCCCACTGACAGTGGTACGTCGCGTGACCGGTCGGTGACAAGGGGTATTCGCAAATAAGTTCTCCGGAGCGCCGAACCCAGCGGTCTCAGCGCGCCCGCGCACGGGGGTGCCCGGCCATTACGGCCACATGAAACGCGCGGGACGGGTTGAATGGTCGCCGGCGGATCAAGGGGACTACTTGCTGCAGTCATACGTGCTCGTGACGGTACGGATGGGCGCCGCGGCCGCGGCGGTCGAGGCGCTGCGCTGCCTTCCCGGCGTGCGGTACGCCGACGCGGTCACCGGGCCCTACGACATCGTCGTCGACCTCGAGGCGACCGACGTGGATGTCCTGGGCAAACTGGTGCAGGAATACCTGCAAACGGTGCCCGGCGTCGTACGAACGATCACGTGCCCGGTTTTTCACCTCTGACGCGCCGGTACAACTCGGTCGTCTGACCGGCGATCGCAGACCACGAGAACGACGAGACGGCCCGCGCCCGCCCAGCCGCGCCGAAGGCCCGCGCCTTCGCGGGATCGGCGAGCAGCGCGTTGACCCGGTCCGCGATGTCGGCCGCGAACTGGTCCACGTCGGCCGGCGTGATGCCGTCGGGGCCGAGTTCGAGCGGCACCAGCAGGCCAGTCGCGCCGTCGACGACCACCTCCGGGATGCCACCCACGGAACTGGCGACGACCGCGGTCTCGCACGCCATCGCCTCCAGGTTGACGATGCCGAGGGGTTCGTAGACGGATGGGCAGACGAAGACGGCAGCGTGGGCGAGCACGGCGATCAGGTCCGGTCGGGACAGCATTTCGCGGATCCAGATGACCGGGCGCATTTCTGAGAGGGCCTGAATCTGGGCGGCCACCTCGGCGCCGATCTCCGGGTTGTCCGGCGAGCCGGCGCAGAGCACCAGTTGCGCATTCTTGTCGAAGTTTGCCGCAGCCTGGAGCAGGTAGGACAGGCCCTTCTGGCGGGTGATGCGGCCGACGAACAGCACATAGGGCCGGTGCACGTCGATGCCCAGCTTCTCCAGGACGCCGTCGGAGGGAACCTGCCGGTATTCGTCCGTGTCGATCCCGTTGTAAATCACCTGGACGCGGTCGGGCGACACCGACGGGTAGCTGGCGAGCACGTCGTCGCGCATCCCCGAGGACACCGCGATGACGGCGTCGGCGGCCTCGACCGAGGTGCGCTCGCAGAACGACGACAGGGCGTAGCCGCCCCCGAGCTGGTCGGCCTTCCAGGGCCGCAGCGGCTCGAGGCTGTGCATCGTGACGACATGCGGCACGTCGTACGTCAGCTTGCCCAGGTGTCCCGCGAAATTGGCGTACCAGGTATGGCTGTGCAGGATGTCGAGCCCGTCCGCGTCCGCGGCCATCGTCAGGTCGACCGACATCGTGCGAAGAGCGGCGAGATGACGGTCGTCGCCGTCGAGTCTGGCCCACGGCTCGTGCGCGACGACGGTCGGCCCGCCTGGCACGCCGGGCCGGTAGCCGCCGAAGCAATGCACGGTCACGTCGACGAGCCGGGCGAGCTCCTTGGCGAGATATTCGACGTGTACTCCGGCGCCGCCGTACACCTCCGGCGGGTACTCGCGGGTGAACAGTCCGACGCGCACAGATGCACCTTTCGCTCAATGTCTCGTGGCGGCGATGCTACTGATCCCGATGGCCCGGTAGGGTCCGGCCATGGGGTCTCCTCGTGTTCTCTCGATAGTTCTGGCCGGCGGAGAAGGCAAGCGACTCTTGCCGCTCACGGCTGACCGGGCCAAACCCGCGGTGCCCTTCGGCGGCATCTATCGGCTCGTCGACTTCGTACTCTCCAATCTCGCCAACGCCGGCTACCTGAAGATCGTCGTTCTCACGCAGTACAAGAGCCACTCCCTCGACCGGCACATCACGATGACCTGGCGCATGTCAACGCTGCTCGGCAACTACGTCACGCCGGTGCCGGCCCAGCAGCGGGTCGGGCCGCGGTGGTTCGCCGGATCGGCGGACGCGATCTTCCAGAGCCTCAACCTGGTCTACGACGATGCTCCCGACTATGTGATCGTCTTCGGCGCGGACCACATCTACCGGATGGACCCGCGGCAGATGGTGGAGCAGCACATCGCCTCGGGCGTCGGGTGCACGGTCGCCGGTATCCGCGCGCCGAGGGCGCAGGCATCGGAGTTCGGCGTCATCGAGATGTCGGACACCGGCCGGCGGATCTCGGAGTTCCGGGAAAAGCCGAAGGACGCGAGGGGACTGCCCGACGCGCCCGACCAGGTGTTCGCGTCGATGGGCAACTACGTCTTCACGACCCGGGCGTTGGTGGATGCGGTCACTGGTGACGCCGTCGACCCGAGCTCCCGGCACGATCTCGGCGGCGACATCATCCCCGGATTCGTCGGGCGCGGCGACGCCGAGGTCTACGACTTCGCGGGCAACGAGGTGCCAGGCGCGACCGAACGGGACAGCGGCTACTGGCGCGACGTCGGAACCGTCGACGCCTACTACGACGCGCACATGGACCTGATCTCCGTACATCCGATCTTCAACCTGTACAACACCGACTGGCCGATCTTCACCGCCAATCCGCCGCTGCCGCCGGCGAAGTTCGTCAGCCCTGATCCCGGTCGGATGGGCTCCGCCTGGGAGTCGATGGTCTGCGGTGGCGTGATCGTGTCCGGCGGATCCGTCGTCAGGTCGGTCATCTCGCCAGGTGTCCGGGTCAACTCGCATGCGACCGTCGAGGACTCGGTGGTGATGGACAACGTCAAGGTCGGCCGTGGCGCGATCGTGCGCCGGGCGATCCTGGACAAAGGCGTCACGATCGAAGACGGCGCCCGCATCGGGGCCGACCTGGACGTCGACCGGGCGAGGGGATTCGCGGTCAGCGCGGGTGGCGTGGTTGTAGTCGGCAAGGGGCAGACGGTCCCGGCCTGAGCGCGGCGGCGTACATTGGCGGTGCGGACTTGCGATCAACGGCGATCGGAGCAGGCAGCTTGTGACCGCGCGAACCGAGGCGACTGCGGATCCGATCCGCCGACGCTTGCTCAGCCTCGCGGAGCAGACCTCCGCACCAGGATTCGCCGAGTTCCTCGAGCAGTACTACCAATTCACGGCCCCTGAGGACCTCAGTGAACGCACCGCGGAAAACCTGTACGGCGCCGCGCTGACGCATTGGCAGCTTGGGCAGCAGCGGGTGGTCGGCACGCCTGCGGTTCGGGTGTTCAATCCGACGGCTGACGTCGACGGATGGCAGTCGCGGCACACCGTCGTGCAGATCGTCACCGACGACATGCCGTTTCTCGTCGACTCGGTGAGCATGGAACTGAGCCGGCACAACCGGGGCATCCATCTGGTCGTACAACCTGTCGTCACGGTGCTCCGCAACATCACCGGTGAGTTGCTGGAGCTGCTGCCGCCGTGGTCGTCGGGCGCCGCAGTCCATCCCGAGTCCTTCCTGAACATCGAGTTCGACCGCATCGGTGATGCTGAAGGACGGGCGGCGTTGCACGTCGACCTGCTGCGGGTTCTCGGCGACGTGCGGGCTGCCGTGGAGGACTGGCAGAAGATGCGTGCCCGGATGCGCGGCATCGTCGACGACGAGTTGACCGGGTCGCCGCCGGTGCTCGAGGACGACGACGTCGCCGAGAGCCGCGAGCTGCTGCGCTGGATCGCGGCCGAGCACTTCACCTTCCTCGGCTACCGCGAGTACGACCTGGTCACCGAGGCCGACGGCGACGTCCTCAAGCCAATCCTCGGCACCGGTCTGGGACTGCTGCGCGATGTGGGCTATCAGCCGAAGTCGACGAGCTTCGCAAAGCTGCCGCCGAGTGTCCGTGCCCGGGTCCGCGAACGCCGGTTGCTCGTCTTGACCAAGGCCAACACCCGGTCGACCGTTCATCGCCCGTCGTATCTGGACTATGTCGGCGTCAAGCGGTTCGACGCGGACGGCAACGTCGTCGGCGAACGCCGATTCCTCGGCCTCTACACATCAGTCGTCTACGCCACTAGCCCGCGCGAGATCCCGTTGTTGCGGCGCAAGGTCTCCGCGGTCATCGAACGTGCGGCCCTGCCGCCGGGCGGCCACCTGGCGAAGGCCCTCGCGGACGTGCTCGAGAGCTATCCGCGCGACGAGCTCTTCCAGGCCAATGCCGACCAACTCTTCGAAACGGCCATGGGCGTCGTACAGCTGCAGGAGCGCCAGCGCGTGCGCGTCTTCGTCCGCCCCGACACCTTCGGCCGCTTCGTCTCCTTCCTCGTCTACCTGCCCCGCGACCGCTACACGACGGCGGCCAGGTTGCAGGTGCAGCGGGTGCTGATGGATGCCTACCGCGGTTCGACCATCGACTACTACGTCGCGCTTTCCGAATCTGTGCTGGTTCGCATCCACTTCGTGGTCTATGTGGAGGAGGGGGAGCTCGCGCAGCCCGATCTGCGCGACCTCGAGCGCCGGGTGGCCACGGTCACGAGGTCGTGGACCGACGATCTGCGGGACGCCCTCTGCGAATCGCTCGACGAGTCGCGGGCTCTCGAACTCTTCGACAAGTTCAGGGGCGCATTTCCGGCCGCCTACCAGGAGGATTTCGCGCCGCGCGAGACGCTCGGTGACCTGTCGGTTCTCGCGAGGCTCAACCCGGCCGGCGACCTTGCCTCCGAGCTCTACCAGCCCGAAGGCAGCCTGCCCGGAACCTTGCGCTTCAAGGTCTTCCGGACGGGCAGCCCGCTGGCCGTCTCCGACGTGCTCCCCCTGCTGCAGAACCTCGGCGTCCGGGTGCTCGACGAGCGGCCGTACAGCATCCGCAGGCACGGTACGGACTCTGCCTGGATCTACGACTTCGGGCTGGCGCCCGTGCACGGCCGGGTCGACGTCAGCTCGGCCGGGAGCCGGTTCGAGCGTGCGTTCACGCAGATCTGGAGGGGTGCCGCCGAGGACGACGGTTTCAACCGGCTCGTGCTGGTCGCCGGACTGGAATGGCGCGACGTAGTCGTGATCCGCGCCTACGCGCGCTACCAACGACAGACGGCCGCCAAGTACACCCAGCCGTACGTCGAGGAGAGCCTGGTCAACAACCCACACATCGCGGCCATGCTGGTGGAGCTGTTCCGCTTGCGCTTCGCGCCGGGCGACGACAAGAGCGCTCGCGAAACAGCGGTCGACCGCGTCGCCGGCAAGCTGGGGGAGGCACTGGACGCCGTCGTCGCCCTGGACGAGGACCGCATCTTGCGCAGCCTGGTCTCTCTCGTCCAGGCGACAGTGCGCACCAACGGATTCCAGCTGGACGAGAAGGGCGGCTTCAAGCCGTACCTAGCGCTCAAGTTCGACTCGGTCCTGGTGCCGGACCTGCCGCTGCCGAGGCCGCTGTGCGAAATATTTGTCTACTCGCCCCGCGTCGAGGCGGTGCACCTGCGCGGCGGGAAGGTCGCACGCGGCGGCATTCGCTGGTCGGACCGGCGTGAGGACTTCCGCACCGAGGTGCTGGGACTCATGAAGGCGCAGATGGTCAAGAACGCCGTCATCGTCCCGGTGGGTGCCAAGGGCGGCTTCGTCGTCAAGCGCCCGGCGTCGACCGATCTGATGAGCGAGGTCATCTACTGCTACACGACGATGATGCGCGGGCTGCTCGACCTGACCGACAACATCGCCGGTGGGCGGATCGTGCCGCCGCACGACGTCGTCAGGTACGACGACGACGATCCCTATCTCGTGGTCGCGGCGGACAAGGGCACTGCGTCGTTCAGCGACATCGCCAACAGCGTCGCGGCCGAGTACCGGTTCTGGCTCGGTGACGCCTTCGCCTCCGGTGGATCAAGCGGCTACGACCACAAGAAGATGGGCATCACCGCGCGCGGCGCCTGGGAGTCGACGCGGCGGCATCTGCGCGAGATCGGAGTCGACTCGCAGACGTCGGACTTCACCGTTGTCGGCATCGGTGACATGTCGGGCGACGTCTTCGGCAATGCGATGCTGCTGTCGCGCCACATCCGCCTCGTCGCGGCGTTCGACCACAGGCATGTGTTCCTCGACCCCGCGCCGGATGCTGCCGCGAGCTTCGTTGAACGGCACCGGCTGTTCTACCTGCCGCGCTCGTCCTGGGCCGATTACGACCAGTCCCTCCTATCCGAGGGTGGCGGGGTCTTCGCGCGTTCGGCGAAGTCAATCGCTCTCAGCGCGCAGGCCAGGGCCGCGCTCGGTATCGATGCCGACGCAATGACGCCGGAGGAACTCATCCGGGCGATCCTCTCGGCGCCAGTCGACCTGCTCTTCAACGGCGGCATCGGCACCTACGTGAAGGCCAGCGCGGAGTCGCACGCCGACGTCGGCGACCGGGGCACGGATGCGCTGCGCATCGACGCCGCGCAGCTTCGCTGCCTGGCTGTGGTCGAAGGAGGCAACCTCGGGCTCACGCAGCTGGCCCGGGTCGAGTACGCCCTCGGCACGGGCCGCATCTTCAGCGACGCGATCGACAACTCGGCCGGGGTCGACTGTTCCGACCACGAAGTCAACATCAAGGTTCTGCTGGGCGCGGCCGTCACCGCCGGCAAGTTGACCATCGACGAGCGCGACGTCCTGCTCGTGCAGATGACCGACGAGGTTGCCGACCTGGTCCTGCGCGACAACTACAGCCAGACCCGGGTGCTCAGCATGGCGCGGGTGCAGGCGCCCGAGATGGCCGGCGTCTACTCCCGGTTCATCCGGGGGATGGAGGATGCCGGCCGGCTCAACCGAAGTCTCGAACACCTGCCCAGTGACGCGGCACTGGAGGAGCGCCGTGCGGCCGGCCTCGGGATGACCACCCCGGAGTTCGCCGTCCTCCTCGCCTACACCAAGATCGGGCTGTACACCGAGCTGCTCGACTCCGATGTGCCCGAGGACCCGTACCTGTCGCAGGAACTCGCCGCGTACTTCCCTGAACCGTTGCGGGCGGCGTACGCCGAGGAGCGGGCCGGGCACCCGCTGCGCCGCGAGATCGTCGCGACCGCGATCACCAACGGGGTCGTCAACCGCGCCGGCATCACGTTCGTGTTCAGGCTGGCCGAGGAAACCGGGGTGGCAGCACCCGAACTGGTGCGGGCGCACCGCGCGGCTCGCGAGATCTTCGCCATGCGCGATCTATGGGCGCAGATCGAGCGGCTGGACGACACCATCCCGGCGGAGGTCCAGTACAGCATGCAGCTGGAGACGCGCCGGGTGATCGAGCGCGCGGCGCGCTGGCTGGTGCGCCACGGGTCGCACCTCGACGTGGCCAGGACGGTCGCCGAATTCGCCCCGGGCATCGCGGCGGTCGCCGAGCGCCTGCCGTCGGTTCTGACCGGCGTCGACAAGACGGCAGTCGACATCGACCGCGCCCGGTTCGAGGCAGCCGGCGCGCCGGCGCAGCTGGCGGCCACTGTCGCATCGCTCGGCCCGCTGTTCTCCGGGCTCGATATCTGCACCGTCGCGGCAGCCACCCACGCCGAGGTCCGCGACGTGACGAGCATCTACTTCGGTATCGCCGATCCCTTCGGACTGAGCTGGTTGCGCGCGCGCATCAGCGAGCTCCCGAGGTCGGACCGCTGGCAGACACTCGCGCGCGCGGCGCTGCGCGACGACATGAACAGCGTGCACGCTTCGTTGGTCACGGACGTTCTGCGGACCGGGGCGGGCGCCCCCGCAGCCGAGGCGGTCGAATCATGGCGCGCGGAGCGGGCCGCCGCACTCGAGCGCGTCGCGCGGGTGTTCTCCGAGATCAAGGCAGGCGGCGTCGCCGACCTCGCAACACTCTCCGTCGCGGCGCGCGAAGTGCGCACGCTGCTCGCGTGACCCGCAGCAGACTGCTGCGCCAGCGCTGATCGTGTGCCCCGCGCGGATTTGCGCACCTGAGGGTACGGCCAGCCATACCGTCAGGTGCCCGAACCCCGGCCGCGGGTTCTTCGAACACGCGGTCGTCGGGCGAGGGCTAGAAGAAGTCCTCGACGAGTGTCGCGGTGCGTTCGAGCGCCTTCTGGACGATGCCGCGCTTGGCCCAATTGTCGGCCGTCAGCCTGGTGCTGGTACGCAGGTCGTTGTCGAAGTCGGCATCCAGCGTCTGTGCCAACTCGGGGTCGAGCACGACCAGCGCGACCTCCTCGTCGAGGTTCATCGAACGCTGGTTGACGTTGGGCGAGCCGACCACCGACGCGATCCCGTCGACCGTCAGCACCTTGGCGTGCAGCATGCTCGTGTCGTAGGTCCACAGGTGCGAGCCGGTGTCGAGCAGCCCCTGGTAGTCCTCCTGCGCGATGATCTGCGACATTCTCTTGTCGATCTTGTCGCCGGGGACCAGCACCTCGACCCGTACGCCGCGTTCGACCGCGGCGCCGAGGTACTCGATGTAGTCGTCGTCCGGGTTGAAGTACGCCGTCGTGACCCGGATGCGGGTCTGGGCGCGCTGGATCAGTGCTCGGAACACCGTGGCGATGTCGCACCAGCCGACGTCGCTCGAACCGCGCACGACCTGCACGGTCGACGTACCGCGCTGCGGCTGTTCGGGGAATCGGTCGATGTCCGGGTCGAAGAGAGGTTGCCCGGTTTCGGCCCAGTTCTGGGCGAAGGCGGCCCGCAACCCGTCGACGGCCGGCCCTTGCACCCGAAAGTGGGTGTCGCGCCACTCGCCCGCGTTGCGGGCGTCGCCACGCCACTCGTCGGCGATCCCCACGCCACCGGTGAAGCCGACCTCCTCGTCGCAGATGAGCACCTTGCGGTGGGTGCGGCGGTTGAGATGCCGGGGCTTCCGGGCGGCCGGCGGCCGGAACCACTCGACGTAGCCGCCCGCGGCCGTGATCTTCTCCAGCAGTGTTTTGTCCATCTGCCGGGCGCCGATGGCATCGAGCAGCAGGCGCACCCGTACCCCTGACGCGGCGCGTTCTGCGAGCGCCTCAGCGAAGTCGGTGGCCACGTGCCCCTTCCAGTAGACGAAGGTGAGCATGTCGACGGTCCGGGTGGCGGCGCGGATCGCCTCCAACATCGCAGGGAAGATCTGGTCGCCATTGCGCAGCCGGACGATGTCGTTGCCTTCGGTCGCGGGTACGCCGACGAGTCCTTCCACGCTGCGGCGCAGGCGCTGCACCAACTCGCCCTGCGGGGCGTCTTCGTCGCTCACTGCACCTGCTCTCGTTACACGGTGGGCACAGTGTGCCATCCCACCCGATGTGACTAGTGCGACACGGTTTAGGCGCGACCGGGGGTGGACATTGCTGATCACTGCTCCTAGGTTGGGCGGGCACCCGCCGCCCGAAGCGGATGTCAGTTGTGCGCACGCCGAGCCCCGTCCTGCGCAGCTGTCCCTTCACCGAACAGGACGGGGACGGGGAACCCACGGTTCCTCGAACGCCACGAGCGTTCTTGGGGTGAAGCCACTCAGAAGTGGCCGGGCACCTTCCCTGCCCGAACCCGACAGCTAACCCCGCAGGCGTGAGGGGAGCGACCCGCCGTGAGCTACTGCGTCAACGCCTCGAAACGCTGGGTCCGCCGGTCCGCCGCCCTGGCGACCGGCATCGGCATCTGTGTCATTGCCGTCATCGCACCGGCCTCGACCGCATCAGCGTCGTACGACGCACAGTCGGCTATCGGCGGCGTGCGTGTCAACGCCGCGGAAGCGCGCATGTTCCGCCTTGTCAACGCGTCCCGCCACCACGCCGGGCTGGCCCCGCTGCGGCTCGCGCCCGGCTACACCGACGTCGCCCGCCGGTGGTCCCGAGCGATGGCGGTGCGGCACACGCTCGTGCACAACCCCCGGCTCGTCGCCAACGTCACCACCTCCGGCGGGGCAACCTGGCGGGCGATCGGCGAAAATGTCGCCTACGGCTACCGCCCCGACGTGGTCTACGGCATGTACATGAACTCGCCGCCGCATCGCGCCAACATCCTGGGGCCGGGCTACCGCTACATCGGCGTCGGCTGGGTGCAAACGGCAGCCGGCCCGGGCTATACGACGCTGGTGTTCTCCAGCTCCTACTCGAGCAGTTACGGCCCGACCCGGGTGCCACCGGGGCCGTGCACGGTGCACTGAGGTCGTTCACGGCACTGGCAGCGGGCCGGACGGCCACCTGCACCGGCAGCGCGCCGCGCCGCCGCGCAGGTTAACGTCTGGCAATGGTCCTTCCGGCATCTGGAGCGAACGGCGGCGGCGTCCGCCTGCGCGTGGCCGGCATCCCGGTCCGCTTCGACACCTGGTTCTTCATCATCGGCGTCATGCTCTCGATTCGGGGCGGAGTCCAGGTAGTCGTGCTCTGGCTCGTGATCCTCGGCGGCTCCGTGCTCGTGCACGAGATGGGTCATGCGCTGGTCGCGCGCACGACCGGCGCGCACCCTGAGATCGTCATCCACGCGCTCGGTGGTCTCACATCCTGGCTGCCGTCGGGCGAGGTCAGCCGCGGCAAGCGGGTGGCGATCTCGCTGGCGGGACCCGGTGCCGGCATCGCCCTCGGGCTGATCTTCGTCGCAGCCGAGCACGCGGGGGTTGGCTCCCACGGTGGCGTGGCCGAATTGGCCATCTACCTGGGTATCCGGGTCAACATCCTCTACGGCCTGTTCAATTTGCTGCCTATCCTGCCTCTGGACGGTGGCCAGACGCTGCGCGACCTGCTGCCCGGGCGCGCCGACTCGCGCGAGCGCATCGCCGCGATCGTCTCGATCCTGGTCGGCGCCGGCGCCATCGCCGGAGCACTCACGCTGCACGAGCCGTTCGCGGCGATCTTCGTGGCGTTGTTCGTGGCCGGCAACGTGGCGACTCTGCAGGGCAATCGGCGTACGCCGAAGGCTCGGCCCGCGCCCGCCGGGCTGGCGGAGGCCGTCCGGGAGCTGGAGTCGGGCAATTACGCGGCGGCTGCTGCTGCCGCCGAGGAGGCCGCCGCCGCGGCTGACCAGCGCGGCGACCAGGCCGGCGCGATCACGGCTCTGCACCTCGCCGCGGCCTCGAGACTGCAGTCGGGCGATGCGCAGACCGCGAAGCGCCTGTTGCTCGACCTTCCGGTCGGCTCGGTCGATGCGGTGCTCGAGGGACGGGTGCTCATGGCGACCGGCCAGCCCGGCCTCGGCGTCGAACGCCTCGCCGCCGCATTCAGGACGGCGCGGCCCGACGGGGATGCGGCTTTCCATCTGGCGGTCGGCCTGTTGCAGACCGGCGCGGTCGACCGGCTGATGACCACGTTCGGCGATGCCCGTGTGCCGTTCGCGGCGGTCACGCGGGCGGCGCTCGGTGCGCAGAGCGTAGGCGCCTTCGACGTCGCGGGCCGGCTCGCCGAGATGGCCGGATCGCGAGCCGCGCCTGGCGCGGAATTCGCAGAGGCGGCGTTCACCGCGGCCAGGTCGTGGGCCCGTGCCGGTGCCCGCGATCGCGCCCTTGCGGCGCTGCATGCGGCAGTGCGCACCAACCCTGCGTACGCCCGCGCCGCGGTCGAAGACGAGTCATTCCGGTCCCTGCACGGCCCTGACTATGACGAGATCGTCCGGACGGCTAGCTGAAGCGGCCGCCGCCGGCGGTTATCCGGCGGTGGGTAGCCGCTGCCGCCGCGGTGAAGTAGCGCCGGACCGGCTTCGCCGCGTTGAGGGCCGCAGCGGCCGCGTTTGCTCCCGGCGCGCCATGCACGCCGCCGCCGGGATGAGCGGACGCCGAAGCGAGGTACAGACCAGGGATGACCGTCTCCGGGCGGGCCAGGCCGGGAACCGGCCGGAACACGAGCTGCTGGTGCAGCGCCGCGGTGCCGGCGTTGACCGCGCCGCCACGCAGGTTGCGGTTGCCCTCCTGCAGCTGCACCGGTCCTTGCACGTGCCTGCCGATGACCAGCTCGCTGAAACCCGGGGCGAATGCCTCCATCCGTGCCTCTATCCGGCGCACGACCACATCCACCTCGGCGTCGTCCCACGCCTTCCCCTGGCCCGTGTCGGAGGTGCGTGGGCGCTGCGGAACATGCGTGTAGCCCCAGGCTGATTCCGTTCCGGCCGGGGAGCGGCTCGGGTCGGCCGTCGTCAGCTGACCCACCAGCACGAACGGCGTGCCGGGCACCCGCCCGGTGGTCAGCTCGGCGGCGTACCTGGTCATTTCGTCCATGCCGTCCGCAAGATGCACGGTGCCCGCCCGCCGCGCCGGCTCGGCAAGCCAGGGGATCGGCGCACTCAGCGCCCAGTCGACCTTGACGGTGGCGTGGTCCCAGTCGAACTTCGCGAGCTGGGCGCACAGCTGCGGTGGCAGCAGGTCGGCGCCCACCAGCTGCAGGTAGAGCTGGGGCGCGGTGACGTCGGCGAGTACGGCGCGGGTCGCCTCGATCTCGGTGCCGTCCTCCATGCGTACGCCGACCGCGCGGCCGGCGCGGACCACGACCGACGCGACTGCGGCACCACAACGGATTTGACCGCCGTGGGCGGCCAGGCGGCGTACCAATGCTTCGGTCAGCGCGCCGGCGCCGCCCGCCGGCACCGGAAAGCCGATCTCCTGGCCGAGCATGGCGAGCAGCCACCCGAAGATGCCGCTGCCGGCCGCCTCAGGCGGCACGTCTCCATGCAGCGAGTTGCCCGCTATCAGCAGGCCGCCGCCGGCGCCGCGGAACTCCTCATCAGCGAGTCGCCGGACCGGAGTCATCGCGAAGCGGGCGAAACGGACGCCGCCGCCCAACCGCAGCGCCGCACCGAGCCGCATGGCGGCGCGCACCGGCGGGAACGGCGTGAACAACCCGTCGATGAACGGATCGCGCACCTCGAGCCAGCGCTGGAAAAGCCGGCGCCACGCGTCCCCGTCGCCCGCGGCGTAGGAGTCGAGCGACGCGGCCGTCTCGGCGATGTCGCGTGACAGCACGGCACACCGGCCGTCCGAAGTCGGGTGCGCGAGCACGGTCGGGGCGTGCCGCCACTGCAGGCCGTGCGCCTCGAGCCGGAGCGCAGTCAGCGCGGGCGAGGCGAGGCCGAGCGGGTAGAACGAGCTGTACCGGTCCGAGACGAATCCCGGCGCGGTGACCTCGTTCGACTTCACAGCGCCGCCGGGCGTCGCCTCGGCCTCGAGGACGACGACGCTCCACCCGGCGGCAGCCAGGATGTTGGCGGCGACCAGGCCGTTCGGACCGGCACCGATGACGACTGCTTCAGGCATGGATCCACCGAACGCTGTAGGACGGCGCTGCCGTCGCCTCGCCGTGGCAGGTGAGCCGCCGAGGGGGTGCGGAGGAGACGTCGACGGCGACACGCAAGGAGTCCCCGGAACGCGACCGGAAGACGCACTCGACGGGCGACCCGGGGTAGACCGATTCCAGGGCCAAATCGTCCAGCCGGTGCAGTGCCCTGGCCTGCCGGATGAACATGTCGGCCGCCTGCGCGGCGAATTCGTAGCTGGACCGGCCGCGCAGGTGGGTGAGCAGCAGCTCGCCGCGGGCATGCCGCTCGAGGATCCGCATGCCGATCTCGGGCGTCACCCGGCCGTAGTAAATCCCTTGCGGCAGGCAGAGCAGGTTCGCGGCGAAGCGGTCGCCCCCGATGTGCGAGCACTCCCAGACGTCGCCGAGATCCCGCAGTCGGCGGGCCAGGGGTATGCCTGCCACCGCGCAGCACAGGTCGTGCTTGCCGTGTGTACAGATCAGATAGAGCGGCTGGTCGGTGGCTCCTGCGGACTGGTGCATGAGCGAGGCCAGGTCGAGGTCGAGCAGCTCGGTCGCGGCAGCGAAGGACAGCCTCCTCTGCCAGACATCATCAGGCCCGCTGTGCACGACGTACGCCGATCGGTTCGCGTTCGCGGGGGGCCGGCGTCCTGGCCGGCGGATCAGCACCAGGCGCAGCCCGAGTTCTGCCGCGCGCCGCTTCAAGGCCGTCGCGACGTGAGCGGGCAGGTCACTCTCGAGAAGAGCGTCGCGGCCCCAGGCGCCCGGCTGCTCGACCAGCAACCAGTGCCGCACCGTCGATGCGGTGCCGCGCAGAGGCTCGTCACTGGACACCGACAGCCGGGAGCAGGCGCGTTCGAGCGTTACTTCGCGCGCCAACCTGATCGCCGTCATCCGGCCTCGAGCAGCCCTTCGGCGACCAGGCGGCGTACGACGACGAGCCGGCCTGCCAGGTCGAGATCGTCCGGGAGGTCGGCGGCGGTGAATGAATCGGCTGCCAGGATCGCGCGCAGCACGAGGCTCGCAACGACGGGGAACGACACGCTGGATCCGGCCAGCACCAACTCGACCCTGTTGCCCTCGAACCGCAGCAGGGCGCGGGCGAAACGGCGGCGGCGTATCGGGGTGTCGGCGGCGATCGTCAGCTCAGTCACCAGGGCCCCGATGCCACCCGGCGCGGCGGCCCGGCCAGTCACGAACCGGCGGGTCAGCGTGCCGGCGATGACGGCCGGGTCGGCGCTGTCGAGCCAGGCGCGCAACGCGGTGAGCCGCTCCGCAACGGCGGCGGTCAGCGCGTCCGGATCGTTGGCGAAGCCCGGTGGCAGCGGCTCGCGGAACTCCGCGACGTCCGCCAGCGAGGACGAGAGAACCGAGGCCAGGGCGAGCCAGGTGTAGCCGAGCAGTCCGATCGTCAGGTGCAGGGAATGGCTCTCGGTCGTGTAGGCGCGGTGCCGCCAGCCGCGGGGCATGTAGAGGCAGTCGCCCGGCTTCAGGTCGACGGAGACGGCCGGCTCGCCCGGAGGCTGGTCAGACGTCCAGTGCTGGCCGGCGACCGGCAGCCAGGTTGCGGGTTCGTAGACGTCGAAGTGCTTGCTGCCCTCTACCTGGAGTACGAAGACGTCATGCGTGTCGTGATGTACAGCCAACCCGGTCGCGCCGGGCGGGCTCAGGTAGGCATTCGCCTGGAACGGATGGGTGAGCGCCGCCTCCAACGACTGACAGAGCTCTGTCAGCGGCTGCCAGTAGCGCTGCAGGCCCTGAAACGAAATGGTCGCGCCTGCCGCGAACTGCGCCGCGAGCAGTGCCGGATCGAGCAGGTCAACGACCGGTTTGCTCCCGATGCGTGCGGCCGTCGTGTAGCGCGCCGGTGGAACCGTCTCGCCGTCACGCACGACGCGCACCGCGGGTAGCCGCAGACCTCGCTCGGTCAGCAGGGTGTCGACGTCGGCGATGGACAACAGCAACAACCGGCGGGCCGGATCGCCGGCGCAGAGCAGCGGCGATTTGGCCCAGTGCTGCGCGAGAAAGGCGCTGACGTCTCCGACGAGATCGGACAGTGCTGCGAGTCCGCGCCGGACTTCGGCGGGGCCGACGACCCCGGGCGTGGCGCCCGTGTCGCCGACCCCGAAAGAAGGCGTCAACGCTGGTTAGTCGGTGCCGTCGCCGTCGGTGGTGGTGTCGCCTGCCGGAGCGCCGTCGCCACCGGTGTCCTCGCCGTCGGCGTCGCCGTCAGTGCCGTCCGGGTCGGCGAGTGAAGCAGTCGCAGCTGAGACCGTGGTCGTGATGTCTTCGTCCGAAAGGGTGCTGGCCACGCGTACCTCCTGGGTCGACGGGTGAATTCGCACATACTCGCACCTCGGCAGACAGCGGTATCAATTCGTGTCACCCTGAAGCGCTCCGACGGGGGGCAGGCGATGGCGGTGATCAGAGTCGGTACGACGCGAACGCGCAACCCTGTTCCGCACCGCCCCGCGGCGCTCGCTCTCGCCATCGCGGTTTCACTGCTCGCCGCAGGCTGCACCTCCGACAGCAAGCATTCAGCAACCGTCGCCCGGGCGTCCGCCGAGGCGATCGCCGCCGGCAGCAGCGCTCCCGCGAAAGCCGGGGTGCCAGCAGCCGCACCAGGGAAGGCTCCGACCGCGAAACCGGCGAAGCCGAAACCCGTTTCCCAGGCGGCCGTGGCCGTCCTCGTCGGCAACCAACCCGCGGCGGCCGGTCGGGTCGGCGTCAAGCTCAACGCAGCGGTGCTGGTCTCGGCGACCGGTGGTCATCTGACGTCGGTCACCATGACGACCGGAAAGTTCGCCATCACCGGCTCATTCAGCGCCGGGTCGACGTCGTGGACTGCCGCCAGCCCGCTGGCACCGTCTTCGGCTTACACCGTCAAGGCGCAAGCCGTCGATCCGGCAGGCGTCCCGACGACGCGAACCGTGCGGTTCACGACTCTCACTCCCGTGGCGATGCTGCGCACTCGCATCGCGCCGCTCAACGGCGAGACCGTCGGGGTGGGCATGCCGGTCATCATCTACTTCAATCACGCGGTCAAGGACCGGGCGGCCGTCGAGCGGCGGCTGCAGGTGACCACCGCCAACGGGGCGATCGGCGGCTGGTACTGGATGAATGCGAAGGAGGTGCACTTCCGGCCGCCTGGCTACTGGACCACCGGCGACACGGTGCACGTCGACGTCGACCTCGACGGCGTCGACGCGGGCAACGGCCTGTGGGGTGCGCAGAGCCGTTCCATCGAGTTCCACATCGGCCGATCCCACGTCGCCCTGGTCAGCGCGGCGACGCACACCATGACGGTCAAGGAGGACGGCACGGTGGTGCGCAAGTTCAACGTCAGCACCGGCCGGGACGCTTTCCCGACGTCGAGCGGCGTGCACGTCGTGATGTCGAAGGACAAGGTCTACTGGATGGATTCGGCGACCATCGGCATCCCGCGCGACGCGCCAGGGGGCTACTACAAACAGGTGCTGAGCAGCGTCCGGATCTCCAACAGCGGCGAGTTCGTGCACGCGGCGCCCTGGTCGACCAAGGACCAGGGCCTGCGCAACGTCTCGCACGGGTGTGTCAACGCGAGCGTCGTGGACGCTGCCTGGTTCCTGCGTTTCAGCAACCGCGGTGATGTCGTCAAGGTTGTGGGTACGCCGCGCAAGCTGCAGCTCGGCAACGGCTTTGCCGACTGGAATGTCTCCTGGCACGACTGGGTCAACGGGTCGGCGCTCTACACCCCCTGACGCGCCGAGGCCCGCCTACCTGTGGGTCAGGCCTTGCCGGAGAACGTGTCGCAGTCCTTCGGGTCGCCGCTGTCGAACCCCTTCTTGAACCAGCTGTCCCGCTGCGCGGACGAGCCGTGCGTCCAGGTCTCGGAGTTGACCCGGCCACCGGCCTGTTGCTGCAACCGGTCGTCGCCCACAGACGCGGCCGCCTGCAGGCCCTCCTCGACGTCACCGGGGTCAAGTTGCTCGCCGGCGTACGCCGCGTGGCCCCAGACCCCCGCGAAACAATCGGCCTGCAGTTCCATCCGGACCGAGTACTCGTTGGTCTTGTCCGGGTGCGCCTGCTGCTGCTGCCGCACCTGCGGCTCGATGCCGAGCAGGCTCTGGACGTGGTGGCCGAGCTCGTGGGCGATGACGTAGGCCTGCGCGAAGTCCCCTGGTGCGCCGAACTTGGTCTGCAGCTCCTGAAAGAACCCGAGGTCGAGATAGACCAGATGGTCCTGCGGGCAGTAGAACGGCCCGACCGCCGAGGTCGCCTGGCCGCAGCCGGTCGACACCTTGTCCTCGAACAGCACCAGCTTGGCGTTGGTGTACTGCTTCCCAGTCCCCGCAAAGATGCCCGTCCACGTCTGTTGCACGTGGTTGACGATGAGTTCGATGTTCTTGCGTTGCGCCTCCTGCGCGGCCGTCTTCGGAAGCGGTGAGCCCTGCGGGACCTGATCGGGCAGCTGGTTGAGTCCCGAGTTGACGTCGAAGCCGCTCCCGTTGCCTCCGGTCAGCAGGTTGAACAGGAGCACCGCGATCACGCCCACGACGCCCAGCCCGCCACCTATCGCAGCACGACCACCGGGGAGGCCGCGCCGATCGATCACCTGTGAGGCGTCCGGATTGTCGACGCGCAGTCGCATGAGGGAAACCTTCCGTCCGGTCGCGGCAGCCGCGCGGATGCCTCGTGCGATGGAAATGCCCGGTCGACCTGCGGGCAAACGCACGCGTCCGACCGCGGAAATTTGCCTGATTGCCTCGCGCATGGCGTCAGTCGGCCGATAGCGGTTCCGGATGGCCTCTTTTCACTACTCTGAAAGGCAACGGGGTGACGGTACTTCCCGCGCTGACCGAACCCAGGGTCTCCGGTAGCCGGCGCAGCGCTGGGTCGGCCTGGGTGGTGCTGTCCCTGTCCGTCGTCGCGCTCATCGGCTACGCGTTCGCCGTTCCCGACACGCAGAGCATCCTGTTCGCCGTCGTCGCAGTTGCGTGTGTTGCTTCGCTGATGATGGCGCCGCGCTTCAACCGTCCGAACACCCGGCTGCCGTGGCGGCTGCTGGCGGTGACAGCCGTGCTGTTTCTCGTCGGTGCAGTGTTGCGGGCGTCTCTTGCCGACGCCGCAGGTCATCTCACGTCTTTGTGGCCGGATGCCTTCACGCTGGGCGGCTACGCGTGCATCGGGTCCGCCCTGGTCATGTTCCTCAGGCATCGCCGCGGTCACGGAGACGCGGGGTCCCGCTCGGATGCCGTCGTTGTCGGAGTGGGCGCGATCCTGCTCGCTTGGTCGTTTCTCGTCGTGCCGACGCTCGGCGCGGATGGCGCAGGCACCGCGCTGCGGGTGGTGTCGAGTCTCTACCCGCCGATTGATGCCCTGCTGCTGTTCGTCGTCGCGCAGATCGCTTTCACCGACGTGTCCCGCGCGCCCGCTTTCTGGCTGCTTTTGCTGTGTATGGTGGCGATTTTTACGGGAGACATCGCCTACGCCGTCGACATCGCGCGGATCGCGCATCCCCCCATCATGTTGCGGGATGGACCCTTCCTGATCGCCTACGGCGCCATGGCGGCAACGGCGTTGCATCCCTCGATGGTCGTGCTGACGGTGCCGCAACCGGCCCGGGTCCGCGCCCTCGTACGAGGCCGGCTCGTCACCGTTGCGGCCGCTGTGGTCGCACCGGTGCTGGTGATTCTCGTCAACCCGCCTGGCGCCGGACTCCGGGATCGCGTCGTACTCGCAGTCGGCATCTCGCTGCTCTTCGGCGCGGTTCTGCAGCGATCGGTGCGCGCTGTCAACCAGCACGCGAAGTCGGAGGCGTTCCTGGCGGTCCAGGCGACGCACGACGCTCTCACCGGCCTGCCGAACCGCACGAAGCTCTCCGAACGGACCGCGGCAGACCTGCACGACGCGCGTGGTTCGGGTCACGCGGTAGGCGTCTTCTTCATCGACATCGACAGGTTCAAGGTGCTCAACGACACCTGGGGTCACGGCGCCGGCGACGAACTGCTCGTCGCGGTCGGCACCCGGCTGCGTGCAGTCGTGCGCGACGATGACTGCGTGGCCCGCGCCGGTGGCGACGAGTTCGCGATCGTGTGCCGGATCCAGCAGGCAACCGAGGAGCCGACAGCGATTGCGGACCGGCTCTTCTCGGCATTCGCGGATCCGTTCCGGCTCAGCGTCGGCGACATGGTGTTGACACCCAGCATCGGCATCGCCGTCGCGGAGGGCGACGCGGGCTACACCGCGGAGCGGCTGATCCGTGACGCCGACATTGCCATGTACCGCGCCAAGGACGCGGGCCGCAACCGATGGTCGCTCTTCACGACGGCCATGCACGACGCGGTGGCGGAACGGCTCTCGATCGAACAGGACCTGCGCCGGGCGATGGAGGCGGGGACCATCTCCCTGCATTACCAGCCCATCGTCGAACTCGCCCACGAGAACCTCGGCGGCTTCGAAGCACTGGCACGAATGGAGATCGACGGCCGCCGGGTGCCGCCCGACGTGTTCATCCCGGTCGCCGAAGAGACGGGCCTGATCCTGCCGTTGGGTCGGTGGGTGCTGCGCGAGGCGGTCCGACAGCTGGGACTGTGGCGAAACCAATACAGCGACCTGCACCCGGACCTCTACATGTCGGTCAACGTCTCGGCCAGGCAGCTACGCGACCCCGAGCTGATCCCGATGGTCCGGGCGGAAATCGCGAAGCACGGCGTACCGCCGCATGCGCTGCGGCTCGAGATCACCGAGAGCGTGCTGATGGACGATGCGGAAGCCGCCATGCTCGTGCTGCAGCAACTGCGCGACATCGGCGTACACCTGTACGTCGACGACTTCGGCACCGGCTACTCGTCACTCGGGTATCTCAAGCGCTTCCCGGTCAGCACGGTGAAGATCGACCGGTCGTTCGTCTCAGGTCTCGGCGCCGACACCGACGACCAGGAGATAGTCCGCGCCGTCGTCGCGATGGCGCAGGCGCTCAGCCTCACGGTGGTCGCCGAAGGGGTGGAGACGCTCGTCCAGCGCGATTGCCTCCGCGCAATGGGCTGCACCTCGGCGCAGGGCTGGCATTACGGCAAGCCGCTGCCCGCGGCGGAAGCGGTTGCTGCCTTCATCGCGCCGACACCCGAGGAGCGGGCGAAGTCGCCGATCCTGGCGCGTCAGCTGGCCGGCGGGAAGCGGACGGCGTAGTAGGTCTGGACGTCGACGGTCGCCATCGACGAAGCCCTGATCCGGCGCGCGAGAAGTGCACAACTCTGCGCGAACTTGAAGGTGTCGTCGTTGAACTTGCACACATCGAAGGCGACGACACCGCCGAGCGCGCTCACGTGTGAGACGACACTCTTGACCATGGCCGCGAGTACGCCACCGCGCTGCGCGTCCGGCCGCACGAGCAGAAAGCCCAGGTAGAAGAGCTCGTTGCGCGCGTACTCCTCAGGGAACCGGTCGGCGAAGAACAACTCACTGATGTGTTCGGTCGTCAGGTCGGTCGTCAGGGTCGCCATGCCGATCGCGCGGTCCTTGTGATCCCAAGCGATGATCTTGCTCACGGTCGGGGCCCGCAGCACCGTGTCGAACTCGCTGCGCGGAAGCAGGTGGCCGAGAGCAGCGCGGGAGTGCAACGGGACGAACGCCGCCCGGTACATCTCGAACAGGTCGTCCGCGCTGTCGCCCACGACCAGGAACTCGACCGAGACACGAGCGACATCGCTGGGTTCGAAACTGGGCGGGGGCCGGACGACGGTGAGGGTGTCCGGGAGGGCTTCGGGCGGGCTGAAGTAAGGCATCACGATGTTTCCCCCGTTAAGTGGATTACAGAAGGTGGCAGCCCGCTCACCGTACGTCCAACTGATCGGCGGTGTGCGCCGTTTGGCCCAATGTTCATGAACCGGCCGCAGCAAAGCGCTGCCGATGCAACCCGGCAGGCGGTCCGCCGCGTGTAGTAGGCAACGACCGGGAAACGGAGGTGGCGATGCGAGCGGAGGACGAGGCGGAGTTCCGAGACTACGCGAGGGCTCGGATCGTGCCGCTGCGGCGTACCGCCTATCTGCTCTGCGGCGACTGGCACCTTGCGGACGATCTGGTGCAGACAACGCTCACCAAGCTGTACGTCGCGTGGCGGCGGGTCAATCGCCGCGAGGCGGTGGACGGCTACACCCGGCAGATCCTGGTGCGTTCCTACCTGAGCGAACGGCGCCGGCCCTGGCGCCGGGAGCACCCGACCGCGGTCCTGCCGGAGCGTGCCGAGCTCGGCCGGGAGGGGCCCGGCGAACGCGAACGGCTGATGAGCGCCCTGGCCCGGGTGCCGCCCCGGCAACGGGCGGTCCTCGTCCTGCGCTACTGGGACGACAACAGTGTCGCGACGACGGCCGAGCTGCTCGGCTGCTCGGAGGGGACCGTCAAGAGCCAGGCCGCCAGGGGACTGGCCGCACTACGCGGCGTACTGGAGATCGACAACTTCGAATTGGACAGCCCGTCGCCTGCGACGGCACCCCGAAGGGAACTCAGATGACTGACGCACTCAAGGATTTGTTCGCCCGAGCGGCTGCAGACGACTCGCCCGGTCGCGTCGACCTGCACCGGGTGATCCAGTCCGGCCGCCGCCGCGAGCATGCCCGCCGCAGTGCCGTCGTCGCCGGCGTCGGAGTAGTGGCGGCAACGATCTCGTCGATCGGCGTTCAGTCGCATCGCAAGCAGGGCGTCGGCTCGGCAGTGCGGCCCGCCGCCGCCGGCACGAGTGGCGCTGCCTCCACGCCGGACGAGACGTCGGCTCCGCCCGCGGTCGAGAGCGCATCGGCGCCCGCCTCTGTCGCCTCGCCGTCGACACCCACCCCGGATGCCGCCAGCTCGCCTCCCGATCTGGCCGGCGCCAGCACTGATCCTTCCTGCCAGGACGCCAACGCCGGTACGCCGCCGAAGGGCAACACCGCACCGATTCCCGGCAGCGCCGACGTCGCCGCGGCCGTGCGAGCGGCAGCCCCCGGCGTCACGTTCAAGGTGGTCGAGTCCGGTCCGATCATGGAACTTTCGAAAATCGGCTACGAGACCCTGGAACTGATGGGTGAAGTGTCCGATGCGCAGGGACCCAGTGGTATCCAGGTACAGGCGGCCGCGGAAGGCGTGACTGCGGCAACTGCGGCGGCGGCGCAAGTGCATTCCGCTGCGTGCAGCGGCCGCAGTTACCGGCGTAGTGCCCTCGCCTACGGCGGCGTACTGCTCACGGAAACGACCAGGCCAGTCGACAAGAATGGCTACGAGGTGATCGCGTGGACGGGCAAGGGTGTGCGGGTCCGCGCCTCGGCCGAGCCGTTTGTATGCTGCGTCAAAACCGGGCCCAGCAAGGGCGCGCCGTACGGTGACCGCACGACGCCGCTGCTCACGGTGGACCAACTCGAGAAGGTCGTGCTGGCTCTCGCGAACGCCTAACGCAGTGGCGGCGCCGCCGAGATGTGCGCAACGTCGTTCCACAGCCTCAGCACCGGTGTTTCGCGCTCCCAGCCGAGAACGGACAGGCTGCCCGCCGACAAGGCGAGCAGCCTGCCTTCTGCTGGCGGCAACCCGAGCCACGTGGCGGCCAGGACCCGCAGCAGGTGGCCGTGCGCGAAGATGAGGACGTCGCCCGGCGCGTCGACCAGTCGGCGTACGACGCGGTCGGCTCGGTCGCCGATCTGCTCTGGTGACTCGCCGCCCGGCGCGCCGTCGCGCCACAGCGACCAGTCCGGCCGGATGGCATGAATCTGCGCGGTAGTCATGCCCTCGTAGTCCCCGTAGTCCCATTCCGCCAGATCGTCGGTGATCTCGGCGCGGCCGGCGTATCCGGCAATTTCGGCGGTTTGAGCGGCGCGGAGCCGGGGGCTGCACAAGATCAGTGCGGCAGGCAGGCCGGCGAGTCTCGCGGCGAGCGCCGCGGCGTCGGCCCGGCCTGCGGCGTTCAGCGGCAGATTGGTCCGCCCGGTGTGCCGCCCGGCATTCGACCACTCGGTTTCGCCGTGGCGTACGACGACAGCAACAGGGCGGGCAGCGGTGGGGATCGGGGTCTCCTCCCGGGCGGCGAGACTCCATCGAACCGCATTCGCAGGCTCGCGAAGGCAACTCGCCGTGACCAAATTCGGCAAAACCGCAACGCCCCGACTACGTACCGTCATACTCACTACTGCTTGTGATCATCTGACAACAAGACGTTGCAGGGGCATCGCAACCGGGGCTGGGGAGCACCTACATGTATGCACGATTCCGCTACGCGCGTGCTATCGCCGCCGTCGCTGCCGCGTCCGCGCTCTGCGTCGCCGCCGGTGTCGCTCCGGCCGGCGCGGACAGCTCCGTCGCGCGGCTGATCTACGTCTCCATCGCGCCGAACGGAGGCCCGTGGCAGCTGATGTCGACGGCTCCGACCGGCGGCGCCGCCACCCCCCTCTTCAGCGACCCCGCCACCACGTACTACTCGCCGGCGGCCGCTCCAGGCGGTCACAAGCTCGCCTTCGGCTGGCTGGTGGCAGGGCAGAACTCCAGCCACATCGGCATCTACGACCTCGACGGCGGCGGCGCGCCCGTTCTCTTCGACGCGGCGTCCACGGCTCAGGATGAACACCCGACCTGGAATCGAGCGGCGACCCAGATCGCCTTCACCCGCTTCGCCGGCGGCCGGAACCAGATCTGGCTGATGAACCCGGACGGCACCGGGCAGCACCCGGTCCCCAATGCCTTCGGCACGAATGCCGTGTTCTCGCCGTCGGGCGCGCAACTCCTCTTCGAGGCGCCTGCAGGCGCGCTGATGACCGTCAACATCGACGGCTCGGGGCTGGCCGCTCTGCCAGGCGGCGCCGGCGGCCAGGCACCCAACTGGGCGCCGGATGGCCACACGATCGTTTTCAGCAGAGCGCCTTCAGCCGGTTCACCCCTGCTCGACCTCTACCGGCTGGCTGCCGGCGGAGGGGTGCCGACGAAAATCAGTACCGGCCTCGGTTTCAAGAGCGCGCTGACCAGCTTCTCGCCGGATTCGCAGACGGTGTATTTCAGCAACGTCGACCTGGCGTCGGACTCGGGCAACATCTATTCGGTGCCGCTCATGGGTGGCGTAGCCACGCAGGTGACCTCGGGAACCCTCAACATCGAGCCGGCGATCAGCGCGCCCGTCGCGCCAGCTGACGTCACCCCGCCAGGCCCGGTCACGCCGGTCGGGGGTATCAGCGGTCCCCCTGGTTCCACCCCTCCGCCCGGCGCGACGCCGGTGGCGGGTTCGAAACCAGCTGCCGGTACGACGCCGGTGGCAGCAGGCGTCGTGCAGACCGGCCCGGTCGTGCTTCCCGCCGGCCCGGTCACCGCCCCGCTGGTGCCTGGCACGGTACCGAGGTCTTCAGCCCGCGGCATCACAGCGCAGACGACCGGTGGCGTCGTCGTACTGTCCTGGAACCCGCCGGCTGACACCGATTTCGCCGGTGTGCTGGTGACCCGTGACGGCATCCGGATCTACGACGGCCGGGCGAGTCGCCTGCTCGACCGGGTCGCGGTCGGCTCGACGCACACCTACACCGTCACGGCGTACGACGCGTCGGGCAACAGGGGCGCGACGGTGAGCAAGCAGGTGCGCGCGCTGCGGGCGCCGGCCGTCCGCATCGCCACGCCGACGTCGATCGCGTCGGTTGCGACGCCGTTCCGGGTCAGCTGGTCGGCTCCCGGCCCCGGTGTGCAGAGCTACACCGTGCAGTACGCGTACAAGCGGTGGACCGGCCGGGCTTGGGTGCAGTCGGGCTTCCAGCGCTGGCTGACGGACACGACCCAGACCAGCGCTGTCTTTGGAGTCCGCAACCTGCCGCGCGGCGTGCCGCCGGGTTCCACGCTGACCTTCCGCGCCTACGCCACCAGTACCTTCGGCGACCCGACGTCGTACTCCGCGTCGGTTCTGGCGATCGTGCCGCTCGATGAAACCGCAGCCCGGGCCGGCGCCGGCTGGACGTCGGTGTCCGACCGGCGGCTGTGGCTCGGGCACGCCCGGCGCTCCGCCGTAACGGGCGCGTCGATGACGCTGGATGTAACGGGCTCGGGCATCAGCATCGTCGGGCTCCGGTGCCCGACGTGCGGGCAGTTCCGGGTGTACGAGAGCGGCGTCCTACGCGCCGTCGTCGACACCCGGTCGGCGAGCACGCAGTGGCGTTCGATTTTGTACACCCTGCCTGCCAGACGCGGCGCCGTCGCACGCAATGTGACGCTCGTTGTGGTGGGGACACCGGGTCGCAAGACCGTCGAGATCGACGGGTTTGCGGTCGTCCGGTAAACCTTCGTCACGCTCTGCATCCGGACGATTACAGACTGTCTGTCCGGTTTTAGGCTGAATGAGTGAACCCCGGCCGTTACCGGGACGCGCGGTCCTTCGGCATATGACAGTGGAGTCGGGTCGCGCAGCGGCCCACGGGTAGGCGTTGATCTGCCGGGCGACTGGTCGCCCTCTGTGCCGGCAGGGAGCTAGAGGCGAAACCGACACCCGTCGGCTCGCCCCTGGAGTGCCCATTGCGCGCCCGCGCCCGTTTCTGCCTCATGGCCATCTTCACGACGGTTCTCGTCCTCCTGGCCGGCGGATCGGTCGCCCTTTCGGCGCAGGCTTCCACCCGGGTGACCCCCGCCGCCGCAATCCCCGATGCGCTAACGGCCCGTGCGGTGTCGACACTGAACGGATGGACCTCCTGGCTTCAGCAGAACAAGGTGCACGGCTACGTCGGCGAGGTCGGCTGGCCGCGCGACGACCCGCGCTGGAGCACGGTCGCGAACGCCTGGTACGACGCGGCCGAGTCGGCCAGTCTCCCGGTCACGAACTGGGTGACGGGGGAGTGGGCAGGCAGCCTGCAGTTGGCCAACTACGTGCGCGCGGCGCCGGACTGGACGTTTCAGAGCAGCGCATCCTCCGACGTCATGGAGGCGCGCCCGGGCACGGCGGCGGCGCCGCACGGCGACAATGTGACCGGTCCCGAGATGGGCACTCCGGCGATCGACGCGACGAGTTCGTTCTCGAATGCATCCGTCGGCATCCTCGACCAGACCTACCACTATGACAGCGCTTCGACCTTCACCTACCTGGCCGGCCGCGGTGTGCAGATCGTCCGCATCCCGTTCCGCTGGGAGCGAATCCAGCGTTCGTTGTTCTCGCCACTGGACGTTGACGAACTCGGGCGCCTGACTGCGATGGTGCACGCTGCGAGCGCAGCCGGGCTGCGCGTCGTATTGGACCTGCACAACTTCGGCGGCTACTACCTCTCCAACGGCACCGTCGGCGTACGTCGCGCGGTCGGCTCCACCGAGCTGCCCGTGAGCGCTTTCAAGGACGTCTGGGCGCGGCTGGCCTGGGCGTTCGTAGGCGACCCGTCGGTATGGGCGTTCGACCTGATGAACGAGCCGGTCGGGATGCCGGCCTCCCCGACTCGGTCCGCGGCCAAGCTGTGGGAGCAGGCGTCGCAGGCGGCCGTCGACGTCATCCGCAGAACTGGCGACAAGCGGCTGTTGATGGTCGGCGGCTACAACTGGTCGGGGATGGCTTCCTGGCAGCTCAACCACCCGACCGCATGGATCAAGGACAGCGCGCGCAACACGGCGTACGAGGCGCACCAGTACTTCAATTCCGACAACTCGGGGGTCTACCTGTCGTACGACCAGGAGCTCGCCCTGGCAACACCGAGCGTGCTTGCTGCCCGCCGCCGCCTGAGGGCCCACGGGCTCGGAGCCAGCCTCGTTCGGTGATGTCCAGTACACCCTCAGGACAGGCGCCGGTATGACAGAGATGCCCATGCGATGAACCTGGGCCTTCTGGTGGTGTCGGAGAAGGGACTTGAACCCTCATGCCCTTACGGGCACACGGCCCTCAACCGTGCGCGTCTGCCAATTCCGCCACTCCGACGGTGCCGACGGCTGAGGCCGCAGCGAGCAGGAACGATACCCGCAGGAGGCCAGCCGCGCTAAAGCGATCCCAGCCATGCAACGCGCGACGCTGTGCCTCCCGTACGCCGCTGGGTACGGCAGGATGGTGCCGCCGACGTGAGGAGGCCAGTGTGAGCGAGGTCGTCGACCTGTGCCGTGACCTGATCCGCATCGACACGTCCAACCCGGGTAGCACCGAGCGGCCGGCGGCGGAGTACGTCGCCGCGGCACTCGAGGAGGTGGGCCTGGAGACGACGTTGTTCGAGACGGACCCGGGCCGGGCAAGCGTGGTCGCCCGGATGACCGGCTCCGACCAGTCCCGGGGAGCGCTGCTGATCCATGGCCACCTCGACGTCGTACCTGCGGACAAGGCGGACTGGGCGGTCGATCCGTTCGCCGGCGAGATCAGGGACGGCTGCCTGTGGGGCCGCGGTGCCGTCGACATGAAGGACATGGTCGCGATGACCCTGGCGACCGCCCGCGCCTACCAGCGTGAGGGCCGCAAGCCGCCACGGGACGTCGTGCTCGCGTTCGTCGCGGACGAGGAAGCCGGCGGCTACAAGGGAGCGAAAGTGCTCGCGAGCGAGCACCGGCACCTCCTCGACGGGTGCACGGAGGCGATCAGCGAGGTCGGCGGCTTCAGCGTCAGCGTGGGCAACGACGTACGTCTCTATCTGATCGAAACGGCGCAGAAGGGCATGGCCTGGATGCGCCTCACGGCCCACGGCCGGGCCGGGCACGGCTCGATGATCAACGACGACAACGCCGTCACGGCGCTCTGCGAGGCTGTCGCGCGGCTGGGCCGCACGACGTTCCCGATCCACGCGACGCCGACGGTCCGGGTATTTCTCGACGAGATCAGCCAGGCCCTCGGCATCGAGCTCGACCCCGACGATCTCGAGGCGACCGTCGCCAAACTCGGTCCGATGGCGAAGCTGATCGGAGCCACGATCCGCAACACCGCCAACCCGTCGATGCTGGAAGCGGGCTACAAGGTCAACGTCATCCCGCAGACGGCATCGGCCGTGGTCGACGGCCGGTTCCTGCCCGGTTTCGAGAAGGAGTTCGAGGCCGAGATCGACGAGGTCCTTGGCCCTGACATCCGGCGCGAATACCTCAACTACGACATCGCCATCGAGACGTCCTTCGACGGCGCACTCGTCGACGCGATGGTCGGCGCTCTCAAGGCGGAAGACCCCGGCGCTCGCCCTGTTCCCTATACGCTTTCCGGGGGCACGGACGCCAAGAGTTTCGCGCCACTCGGCATCCGCTGCTTCGGTTTCTCGCCGCTGCGACTGCCCCCTGATCTGGACTTCGCCGGCATGTTCCACGGCGTCGATGAACGCGTTCCGGTAGAAGCGCTCGAGTTCGGCGTCCGGGTGCTCGACCGCTTCATCGCCGCGTGTTGAGCCGATTGCTGACGGGGGAGCCCGGGTGCGGCTAGGACTCAACCTGGGCTACGCGGGCGCGTCAGCTGCCGCCGACACGATCGCGATCGTCCAGGAGGCCGAACGCCTCGGCTTCGACATCGTCTGGGTGGCCGAAGCCTACGGATCCGATGCCGCGTCGGTGCTCGGCTGGATTGCCGGCCAGACCACCCGGATCGGGATCGGCGCCGCGGTGTTCCAGATCCCGGCCCGCACTCCGGCGATGACGGCCATGACGGCTGCGACACTCGACGCGCTGTCCGGCCGCCGCTTCACACTGGGCCTGGGCTTGTCGGGGCCGCAGGTCTCCGAGGGCTGGCACGGAGTCCGCTACGACGCACCACTGAGCCGCACCCGGGAGTACGTCGACGTCGTACGGATGGCGCTGAGGCGCGAACGCGTGAGGTACGACGGAACTCATTTCACGCTGCCGTTGCCCGACGGACCCGGCAAGGCACTTGCCATGGGATTTCGCCCGCTGCGTGCCGACATCCCGGTCTACATCGCCGCGATGGGCCCGAAGAACCTCGAGCTGGCAGGGGAAATCGGCGACGGCGCGCTACCGCTGTTCTTCGCGCCGGAGTACGCCGACCAGTGGCTGCCGCACCTGCAAGCCGGGCGCGCGACCGCCGGCAAGACCATGGACGGGTTCGACATCGCCCCGACGCTGTCGCTGTCGATAGCGGTGGACGTCGCTGCCGCGGCCGATCCGGTGCGCGAGCACGCCGCGCTCTACCTCGGCGGCATGGGGTCTCGCCAGACCAACTTCTACGCCGCGCTGGCCAGTCGTTACGGATTCGCCGAGCAGGCCGCCACCGTGCAGGAAAGCTATCTGGCGCGCGACTACGAAGCTGCGATGGCGGCAGTGCCGCTCGGGTT
>JBDTYE010000007.1:0-30293 GCA_040005895.1 Actinomycetota bacterium | reverse complement strand
TGTGTGACGGTCAGATCGACCGCGCCGCCCGGCGCCGAATCCTCGCGATGCCGCCGGGTGGCGCGCGCCGCTGGTTCGGCAGTCAGAAAGACCTTGAGTTCCGCGTCAGGAACGACGGTCGTGCCGATGTCCCTGCCCTCGACGACGATCGCTCCCTCGCCGATGACGCGGCGTTGCTGAATGAGCAGCGCCGCTCTCACCTCGGGTACGGCGCTTACAGCGCTGACAGCATTGGTGACCGGCCGGCTCCGGATCTGTTCGGTCACCCGCCGGCCGTCGAGTTCCGTCCAGGAGTCGACCGGGTCGGTGCTGACCTGGACCGCGGCCGTTGCTGCCACCTTGGCGATGGCTTCGTGGTCGCGGATGTCGGCCCCCGCCTCGATGACGGCGACCGTTACCGCGCGGTACAGAGCCCCCGAGTCCAAATAGCGCCAGCCAAGGCGGCGGGCAATCTCGCGGGAAACGGTGCTCTTGCCCGAACCGCCGGGTCCGTCGATGGCTATGACCGGTCGCGTCCGCCTGACGGCCGGGCGTGTGGTCACGACTATTCCTTTGAACGGAGACGGGGATGAGGGGTGAATCGTACCGGCCTGAGCGCGCATGCCACCCGGTTACCGATGTAATGCTTAGTCGACTTATCGGTAACGGTATAAATTGCCGGACGCCGGATCTACGACTCAGTCGATCGTGAGAACGTGCCAGCCGGCGGCGCGCACGGCGTCGGCCAGCGTCACGGCGCTCTCCGCTTCGACGTCGAGTGCGACCAGGCCCACCGGGTGGTCGGTGGCGTGGTCGATGGCCACGTCCTCGATGTTGACGCCTGCGTCCCCGGCGACGGCGAACAGCCGGGCGAGCTCGCCCGGCTGGTCCTGCAGTACGACGCCGAGCCGGGTCCAGCGGATCGCGACCCGCCGGCTCTTTGTCGGCAGCAGACCTCTGGCCGTGCGGCCTTCCTGCAGAACCCGTTCGACCGGTGCTGCGTCGCCCGATCGGAGTGCGAACACCAGCGCCTCGACTCGGGCCGCGTGTGCTTCGAGCGCTCCCGCCAGCTCGAGCCTGTTGCCCAGCGCGATCTGAACCCACAGGCCCGGGTCGGATTCGGCCAGCCGGGTCGTGTCCCGAAAGCCCCGCCCCGCCAGGGTCGGGCCGGCCGCCCCGGCAAGCGGTAACTGGCCAGCCACCAGGGAGGCCACGACCTGGGGCAGATGTGAGACGACCGCGAGTGCGCGGTCGTGTTCGGCGGCGGACATTTCGACTGCACGGGCGCCGCATTGGTCGGCGACCCAGTGCACGTCCGCTCGCGCTCGAGCCGAGGTCAGAGCACTCGGGGTGGCCACCCAGATCGCATCGTCGAAGAGTTCGGGCACGGCTGCCGTCGGACCGCCGCGCTCGCGGCCGGCAATCGGGTGCGCCGCACAGAATCTGGTCATGTCACAGTCCAGAGCCTCAGCGTCACTGATAACACTGGCCTTTACGCTGCCAACATCACTGAATGTCGCGTGGAGGTTAAGACGCTGAAGTCGGAGTAGTGTCGCCGCGATCGCCGCCGGTGGGATCGCCAATATCACGTGGTCACACGAGGCCAGATCCCCTTCGTTGCCTGCTCTACCCGCACCCAGCGCTGCGGCGGTGGCAGCAGCGCCGGCATCGGTGTCTACCAACATGGGCGCCGCATGCCCCCGGCGCATGAGCGCCATCCCGATCGACGTCCCGATCAACCCGGTGCCGACGATTCCGACCTGCTCCGGTGTCATTGCGGGAGGTCGGTACGCAGCTGGGCGGCGCCGCGCAGATAGACATGGTGGACCGTGGCCCTGGATCGCTGCGTTTCTATGTGAGCCAGCAGCCTGAGCACCCTGGGCATCGCTCCCACGACCGGTATCTCGCAGGCGCACAGGAGCGGCACATCGGTGATTCCCAATTGCCTGGCCGCGTAGGCAGGGAACTCCGCGGTGAGATCCGGAGTCACGGTGAAGATCACGCTGATCAGGTCGTCCGGCACCAGGTCGTTGCGCGCTAGCACCGTCGTGATCAGCTCAGCAGCGCCGTCGAGAATGTCGTCCCGCTCGTCGCGCTCGATCTGTATCGCGCCGCGAACTGCTCGCACCGCCACGGCCTCTGTGCCTCGCTTTCATCGCCCGCCCCGTTCGCCGTTCGCTGATGTCGGATCAGCATGGCTTCGACACTTTAACGGTTACACGCTAAGGCGCTAGTGCGACACGGACACCTAACGTCAAGTTTCTTACCCACTTTGTCGAGAAACTGATTTATCGCTGACGCTCTCGCAGCGCTGCTTGACCCATCGTCCGCACCCGCAAGATCAAGCGTCATCTCTATCGACAAACCGTTATACCGACATGCATTGACCTGTGGATGAACCAGCGCTAAGAGTTCCAGATCGGGTCGACAAGTCGGCGTAGGTCTTTGTCGCTCTCGTGACTTAGCGCTTGACCGCTTCCGGGGCCGCCGCATCATACAGACTGCCGACCTCATCCGGCCGCAGCCGGCGCAGCCCGCCGGGCCGAAGTTCGGCCAGTTGGAGTGGCCCGACAGCCGTGCGAATGAGACGCAGAACCGGGTAGCCGCTCGCTTCCAGCAGGCGCCGGACAATGTGCTTGCGCCCCTCATGGATGACGATCTCGACCATCGCTGTGGACGGCGTCGAGGCGATCAGCCGGAACGAATCGACCCTCGCAGGTCCGTCCTCGAGCTCGACTCCCGCCCGCAGGGTGCGACCGAGTTCGCGCGCGACCGGCGCCTTGATCTCCGCGACATAGGTCTTGCGAACGCCATGCGAGGGGTGCATCAGCAGATTGGCCAACTCGCCGTCATTGGTCAGCAGCAGCAACCCTTCGCTGTCGGCGTCCAGCCGGCCGACGTGGAACAGCCGCTCTGCCCGCCCCTCGACGAGGTCGCCTACACACGGGCGGCCGCGGTCATCGCTCATCGTGGCCAGCAGGCCGCGCGGCTTGTTGAGTGCCAGGTACACCATGCGCTCGTCGGTCGCGATTCTGGAGCCGTCGACGCGGATGATCTGGCGGCGCGGGTCAACCCGGGTACCCTGCGTCGTTACCCGCACGCCGTCGACCTCGACGCGGCCGGCTTCGATGAGCTGCTCACAAGCCCGGCGCGATCCGTAGCCCGATCTCGCAAGTACCTTTTGCAGCCGAATAGGCTCGGGGTCGGGTTCATAGTTAGCCGTATTTAGCTGATCTGTTTCATTGTCGGGCATCAGAACGCGTCCTCGAACTCATCCAGATCCAGCGGAAGGTACGGCGCCAGAGACGGCAGGTCCTCGAGGGAGCCCAGACCCAACCGGCTCAGGAACAGGGGGGTAGTCACGTAAAGCGTCGCGCCAGCGGGGCCGAGCCCGGATTCGGCTATCAGCCCCCGAGCCTGCAACGTGCGTACGACGCCCTCCACGCCAACCCCTCGGATCGCGGCGATTGCCTGTCGGCTGACCGGCTGCCGGTACGCGATGACTGCGAGCGTTTCGAGCGCGGCGTGGGTGAGCCGCGCCTGGGTGCCGTCCAGCACAAACCGCTCGACGTCCTCGGAGCAAGCTGCCGCGGAGTAGAGCCGCCACCCGCCCGCAACGTCGCGCAGTTCGAAGCCGCGTTCCTCGGCGAGATAGGCGGCGCGCAACGCCGCGAGCACCGCAGCGACCTCGTGCTCGTCGACGTCGAGCACCCGGGCCAGTTCAGCCTCGGTCACCGGCTCGTCGACGACAACGAGGACAGCTTCCACCCGCTGACGCAGCGGCGTGGTCGGCCTGGTCTCGCCGCGACCCTCCCCTGCCTCCGACCAGGGCGGCGGCGGCGCCGTGGTCGCAGGTACGTCCGGTAGCGACAGGTCCCCCGAAGCCGGATGAGAAGTGATCGGATCGGGCTCGGAGGACGACTGCGTGCCCGTTGCTTCCGTCTCGCTCACGTCTGGTCATCCTTGTCCGGCTCGGCTTGAGCCTCGTACTCCTCGAAATGATCCACCTGGATGCCGGCGTCCGAAGCTCCTGTCCAACGGATCCGTAGATCCCCGAGCGCTATCACCTGCTCGAACGCGACCTGTCCGTCACGGTAGAGCTCCAACAGCGCCAGGAATCGCGCCACGACCGACACCGTGTCGTGACAGTCGGCGACCAGTGAGCGAAATGTTGCGGACTGCACCGAGCTGAGTCGCTCGGCCAGCAGGAAGGCTTGCTCCCGCACGCTGACCAGCGGGGAGTGCACGTGGTCGACCGACACGACGTCGGGCATGCGCGGGCGCATGGCGTGCGCCGCGAGCAGCGCGAACTCGGCCGGCCCGATGCCAATCAGCACCTCGGGGATGGCAGCCGCGAACGCAGGCTCGAGCGACACGTCCCGCGGGTAGCGCGTACTCTCCTGCGCTATCCGCAGAGCGAAGAACGCCGCCGCTTCCTTGTAGGCACGGTACTGGAGCAGGCGCGCGAAGAGCAGGTCCCGCGCCTCGAGCAGTGCCAGGTCCTCTTCGTCCTCGACGGCGCCCGCAGGAAGCAGCCGAGCGGCCTTCAGATCGAGCAAGGTGGCGGCGATGACAAGAAACTGCGTCGCCTGGCCGAGGTCCCACTTGCCGCCGGCGGCACGGATATAGGTGATGAACTCATCCGTCACCTGCGAGAGCGCCACTTCGGTCACGTCGAGCTTGTGCTTGGCGATCAGCCCGAGCAGCAGGTCGAATGGCCCCTCGAACACGTCGAGGTGGACGGCGAATGGGGCCTGACCGAGAAGCACCGACGCTTCCTGCGCCGGGTAAGTGGGCGGGCTGGAAGTCGGCGAAATGTCGGCCGGCGTGTCGGTCGGCATGCGTTGACGGTAGCAGCGCCCCCCGCGAGCACCCGAAGGCGCGCCCGGCCTGGGCCCGGCGGTCGGTCGCCCATGAGCACCCGGGGTCCCCTGCCTGCTACCCCCCTGCGAACGCCTTGATCACCGCGTCGATCAACGGCTGGGCCATCGCGTAGGTGACCCGGACGACCAAGCCGGTGCCGCTGAACAGTGGCAGGGACAAAATCACGAGGGCACCCAGCCCCCAGTTCTGTTCTTCCATGTTGTAGCGCGCCCGCTGCCAGCCGGCGGTAGGCGGGGCCAGTGCCCACATGACACGTGCCCCGTCCAGCGGCGGCAGGGGAATGACGTGCAACACGCCAAGCGCCACACACATGACCCCGATCAAGCCGAGCAGCTCGTAGCCGACGTTCGGTATCGCGAGCACGTGCTGCCCGGTCGGGCTGTCGAAAGATGCCCGGGACGTGGCCAATGCGAATGCGACCAGGCAGCCGAGGCCGACCAGCACGTCCGCCAGCGGACCCATGAGCAAGGTAGCTATGTAGCGGCCCTTGCGTCCGCCGCGGGTACGAGGCTCGGTCAACGGCACCGGTTGGCCCCAGCCGAGACCGCCGATGATCATGGCGATGATGCCGAACGGCTCGAACTCACGCTTGGGATCCAGCAGGCCGCGGCGGCTCATGCGGGCGGTGGCATCGTGCAGCACACGCGCTGCGACCGTCTGAGCCAGGTTGTGAACCAGCACGGCAATGACGAACCCCAGAGCCATGCCCAGGAAGATGACCGGATGGCCGATCTGAAAGATCACTCGTGGAACCTACTGGCTGCAGTCAACCCTTCGACGCCCATCGTCAGCCGCGATGCAGGCGCCGGACGATCAAACTCTCGCCGCCATTGGCCTCCAGCTCTTCAAGAACGATCGAGATTGCCTCCCGAACGATCCGACCGCGGTCGACAGCGATGCCGAAGTCGCCGCGCAGGCCCAGTCTCGCCCGCTCCAGCTCGATCAGCTCATCCGCGGAACAGTAGACGGTGATCTTCTCGTCGTGCCGCTCGCGCCCCGTGGGGCGCCTGTCAGCTGCCCGGCCGCGCCGCCGCGGCACGGCGTGCCGCTCGCGCTCGGAGCCGTCCGAGCCGGCGATATCGGCGCTCGCCGTGGCGGCTCGGTCTGGCTCCCGGTCGGCAGGTAGTTGGTGCGCCTCCAGCTGGGTGCTGGCGGCAGCCGGACCCGTCGCGCGGAACAGCTCATCCGCCCCTGGCAGGCTCGCTCGACGACTCATCGGGCCAGGACCTCCTTCGCCAAGTCGCGATAGGCGGTAGCACCGGTCGAAGAGGGCGCGTACGTCGTGATCGGCTCGCCCGCGACGGTTGTTTCCGGGAACTTCACGGTCCGGTTGATGACCGTGTGGAAAACCCGGTCCCCGAACGCCTCCACCAGCCTGGCCAGCACCTCACGGCCATGCAGGGTTCGGGCGTCATACATTGTAGCCAAGACTCCCTCAAGCTGCAGTTGAGGGTTAAGCCTTTCACGTATTTTCTCTATCGTATCCACCAACAGTGCGACGCCTCGGAGCGCAAAGTATTCACATTCGAGCGGGATGATCACACCGTTTGCGGCGGTCAGAGCGTTCACCGTGAGCAGTCCGAGGCTGGGCTGACAGTCGATCAGGATGATGTCGTAGTCTTCCCGGACCGGCGCGAGTACCCGCAGCAACGTCTGCTCTCGGGCCACCTCCCCAACCAGTTGGATCTCGGCCGCCGAAAGGTCGATGTTGCTCGGCAGCAGATCCATGCCGGGCACATGCGTCTTGAGCATCACGTCGTCGGCCGTCACGGAGCGTTCCATCAGCAGGTTGTAGACGGTGCGGTCCAACTGCAATGGGTTGATGCCGAGCCCGACGGACAGAGCGCCTTGCGGATCCAGGTCGACCAGGAGCACCCGACGGCCGATCTCGGCCAGAGCTGCTCCCAGGTTGATGGTGCTCGTCGTCTTGCCGACGCCACCCTTCTGGTTGCACATCGCGATGATCCGGGCCGGCCCGTGAGTCTCGAGGACGGGCGGGTCGGGGAAGTGCCGCAGTGGCCGGCCGGTCGGCCCGAGCGCGGTTGGCGACGTGGACTCCTCGTCCACGATTGCTGCCGTTGCGGGCAGCGGGGCAGGTTCGTCGGGCCAGGGCAACGTAGTGGCTCGTTCGCTGTCGTCAGATGTCGACATATACCTTTGGCCTCCTATCGCTGAAGCGTTGTCACGACTCATAGCCTTCTAGTCATGACGACAAGCGCGGATGCTAGGGCCCCGCGTGCTCGATGGCAAGGTGCGATCGCGATCGGGGCCCTCGCAGCGACCGGGCTGGGCACCGCAGACGACCCGGCGCAAACCGCAGGCTTACAGAAGCGCGCGCGGATGTGACGCCGCGTAGACCTCGCGCAGTCGATCGATGGTCACCAGTGTGTAGATCTGCGTGGTCGTGACCGAGGCATGACCGAGGAGTTCCTGCACTACTCGCACGTCGGCCCCGCCGTCCAGGAGGTGCGTGGCGAAGGAGTGCCGCAGCGTATGGGGCGAGACCGACCCGCCGATTCCCGCCTTGTCAGCGGCAGAACGAAGGACCGTCCACGCACTCTGGCGCGACAACCGCCCGCCGCGGGAGTTGAGGAACACAGCAGCGGTCCCTCTGCCGGTGCCCGCCAGCGTAGGCCGGCTCCGCACGAAGTAGGCATCGACAGCGTCGACGGCGTACCTGCCCACCGGCACGACGCGCTCTTTCGATCCCTTGCCCTTCAGCCGGACCGCACGTTGTGCCAGGTCGAGGTCATCAACGTCGAGACCGACCGCCTCGGAAATCCGGGCGCCGCAGCCGTACAGGAACTCGAGCAGCGCCCGGTCGCGCAACGCCAGCACCGTGCCCGCCGCGCCGGCGGCGTCGAGCAGCGCCTCGACCACGTCTACAGGGAGTGCCTTCGGCAGCGACCGTGTCAGGACTGGCGGCCGGACTTCGCGGGCGGCGTCCGCAATCACCAGACCGTCGGCGGCGGCGAACCGGTGCAGGCCGCGTACGGCTACCAGCGCGCGGGCCGCCGTGGACGCCTTGGCGGGGGCATGCTCGTCGTCTCCTTCGCGCACGGCGGCGACGAAGCGGGACACGTCGCTCTCCGTGACGTCGGCGATGGCGTCGACTCCGGCAGCCGCCAGCACCGAGCAGTACCGGCGCAGGTCGCGCCGGTAAGCCGTCAGCGAGTTGCGCGCCAGGCCGCGTTCGACGGCCAGGTGCTGCAGATACAACTCGGCCGCCGCGGCTACTGAACCGCCGCTGCCGCCGTGCGGTTCGGGCGCCTTCTCGGTCAGTGGGTCCCTCGTCGGCTCATCGGGCGGTCAGACAAGAACCTCCGCCAGCGGCTTGGTCGGCAGTCCGTGCGCAGCACCGACCGGATCGTAGGTCAAAACGCCGCTGACGACGTTGACGCCGCGGGCGAGGGTCGCGTCCGCCCGGCAAGCCGCGGCGATGCCCTGAGTCGCGATGGCCACGGCATAGGGAAGGGTCACGTTGGTCAGGGCGTACGTCGACGTGTGCGGCACTGCTCCCGGCATGTTGGCCACGCAGTAATGCAGCACGTCGTGGACGACGTACACGGGATCGCTGTGCGTCGTCGCGTGCGTCGTCTCGAAGCAGCCGCCCTGATCGACCGAGATGTCGACGAGAACTGCGCCCCGCTTCATCGCGCGGACCATGTCCTCGGTCACCAGTTTCGGCGCGAGCGCGCCCGGGACCAGGACCGCACCGATGACGAGATCCGCTTCGATTACAGCCCGGGTCACCTCGAACGAGTTGGAGGCGATCGTCTGGATCCGGCCCTTGTGGATCCGGTCTACCTCGCGCAGCTTGCCGACGTTGTTGTCGAGGAGCGAGACCTCCGCCTCCATGCCCTGCGCGATCCAGGCGGCATTGCTGCCCGAGATGCCCGCGCCGAGCACCACGACCTTGGCCGGGTGAACGCCCGGCGCCCCGCCCATCAGGATCCCGCGCCCGCCGGCGCCCGCCTCGAGGAAATGCGCCCCGGCTTGGGGCGCCATCCGGCCGGCGACTTCGCTCATCGGCGCCAGTAGCGGCAGCGACCCGTCGCCGGCCTGCACGGTTTCGTAGGCGACCGCGGTGATGCCGCAGTCCAGCAGCGCCCGCGTGCACTCCAGCGAAGCGGCGAGGTGCAAGTAGGTGAACAGCACCTGGTCGCCGCGCATCCGGTGATACTCCGATGCGATGGGCTCCTTGACCTTGAGGATCAGATCGGCCTCGGCCCAGACGTCGTCAGCCGTTTCCAAGATCTGTGCGCCGGCCGCCACGAATTCGGCGTCGGTGATGCTGGATCCCGCGCCGGCGTCGCGTTCGATCACAACCGCCTGCCCCAGCCGCACCAGTTCGTGGACCCCGGCCGGCGTGATGGCGACGCGGTATTCGTTGTCCTTGACTTCGCGGGGGATGCCGACCTTCACCGGACCTGCCTTTCGGGTGGGCGGCCCGGGTACGACGCTGTGCCCGGGCACCGCGTCAGTCTAAGCGGGGTCTGCCGTCAACTGTGAGGAGGTCAGGCGTGGTTCGGACGCGCCGGCCAATCCGCACTCGTCGCCCGCAACCCGGCGTAGCCGCGCTGACGAGCCAGATCCGCGGCGAGTATGCCCGCAACAGCCAGGCCGTTCGTGATCTCGCCGGCCAGCACCCGGTCGACCGCGGCGGACAGCGGCACCCACTGCTCCTGCATGTCTGCCTCCTCGTCGGGTCCGGCAGTGAAGTCGTGCGGTTTCGCCGACAGTCCGCGCGCCAGGTAGACCCGGTAGGCCTCGTCGGTCATGCCAGGAGAACTTCGTACGTCGACCAGCACCTCCCAGCGCAAAGCGCTTATCCCGACCTCCTCGGCGAGTTCGCGGGCGGCGGCGTCGATGGCCGACTCCCCCGGTTCGTCCAGCAGTCCAGCAGGCAACTCCCATAGGTAGGTCCGGACCGCCGGCCGGTACTGCCGGATCATCAGTACCCGCTCGTTGTCGTCGAGCGCGACCACCCCGACGGCTCCCGGGTGTTCGATGAGCTCGCGTACGACGATCCGCCCGTCCGGCATCCGCACCTCGTCACAGCGCAGCGTGATCACCCGGCCGGCATAGTGCGTCGTGCTGGACACGACGTCGTACGCCGAGTCGGTGGCTGCTGTGCTCGTCTGCGCCGAATCGGTCACGGCGCGGCGAGCACGACGGTTTCGACCGGCGCAGCGATAGGAGCCGGGACGTCGAGCGGCAGCCGGCCGGCGCTGAGCTCGGCTCGCTCGCAGGCGGCCGAGACGAAGGCGGTGAAGAGCGGGTGCGCCCGGGTCGGCCGGGACCGGAACTCCGGATGCGCCTGGGTACCGACGAAGAACGGATGGGTCTGCGGGGGCAGCTCGCCGAACTCGACCAGCCGGCCATCGGGCGAGGTACCGGAGAACACGAAACCGGCGTCCTCCAGCTGCTTGCGGTAGGAGTTGTTGACTTCGTAGCGGTGGCGATGCCGTTCGTCGACGTACGGCTCGCCGTACGCCTGCGCGGCGATGGAGCCTGGCAGTAGCTTCGCGGTGTAGAGGCCGAGACGCATCGTGCCACCCATGTCCCGCTCCCCCGCGACGACATCGCGCTGGTCGGCCATCGTCGCGATGACCGGATGTGGCGCAGCCGGATCGAACTCGGACGAATTTGCGCCCTCGAGTCCGGCCAGGTGCCGCGCGACCTCGATCACCATGCATTGCAGACCGAGACAGAGGCCAAGGGTCGGGATGGCGTGCTCGCGCGCGTGGCGGACCGCCCCGACCTTGCCTTCGATGCCGCGGACGCCGAAACCGCCCGGGATGAGTACGCCGTCGCAGCCGTCGAGCGCCGCTGCGGCACCTTCCGGGGACTCGCACTCGTCACTCGGTACCCAGCGGATGTCGACCCGGGCGTCGTTCGCGAAACCCCCGTGGCGCAGGGCTTCGGTGACCGAGAGGTAGGCGTCGGGCAGGTCGACGTACTTGCCGACGAGCGCAACCGTCACCGACCGAGCCGGCTGGTGTACTCGTCGCAGCAGCTTGTCCCACTCGGACCAGTCGACGTCGCGGAAGGACAGGCCGAGGCGGCGTACGACGTAGGCGTCGAGACCCTCCGCGTGCAGCACCTTGGGGATGTCGTAGATCGATGTCGCGTCCACAGCGGCGACGACGGCTTCGGTGTCGACGTCGCACATCAGCGCGATCTTGCGCTTCAAGCTCGCTGGGATCGGCCGGTCGGCACGGCAGACGATCGCGTCGGGCTGGATACCGATGGACCGCAACGCGGCGACGGAGTGTTGCGTCGGCTTGGTCTTGAGCTCCCCCGACGGGCCGATGTAGGGAATCAGCGAGACGTGGACGTAGAAGACGTTCTCGCGACCCACTTCGTGCCTGACCTGGCGGATCGACTCGAGGTAGGGCAGCGATTCGATGTCGCCGACCGTGCCGCCGACCTCGGTGATCACGACATCGACATCGTCGGTGGCGAGCCTGCGGATGCGGCTCTTTATCTCGTTGGTGATGTGCGGGATGACCTGCACGGTGTCGCCGAGGTACTCACCGCGGCGCTCCTTGGCGATGACCGCGCTGTAAACCTGGCCGGTCGTGACGTTGGCCGAGCCGTGCAGTTCGGTGTCGAGGAAACGCTCGTAGTGGCCGATGTCCAGGTCGGTCTCGGCGCCGTCGTCGGTGACGAACACCTCGCCGTGCTGGAACGGGTTCATCGTGCCGGGATCGACGTTGAGGTAGGGGTCGAGCTTCTGCATGGTCACGCGCAGGCCGCGCATCTTGAGCAGCCGGCCGAGGCTGGACGCCGTCAGGCCCTTGCCGAGCGAGGACGCGACGCCCCCGGTGACGAATATGTGCTTGGCTGCCACGCCTGCTCCCGGGTGCCCCGAAGGGGCTCAATGCGGCGGGGAAAACCCCACCGGTCCACGGGAGTTCACGGTAACACGCCCAGCCGTCACTCCTGCGCCGCCATCGTCGTGTCGGCATCAGCGCGGGCGCCGGGATCGGTGGCAGCGGCGTACTGCATCGCTGTCGCCAGCGCCAGTGGGACGGCGACGGAGAAGGCCAGCGCCGGGATCGCCACACCCGAATCGTTGAACACGAAGCCGGCGACTCCCATGACGAGTACGGAGATCAGCCCGGCGCGCAGAGCAGGCACCGCTTCGAGGGCTCGCCGCAATGCGGGCGGCGGTCTCAGCAGGACCAAGGATGCTGCGGCGACGGCGACCGGTACGACGAATGTCACGGCGCTGTGGGTCAGCAGCCGCAGGTTGGCTCTCGCCTTGCGCATGATGACATCGCCCGCCCCGCCATGCAGTAGCTGTCCGGCGAACCGCCCGAGATGCGTCTGGGAAGCGGCCGGGCGTGCGTAGTCAGCGAGCGCGAACACTGCCACGACCGCGACCGCGGCCAAGCCGATTGCAGCGGCGAGCCGAAACGAGATCCGCCGACCTGAGAGCAGGAGGGCGAGCACCGCGAACGCGGGAACCAACGCGAGCACGCCGCCGAAGTCGCTGCCCCACAGCGGGTTGCCGTCGACAACGACCGCGACGACGCCAACGCCGACCACGATCATCGCGGCGCGACGACGACTGGACCTGGCAGACAGGTAGGCCGCGAACAGCAGCGCACCGGTTGCGAACACCGCAAACCCGACATTGCCGATGCCGGCGAATCGCCCTGCTACGACTGGGGAGTAGCCCGACGGACTCGACAGCTGCAATCGGGCTCCCGTCATGAGATCGACGCCTATCACCGCGAAGGTGAGTCCGGCGATGAACCCCTCAGGCCCGAGTGGTCGCCGGTGCCACGGCCCGGCCGCCGCGACGGCGTACACGGCCAGGCTGATCGCGGCGACGACTGCGAGGAGGTAGCCGATCGGGTACCGCCACCACGGCATGAGGTGTGCGAGGAAGGTCGATACCGGCACGGCTGCAAACACCAGCGCGACGCCCCGAGTCACGGCGAACACCCGGGACCGTCGCGAGGTTCCCGGCGAGGAGCGAAGGGCGAAATACGCTGCGGCGTATATCAGCAGCTGCGCCAGGAAGAGCAACACGAAGAACGGCAGCACGTAGCGTCGGTAGCCGGATGCGGCCCTGTCGGCGTCAACGAGCCGGCTGATCCGCTCGGGCGAAGACGCAGTGCTGGCAACCCGCGTCCATGGCCTCCCGACCATTGCCTCGTTGGGGTGAACTCCTTTCAGCGCCAGGATCGTGGGCGCGAGATCGATGAGCTGCACGAAACCGACGCGCCTGGTCGACGCCGAACGCAACAGCCCCGCCGCGTACGACGGTCCGGTCGCCATCGCGACCCGCAGGTGCGGCGCCTCTCCAGAGCGATCCGAGACACCGGCGACGATCAGAGTGTCCTGCGCTGTCAACGTTGCTTCGACCGATGCCACCAGGGAATCGAGGCCCGCGAGGTCCGCGCGGCCCGTACCGAACAGCAACTGTGGCGCTTCGATCACGGCAACGTCGTGGTTGGCAACGGCGTCGATCAGTTCGATGTCCTTTATGTCTTGCGAGCCTTTGAACCAGCCCGGCTGCTCGTCGCCGCCTCCGTCGCTGTCCGCAAGCGCGACGGCCGCGCCGGGACCGAACGCGAACCGCTTGACCCCGGCCACCCGCAGCGAATCCCCCAGTGCGCCGACGTGAGTGTCGAGTCCGAGCGAGTCGTTGCGGGCACGCAGTGCGCCGACGTCGTCCGGAAATGACGGCAGGTCGGCGTTTGCGGAACTTCCGGTCGCGCGGTTGCCGGCTCCCAGCGTGACCCAGCCGTCGGCGCGCACCGTCACCGAATCCGTCGCCCTGACCGACAAGGAACCGATGGCCGACCGGCCGGCTAGGCGCCACAAGGCCGGCGTAACCGAGTCGGTGATGTCCTCCCATCGCAGCGCAGGTACACCGATCACCACGACGGCGCCGGTGGATTCCGGCTGGGCATGCGCGGTCCGTGGCGCCGCAACGCAGAGCGCGACCACGACAATGGCCATAGCCCGCAAACGGTTCATCGGGTCAGGATCTCGCGATAGCGAGCGATCACCGCATCGGCGCTGGCCTCGCCGGACGGCCACGAAAGCGCGCGACGGGCCCCGCGCTCGGCCAGCCCGGCAGCGTACGACCGGTCGTCAAGAACGCGCGCGATCGCGGCGGCGAGCGCTGCGGCGTCACCCGCCGGCACCAGGTCCAATGCACCACCGGCAGCGAGATCGGGTAGGCCGCCGACTGCCGTAGCGACAACCGGCCGGCCGGCCAGCATCGCCTCGTGAGCCGCGAGCGGACTCCCCTCCCAGCGGCTCGGCATGACGACGACGTCCGCCGCCGCCAGCAGTTCGGCGACGTCCGCGCGCCGGCCGAGCAGTTTCACGGGCGCGCCGGAGGCCAGGATCCGGGTCTCGAGGTGCCGGCGCATCGGCCCCTCCCCCGCGATCGCAACCAGCGGTTTAGGAAGCCGGACGGCGAGTTGTGACGCTGCCTCGACCAGCAGGTCGAAACCCTTCTGCGGGTGCAGTCGGCCGACAGCGAGCACCAACGGCCGATCACCGGCACCGATCGCATTCCGGGTTTGTGGGACCGGGACCATCGAGTCGCGTAGCCGGGTAGCCCCGATCGGCCCCAACTCACCGACGCCGCCCAAATCGTGGATCCGCGCCAAGAGGTCAGAGGAAACGGCCCGGTTGAGAGTCGCGCCCCGGGCGATGCGCTTCTCGATCGCGGCGAAAAGCAGCCGGCGTGGACCGCCGGCCAGCACCGCGTTGTGCCACGTCACGACGACCGGAATGCCCGGCCTGGTTGCCCTGACAGCGACGAAGCCGGCGCGCAGGCCGTGCGCGTGCACCAGGTCGGCACTCCCGCTCAGGTCGCGGAGCAGTGCGACCGAGCGCCTGTTGGCCAGCGGCCGGATACCGGCATTGACGGGCAGCGGCACGACGCGTGCACCGGTCGACGCGAAGTCGAAGAGGTCATGTGTCGCGGCCGGGCCATAGACGACGACCTGCACCCCGAGCCGGACCAGCCGTGCCGCCAGCACCCGCACATGGGTGCCGACGCCGCCCTCGCTGCTGCCGAGAACCAGGCAAATACTCATGCTGCGCAGGACATCCGCGCCGGATTGAGCGGCCGAATGGGCTGCGTCGTCGCCGTCCGTCATGTCAGCGCGCGCCGGCCCGGTAGTCGCCCGACGATGGCCGCGAATTCCGGGCGCAAACCTGCTGCGCACACGCCAATGAAGATGACGATCGTGACGGCGATAGCGGCAACTGCGGCCAGCGCGGCCCGCGCCGCTCCCCCGGTTGGAGCCACAGCGACCGACAGCCGTCCTGCTCCCGAGCCGATGGCAGCCGCGGCGAAGCCGACCACGACCAGTCGGCGCAATCTCCGCGGGCGAAGAGCCTCAGTCGCGCCGCGCAACCACCACAACAGCGCCGCGGCCGCCACTGACATGCCGACAGTGTTGCCCGCGCCTAGGGCCGCGACGAGCCAGTGCCTCGGGACCACGCCGACCAGGACAACATCGACGACAGCCGCGACCGCGAAGCCACCGGCGGTCGAGATCGCAGCCGCTTTGCCCGCGTGTCTGGCGTAAGCGGCCCGCGTCAGCAGTGCTACGAGTCCGTATCCCACCAGTCCCGGTGCGAAGCCGGCGATCGCGCGGCCGAGGTCCGCGGCGCCGGCGCTGCCCGACTGTGCGGGTGCGAGGGTGAGCAGCAGATCGGCGAGCGGCCTGGCCGCGGCAACGAGAACCGCGCCGGCGAGCAGCATCACGACCATGACAGCGCGAAGAGCGGCGTACGTCGAATCCGTGTAGGAAGCGTCGTCGCCGGCCGCGGCTGACGCGGTCAGTTCGGGAAACACACTCGTCGCGATCGGCACCGCGAGCACCGCCCACGGCACCATGAACAGCGTCCACGCGAGTTCGTAGACGACGAGCCCGCCATCGAGGCGGTTGGCGAGCACGATCACGACGCCAGTCGCGAGCTGCTGTGCGCCGAGCCCGATGGCCCCGGCGAGGGCGAGGCGGCGGATCTGCCTTCCCGCTTCCGCCGGCAGGCGCAGAGTCGGGCGCAGATGCAGGCCGAGCCGGCGCGTCGGCACCAGCAGGGGCAGCGTCAGGGCCGCGACCCCCAGAGTCGTGCCGAGCGAGAGCGTGAGTTCTTCGGCCCGGCTCAGCGAGGCGATCGAGTGGGCGCCGTGCGCCTGCGCGGCGTACGCGAGATACGCGCCAATCACAACGAGGCTGGACAGCAGCGGCGCCAGCGCCGGCGCGAGGAACCGGCGGTGCGCCTGCAGCACGCCGGTCAACACGATCCCGGCGCCGTACAACACGACCTGCGGCATGAACACGACGAGCATCCGCGCGCCCACGTCGACCTGAACATGCCGCTGCGCTGAATCCCGGACGCCCGACAACAGCGCGGACATCAGCGGCCGGCTGAGCAGCATTCCCAGCGCGCTCAGCGGAACGAGTCCCAGGACCGTCCAGGTCAGCAACGCCGAAGCCGTACGCCGGGTGGTCGCGTCATCGCCTTCGGCCATCGGCCGGGCCAGAACCGGGATCACGACGCTGGAAAGGGCGCCGCCGGCCACGACGTCGAAGACGATGTTGGGAATCTTGTTGGCGGAGATGTAGGTGTTGCCCAGCGAGTTGGCGCCGATCGCGCTGGCCTGGGTGAAGACGCGGAGCACGCCGACGAAGCGCGCGGCGACCGCCACCACCGCAATCGTCGCGGCAGTTCGACCGATCCGCGCGGCGGCCGGCGATGCGGGTGCCTGCTTCTCGTGCGAGGCGGCGGAATTCATGCCGCGGCCGGCCGTTCGCCGTCGGCTCGCCAGAGCCCGTCGAGCCAGCGCAGCGGCGGTGACCGGTCGATCACGCGGCTGAAGCTCACCTTTTCGCTGAGCAGCGTGAGGCAAACCAGAGTGCAGAGGACAACGACGCGAGCCGGCTGGGAGAGCACCACGACCAGGCCGACGCCCAGGGCTGCCCCGACGGCGTTCGCCCCGCCATCACCGAGCATCAGTTCCTCGCGTACGTCGCCAGGCAGGGTTCCTAGCGCGGCGCCGGCGCACCAGGCGATCGGTGCGATCGCCGCGGACCCGATACCCAGGACGACGGCGAAACCGGCCGCAGCCAGCTTCCCAGCCCGTCCCGGACGCAGGTCGAAGAGGTTGGTCAGGTTGGCGCTGGCGGCGATCAGTGCCCCATCCGCAAGCGCCCGCCAGGACAGGCCGCGGGACATGATGACCGCGGCACCAAGCCCGCTCGCCGCGAGGGCACCCACCTTCAGCGCGCCGGACGTCGGGCGGCCGCGCAGAAGTGCGCTCAGGTGCCCGGCAAGCCCGCGCGTGCCGTCATCACCGCGCAGGTCGTCGTAGATCCCCGCCGCGCCCGCAGCAGCGAGCGCCACGACACAGGCAATGGCGGTACGTCGCGTCGCTGCGGTTCCCAATGCCGCTGCCGCAACGCAGCCGGCCAGTGCGGTGACCACGACGACCGGTCCGCCGAGCAATGAGACGTTGCGCCCCCGGTAATTACTCCGGAGCCACGTCGGGGCGAGCACGAGCGGCGTACGCCGCAGGGCCCGCCAGGATGCACCCGAGCACACCGCTGCGGCTCCGATCAAGGTAAGCCGCAACGCCGCTGTCACGAGATGTCGGCCAGGTCCGGCAGTGGCTTGCTGGCACCTGGTCCGTCGCCGTAGTGTCCCGCGGCGCGGCGCTCGTCGACCAACTCGGCAGCTCGCAACCGCTCGACGACGGCCAGGATGACCGCCACCTCCCCGGCCGGGGTATCGGCGTCGTCGACAGAACTCACGTGGGGCGCCAGGTTCTCGTCGCGGCGCAGGCTGGACAGAACGCCGCCCGCCTCTGCGCCACCTGACGGCGTCACCGCTACGACTGCCGTTGCCTGCCTTGCCAGTGCGCCGATCACCTCGTTGCCAGCGCGCACCTGATCGTCCCGGCCGGCGCTGTCCTTGGCGGCCGGAACCCCGGAGACGACGATGACGATGGAACGCCGCACCGGCACGTCGCCATCAACCTTGATCAGACCGGCCGCCTCGAACCCGGAGAGGATCCGTTGCGTTTCCGCGTTCGGACCCACCGCCTCCGGGCTGTTGCGCGTCGGTGTCGCCACGGCGATTGCCAACTGGTTGGCGGCATGCTGCAGCGGTGAACCTGCGTCCCCGGTCGAACCACCGTTGACAGCGTCGCGGGCAACCTGTTCGAGGACATCAGCCTGGGTGGGATCCGCGAACTTCTTCGTCAGCTGGACACGGCCTGCGACCTTGGCCCCCGCCGCGACAAGAGCGCGCGCCAACGAGTCACGCAGGTCGCCCGGCGCGTCCGCGGTCGACACCAGCAGCACGCTCTCGTTGGCGAGGCGGCCCCCCACCGCGAACGGCAGCACGGCCTTGCCGAATTTGGCTTGGTCAGCCAACCGCTTGTTGAGGTCGTCGTTGCCAGAGCGCAGCGTCTTGCGGTCGTTGGTGAGGGAGTTGACCTTGTTGTTGAGCGTGTCGAAGAGCGGGCCATTGATGAAGGTGGTGCCGAGCACGATGCCGACTGCGAGGGCAAGGAATACGGCCACGATCGACACGAGGTGATAGCGGAAGTCGACCATTGCGTAAGGCTATCGGGCCAGGTGCCCGAGCCATCGCGCGAAGTCGCTCCAGGTACTGGCGAACAGCCGCGCCGAAAGCTGTCCGGCCGGTGAGATGGAAACAGCGGTCGCGATCGTCACCAGGGCGGCGAGTACCAGCAGGACCAGGGACCTGGTCTGGATACGGCTGCGGTAAAGCCTGCTGACCCCCTTGGCGTCGACCAGCTTGCCGCCGACACGCAACCGGGTGAGGAACGTCGAAGCCATGCCCGCGCGGCCCTTGTCAAGGAATTCGATCAGGGTCGCGTGCGAGCCGACAGCGACAATCAGCGTCGCGCCGCACTCGTCCGCGAGCAGCATGGCGACGTCCTCGCTGGTGCCGGCAGCCGGGCAGACCACCGCTTCAAGTCCCAGGTCGACAACCCGCTTCAGCCCCGGCGCCTGCCCGTCCGCATAGGCGTGTACGACGATTTCCTTGCTACTGCGCAGCGCTTTCTCAGAAATCGAGTCCATGTCGCCAACGACGATGTCGGGCCGGTACCCGGCGTCGAGGAGGGCGTCGGCTCCTCCATCGACCCCCATGAGAATCGGCCGGTACTCGCGGATGTAAGGTCGTAGCGCGGACAGGTCTGTCCGGTAGTTGTAGCCCCTCACGACGATCAGCACATGTCGGCCGTCGATGGGGGTACGCAGTTCCGGGATGCCGATTCCGTCGAAGAGCAGGTCGCGTTCGCGGCGCAGGTAGTCCATCGTGTTCTCCGCGAATGCCTCCAGCTGCTCGGACATACCTGCCCGGGCTTCGGCCATCTGTGCGGAGATGAGATCGGCTGTCAGCGCAGTTCCGGTCGCGATCCGGTCGGCGCCCCTGAACACATCGCCACCGAACACGCGCAGTCGATCTCCGTCGCGAACCCTTTCGAAGATCTCCTGACCCACCCCGTCAATGATGGGAATGCCCGCTGCCAGCAGGATCTCCGGGCCGAGGTTGGGATACCTGCCGGAGGTGCTGATCGCCGCGTTGACGACGGCAGCGGCGCGGCCGCTAACCAGCGCCTCCGCGCTCACGCGGTCGATGTCGGCGTGGTCGACAATTGCGATTTGTCCGGGTTTCAGCCGCTTGGTGAGGTTCTTGGTGCGGTGATCGAGCTTCGCAACGCCGGTGACACCGGGCAGTCCCGCCTGCCGGCTGCGGCGACCGCTCGCGAGCCTCACGGCGTTGATCCTGCCAGACGCCCCGCCAATGTCCGCATGCGGTGTTTCGCCGCCGGTGATCGATAGCATCTGCGCATGCAGCCCGACGTGCCGCTCACCGCAATTCCCTTCCCTCTCGAATGGGCCGTGCCTGCGGCCGGCCACAGCACCGACGGCGTGTCAGCGCTCGCGGTCTCGGCCGGGCGGCTCACCGACATGTTCGTCGATCCGGGCGGCAATGCGGCGGTCGACAACGCACCGCGGTTGCTCGGTACGCCGACGGGTGACTTCGCGCTCGTGGCCCGCGTCGAGGTCGACTTCGCGGCCGACTTCGACGCCGGCGCGTTGCTGCTGTATTCGGCGCCGGACCTGTGGGCGAAGGTGTGCTTCGAGTTCTCGCCCCAGCGGGAGCCGATGGTGGTCTCCGTGATAACCCGCGGCACGTCGGACGACGCCAACGCCTACGTCGTCGACGGCTCGAGCCACTGGCTGCGCATCTCGCGCACCGGCACGGCGTACGCCTTCCACGCCGGCGCCGACGGCCGGACCTGGACATTCGTGCGGCACTTCGCACTCGGCACAATGGCGCCGGTGCGGGTCGGCTTCGTCGCACAGTCACCCAGAGGCGAGCACTGCGACGTGCGCTTCAGCGATATCAGTTTCAGTTCGCAGCCGCCGGCGGACCTGCGCGACGGCACCTGAAGGCTGCTTAGTCCGGCCTGCCCGCAGCGGCCGCGGCGAGGAGTTCCTCGGCGTGCCCGCGTGCCATCGCGCTGTCCTCGAGCCCGGCCAGCATGCGGGACAGCTCGCGGACCCGGCCGTCGTCGTCGAGGGTGATGACGTCACTGGAAGTGACGCTGCCGTCGCCGGACTTGCGCACGACCAGGTGCCGGTCGGCGTACGCCGCGACTTGCGGCAGGTGCGTCACCACTATCACCTGGTGCGTGCGGGCCAGCTGCGCCAGCCGCCGGCCGATCTCGACCGCCGCCCGCCCGCCGACCCCCGCGTCGACCTCGTCGAAGACCATCGTCGGCACCGGGTCGGCCTCGGCGAAGACGACCTCGACGGCCAGCATCACGCGGGAGAGCTCGCCGCCCGACGCGCCGCGGTGCAGCGGGCGTTCGGGCGCGCCGGCGTGGGCGGTGAGCAGCAGCTCGACCGTGTCGATGCCGTCGGCGCCGAAGGCGACCAGCCGGTCGCCGATCTGCAGCCCGCCCGCGGTGACCTCCTCCTGCCTGACGGCCGCCGTGATGCTCGCCTCCGGCATGGCCAGCGCCTCGAGTTCGGCGCTCACCCGCGCCGCGAAATCCAGGCCGGCCTCGGTCCGTGCGGAACTGACCTGGGCCGCGAGCCGGGTCAGTTCGGTCAGCAGCGCGGCTTGCTCCGCGGTCAGTTGCGCCAGGCGCTCGTCATCGCTGTCGAGGTCGAGTAGGCGGATGGCCGCGGCGCCCGCCCAGGCCAGCACCGCGTCGAGGTCTGGACCGTAGCGGCGTCCCAACCCACCCAGGGCCGCCTGCCGCTCGTTGACGGCGGCCAGCCGGGTGGGGTCGTCGTCAACCGAATCGGCGTACGACGCCAGGTCGGCCGCGACGTCTGCAAGCTGATAGCTGATCTCGGCGAGCCGCCCACCGAGCTCGGCCAGGGCCGGGTCGTGCGCGGCACTCGCGGCTATCGCCCGCCGCGCCTGCGCGATGAGCAGCGTGGCATCAAGCGGCTCGTCGGAACCCGGGTCGGCGACCAGGGCCTCGTGCGCGGCCCGCGCGCCCGCGCCGAGGTCCTCGGCGTTGCCGAGTCGTTCGGCCTCGATCGCCAGTGCGGCGTCCTCCCCCGCGACCGGTCCGACGGCTTCGATCTGCTCGAGTCCGAACCGCAGCGCGTCTGCCTCGAGCGCGCGGTCGCGGCGTTCGCCGGCGCGCACGTCGATCTCGTCGGTCACCTCCCGCCAGCGCCTGAAGCCGGCGCGATAGTCGGCGAGCGGCGCACCAACGGACGTTCCCGCGAAGCGGTCCAAGGCCGCGCGCTGCTCGGCCTGGCCGACCAGCGCCTGCTGGTCGTGTTGACCGTGCAGCGCGAACAGGCCCTCACCGAGCTCGGACAGCACCGAAACCGGCACTGCACGGCCGCCCGCGTGGGCCCGCGACCGCCCTTCGGCCGTCGTGGTTCGCGCCAGCAGCAACTCTCCGTCCTCGACCACACCGCCGGCTTCGAGCACGCGCTGGGCGGCCGGACTCTCGCCGTCGACCCGAAGCGTGCCCTCGACACCCGCCCGCGCCGAGCCGAGCCGCACCAGGCCTGCGTCGGACCGTCCCCCGAACAGCAGGCTCAGGCTCTGGACGACCATCGTCTTGCCGGCACCGGTCTCGCCCGTGACCACAGTCAGTCCCGGGTGCAGCTCCACCACGGCGTCCGCAATGACGCCGAGTCCGCTGATCCTTATTTCTTCGAGCATGGCCCGATGCTACGGCGTACCGGAGACTGTTCCTGGCTGCCGCGCCCTTATGTGGACCGGCCGCGCCAACCGTCTACCGGCAGATCGAACTTCGCCACGAGACGTTCGCTGAACGGCGCCGGATGCACCCGGGCGAGCAGCACCGGCTGGCGGCCCTTGCGCACCTCGACCCGCGCGCTCGCCGGCATCGCGAAAGTGCGCCGCCCGTCGCAGAACAGCACGGCACCGCCGGCGCCCGGCAGCACCTCTACGGCAATGACCGACTTCGGCCCGACCACCAACGGCCTGGCAAAAACAGCGTGCGCGCTGATGGGCACCAGCAGCAGCGCCTCGACTTCAGGGGCGACGATCGGGCCGCCCGCAGAGAAGGCGTACGCAGTCGAACCGGTCGGGGTCGCGAGGACCAGACCATCGCAGCCCCAGCGAGAAAGCGGACGGCCGTCGACCTCCGCAATCAGCTCGACCATGCGCTCCCTGGCCGCCTTTTCGACCGAAGCCTCATTGAGAGCCCAGCCCGAGTAGATCTGCGCGCCCCCGCTGCTGATGGTGACGTCGATCGTCATCCTTTCCTCGACGGAGTAGTCGCGCCGTAACACGTGATCGACGACCGCCTCGAGCCGGTCGGGCTCTGCCTCCGCCAGGAACCCGACGTGCCCCAGGTTGACGCCGAGCACAGGCACCTTGGCGGCGCGGGCGACTTCGGCTGCCCGCAGCAGAGTCCCGTCGCCGCCGAGCACCAGCACGATCTCGGCGCCAGCAGCAGGGTCGTCGCCCTCGGGCACTTCGACGGACTCGGGAATCGCCAGACTTTCGTGATCGTCGGCGAGCACCCGCACCGTCACCCCGCCGTCGCGCAACTGCAACGCCGCTTCGTTGGCCGCCTTCAGTGCCGCATCGCGTCCGGTGTGCACGACGAGCAACATGGTGCGTGCGGTCATGAGGGTCCAGCCTCCACGGCGGCGTCGAGTGCCCAGTCTTCCAGTGCAGCCGCGCCGGCGCGCAGCCACAAGAAGTATTCGACGTTACCGGCCGGACCGGGCAACGGGCTCGCTGTGACCCCGAGCACCCCGAGCCCGGCGTCGTACGCCGCCCCGGCGACCGCCCGCACCGCCTGCCTGCGCAGCAGCGGATCGCGTACGACGCCGCCCTGGCCGAGGCGCTCCCGGCCGACCTCGAACTGCGGCTTCACCATGAGCAGGTAGTGGGCGGTTTCGGTCGCGCAGGCTGACAAGGCCGGCAGGACGATCGACAGCGAGATGAACGAAAGGTCGGCAACGACGATGTCGACCGGCCCGCCGATGGAATCGGCATCCAGGTTGCGCACGTTGGTGCGGTCGAAGACCGTGACGCGATCATCATTCCTGATCCGCCACAGCAGTTGGCCGTAGCCGACGTCGACCGCGACCACCTCACGCGCCCCACGCCGCAGCAAGACGTCCGTGAAGCCACCGGTCGACGCTCCCGCATCGAGGCATCGCGCCCCCTCGAGCGGTACGCCGCCCAGCCCGGCGAAGACGGCCAGCGCGCCCAGCAGCTTGTGCGCGCCGCGGGACGCCCACTCCTCCCCCGACTCGCCCAGGACGAGCAGCGGCACGCCGGGTTCGACTGCGGTAGCCGCCTTCGTCGCCACCTGCCCACCGATCCGGACTCGGCCGGCCGCGATCGCATCGGCGGCGTGCTCCCGGCTGCGGGCCAGTCCGCGGCGGACCAGCTCCGCGTCCAGGCGGGCCCGCCTGACCACCTCGGTTCAGGCCTCGTCGAGCGCGGCCAGCGCGTCCTGCAGAACTGCGTGCACCGCGTCATAGGTCTCGATGTGCGCGGCCACCGGCAGTTCGTCCAGCTCGCCGAGTCGCCGCTGCGCCGAGCGGACCTGGCGGATTGCCGCAGGCTCCTCGACCTCGCCTTCAGCGCCCTGAGGAGTCACGGCGCCGGCGGCGTGCGTTTCGTCGCCCGAGCCCTCGCTGCTTTCGCCGGAGTTGCGTTCGCGGAAGTCGGTTTGGCGGGAGTGCCTTTCGTTCTGGGAACCTTGGCTCCCGCAGCCTTGGCCGGCGTCGCCGTGGCCGCGTTCGCTCGCGCAGGTTTCCTGGGCACAGACTTGGCGGGCGCGGGCTTCGCGGCTGCGGACTTCGCAGGCGCGGACTTCGCGGCTGCGCGGGCCTTTGCGGTCGCCGGCAGCACCGGCTTCGACGTCTTGCGGGCCGCGGCCGCGCGCTTCACGGGCGCCGCTTTCGCCGGCTTCCTCGCGGGCGCCGCGGACTTGCCGGCGGGCGCCTTACTGGGCTCCTTCGTCGCGGCGCCGGCCGAGGACGCCGGAGCAACACGAGCCGAACCTGACGGTGTCGCCGAAGAGCTGGCGGCTGGGCTCGGCTCGACCAGGCCCAGGCCGACAGCGACCTCATGAACGGCGTCAGCCGCCCTGGCTGCGGTCTCCCGGAACGCCGATTCGAGGTTTCGGAACAGCGCCGACACGTCGTCCGTCCGCGCAGAACCGAGTCGCGCAACGGTCCGATCGACTTCGACACGGACGAGCGCAGCGATCGCCTCGCGGTTGCTCTTGCTGCTGACGAGGAGTTCCTCCGCCAGCGCAGTCACCTGGTCTTTGGCCGCTTCGCCTTGCGCCACGAGGGCTTCTGCCGCGCTGATTGCGCGCTCGCGAGTGAGCTCGGTGAGGCCGGATGCGAGGGAAACGTAGTTCTTGACACTGTCGCGCACCATGGATGATCTCCCAAGGGTTTTTCGGCGGCGCTGCGATGCAGCGCCGAGCGCTGACTTGCGCGTCGAACTGTTGTAGACGAACCTACCCGCTTCGATCCTCATGTGGCCCCCGCCCCACTGCGGTCCATCACCTGCTTGCCGTGCGCGGGGGCGCCGACAGGCCCATCGCTGTGCGCGCCGCCGATCGCTGAAATGGCAATGTCGCGGTCGGTGGCGGCCCAGCCCAGAGCGCACGTGGCCCGGATGGCAGCCGTGGCGGACCCGCCGGCCTGCACCGTAATGACACCGGCCTCGAGCACTGCAGTGGCAGGTCCACAGGTAGCCGAATCGGCATCGATCTCGACCAGTGGATGTGGCTCGAGCAGCGCCCGCAGGTCCTCGCCGACGTACGACGGCCGGCGGCCGGCGGGCAGCCGGACCACGTCCAGGAGCGAAGAAACGCCGGTGAGCACGAGCAGGCTGTCGGCGCCCACAGCGATGGCCCCGTCGATGTCGGTGTCGAGGCGGTCCCCGACGACCAGCGGACGGGTGGCTCCGGTGCGGCGTACCGCCTCGTCATGCAGCGGCCGTTGCGGCTTTCCCGCGGCCAGCGGCGTCTGCCCGGTAGCCAACGAGAGGGCGGCCACGAGCGCTCCGTTTCCTGGCAGCAGGCCTCGTGCCGATGGAATCGTCGAGTCGAGATTGGTAGCGACCCACAGCGCGCCCGCGCCGATGGCGACCGCAGCCTCAGCGAGCATCGCGTAGGTCGTCCGGTCGCTGAAGCCCTGGACGACAGCGGCGGGTGCGGCCTCAGCCGAGTCGACCGGTGTGAGCCCGGCCTCCTTGACCGCCTGCCGGAGGCCGTTCGTGCCGACGACAAGAACGGCTGCGCCCGGCTCCAGCCGGTCTGCCAGCAACCGGGCGGCAGCTTGAGCCGATGTCGCCACCTCGGCCGGATCCGCGTCGACTCCGGCGCCGCGCAACACAGCCGCCACCTCTTCGGGCGTGCGCGAGGCGTTGTTGGTCACGAATGTCAGGCGCATGCCTTCCGCTTCGGCGGCGCGCAACGCCTGGGCCGCATGTGCGACCGCTTGCGTGCCTCGATAGACGACACCGTCGAGATCGAGCAGGGCCGCGTCATACGCCCGGCTGAGCGCATCAGCGGAGGAGCTGAGCTCGTGTCCGCGCGCGGTCACTTGTTGGCGTTGAGAGTGGCGCGAGCCCCGCGCAGCGCCGTCGTGTAGTGCGTGATGTCGGGACGCATCGCGGCGGCGAGTTGCAGGTGTTCGACGGCAGCGGCGAAGTCGCCGGTTCGTGCGGCGGCCAGGCCAAGACCGAACTGCGCGTAATCGTCGGCGGGATTGACTGCGACGATGTATTCGAAACTTTCCTTGGCCTCGACGTAGAGGCCCGCGTCGAACTGGGCGCGGGCGAGCGCCTCGCGCACCTGCCGCGACTCCGGTTCGGAGCGCGCTGCATGCCCGAGCAACTCGACGGCGGCGTGCACGTTGCCGCTCTCGAGTAGCTCCATGCCGCGCACGTACCAGTCGTAGACCTCGCCCTGCGGCGCGATGTCCGGCGGTGGTGGCGGTGCATCGTCAAATGGGCGGCGAGGGTGCTCGTCGTCGTCGTAGCCGTCGTAGTCGCTGATCGCACGCCTCCTCGCAGTTTCGGCCAGGTCGCGGTTTGGGGCTTGTCCCCGGTGCCGGGGAGCGTGTATTCCCCCGTTACGATCTCCGCCATGACTTCGCCTACTGATGTCCCCCGTCCCAGGGGTCTTGTCCTCGCTCCGTTCCGTGCGTTGCGCTTCGACGAATCGGTCGCCGGCCAGCTGGCCGACGTCACCTCACCGCCGTACGACGTCATCGACGACGAGCAACTCGCAGGCTACGAGGCAGCTAGCGAGCACAACGTCGTTCGGATCATCCTGCCACGCGGCCCGGAGTCCGGCGCTGAGAGCCGTTATGTCGGCGCGGCGAGGCTGCTCGAGCAATGGCGCGCGTCAGGGGCCCTGAAGCTCGACGACGAGCCGGCAATCTACGTCTACGAGATGCGCGAGGGCAGCCACATCCAGCGCGGCCTGCTGGGTGCTGTCGCGCTCGTCCAGCCGGACGCCGGGATCATCCTCCCGCACGAGAACACCATGGCCGGCCCTGTCAGCGACCGGCTGTTGCTCACGAAGGCGACGCAAGCCAACACCGAGCCGATCTTCCTGGTGTACGACGGCGGCGGCGCTGCGTCCGCGGCGGTCAGCGACGTCGGCGCTCACCCGCCGATCGCGGTGTCAAGAACCGCTGATGGCATCGAACACCGCCTCTGGGCGATCTCCGACGAGGACGTGCTCGCCGCGATCGCCGGGGATCTACTCACCCGCCGGGCCACCATCGCGGACGGCCACCACCGCTACGCCAACTACCTGCAGCACCAGGCGGAAGAGCACGCCGCGGGGCACGGCAACGGGCCCTGGGACTTCGGCCTGACATTCCTCGTCGACGCCACTGCTTTCGGACCGCAGGTGCACGCAATCCACCGCGTGATGCCCACCCTTGCCGCGAACGAAGCCGTCCGGCTTGCATCACCGGTTTACACGGCGCGACCGCTGGACGGCTCACTGGACGACGCACTCGAATCACTGGCGACTGCTGGCAAGGCTGGTGCTGCTTTCGTGGTATCCGATGGCCAAAGCCGCTGGCTGCTGTCGGACGCGCCGGCCGATTTCGTCGCGGCGCACCTGCCGGCTCAGCAGTCAGCGGCCTGGCGCGGTCTCGACGTCTCCGCCGCGCATCACGTCCTCATCCGCGCTATCTGGGGGCTCACGGACGACGAGACAACCGTCGACTACCGGCATGATGCGCCGGCTGCCGAGGCAGCCGCCCGGGCTGTGGGTGGCACGGCACTGCTGCTCAACCCCACGCCCGTCGAAGCGGTGATCGCCGTCGCCAACAGCGGCGAACGAATGCCCCGCAAGTCCACGCTTTTCACCCCCAAGCCCCGCACCGGCTTCGTCATCCGGACCTTCGACGCCGGCTGATCACCGCCGGCCTGATCCAGGCGGCGGCCGGGAGCGGCCATCAACTCGCCTTGGCGATGCGGCGCGCCCGGATCACCTCGACCTCCGTGCGACTCACGGGACCGCGCTCACCGCGCCAGAACCGGCGGCGCAGCGCACCCGACACCTCGATCGTGTCTCCGACGTGCCAGCCCAGCACTGAGCGCGAAACCGACTTGCGCCACGTGATGCAGTCGAGTGCGTCAACGGTCGGAGCCCGGCGACCATCCGTGCGCTGCGAGGGTGGCCGGTCGACGACGATCCGCCAACTCACCAGAGCGTCGCCACTGGGCAGTTCCCGCTCCTCCGCTGCCGCGGTCAATCGACCCACCAGCAACACCTCGTTGCGATGATCGCCGATTGCGACCAGACCCCCCGCCGGCATCTCCTCGGCCAGTACCTTTGCCGCCATCATCGACTCCTCCTCTCAGCTGCCGGTGACTCCGGCCCCAGACCTAGGATGGACGCGCGAAGCGCACCGTGACGTGGACGGGACCAAACGGTGGATAACTCCAGCAAATCGGCTGCCGGCGACCAGATGACGGTCGCCCTCGGTGACGACATCCATCTCATCGACACCAGGATGGCCGGGTATGACGGGATCACCGCGGGCTATCTCATCCTCGGCGACCGGCCGGCGCTCATCGAGACGGGCACTGCCAGATCTGCGCCCACCGTCCGGGCCGCACTGGAGTCGCACGGAATCGGACCGGACGACCTCGCAACGATCGTCGTCACGCACATCCATCTCGATCATGCGGGCGGAGTCGGGGACATCGCCCGGATCTACCCCAACGCCGAAATCGTGGTCCACGAACTCGGGGCGGCGCACCTCGTGGCGCCAGCCCGCCTGCTGGCCAGCGCCCGCCGCGTGTACGGCAGCGCCATGGACGACGTCTTCGGTGAACTGCTGCCTACCGAGGCGGCGCGGATCCGCGCGGTCGGCGAGTCGGCTGTGCTCGATCTCGGTGCCGGCCGGACCATGCAGGTGCGCTACTCCCCGGGTCACGCCAAGCACCACATCGCGCTGCTCGATGACCAGTCGGGCGATCTATACGTCGGCGACGCCGCTGGCATCTACGTCCCCGAAGCCGACATCGTCCGACCCGCGACACCGCCGCCCGACTTCGATCTGGACGTCGCAGTCGCCTCGATCGAACTCTTCCGTGCCATGCGCCCGCGGCGGCTGCTGTTCAGCCACTACGGTCCCGTGCAGCACGTCGACGAGATTCTCGACAGGTCAGTGGAAGAACTGCGCCTCTGGGTCGAACTCGTCCGCGACGCCCGCACCGACGGGCTCGACCTGGACCATGCCGTGGACGCGGTACGCCGCCGTACCGCCGACCGCTACGCGGCCATCCGCATGGACCCCGACCTCGACGAGAAGTTCGAGCGCCTCAACTCATTCGCGGCCAATATCGCGGGCATCAACCGGTGGCTGGACCGGACAGAGGGCGTAGTCGCGGTACCGATGGGCGACGCAGCGCGCAGCTGACTTCTCGAGCGTGGCTTCGTCGCCCGGTCGAGGTCAGATGCCCCGGAGCCGTTCCAGCGCATCGGTTTCTTCCTCGTCGTCGATCGACACGACTGCTTCGAACCACTGCCGAGCGTCGGCGTTGCGATTCGCGGCAAGCAACGCCTCGGCGTAGGCGTACCAGAGCCGGACGCTCCAATCGGAGACCGAATCAGAGTCCAGGTCCGGCCCCTGCAAGGCGACCACGGCGGCGTCCGCCTGGCCCATGTCGCGTCGTGCGCCGGAGCAGACGATCGCCAGTTCGACTGCGCTGTTCTTGGGCAGCCGCTTGGCGTCCGGATCATTGAGCATCGCCAGCGCGCGCTCCGGCCGGCCGAGAGCCCGCTCGCAGTCGGCCATCAACGGAAGCTGCGAGAAGTCACCGGTGATGCGCCGAGCTGCGCGAAGCTCGGCCAACGCCGCGGCGTACTCTCCCGCGTGGTATGCCGCGATACCGGCAGCTTCGCGGACGACCCCGATCCGGCCGCCTAGCGCCTTGGCGAAGTTTGCGTGCGCATACGCCTTCGCCGGATCGTCTGCGAGCAGGAGACCAGCAGCCGCCAAGTGCGCGCCCACCCGCGTCGCGTTGTCCGGCGCGAGACTGTTCAACTCACGGCGCACATCGGTGTCGAGCAGCGCCGGCGTTGCCTCCGCGGGCAGGACCGGTTCGACCGGCCGATCGCGACGGGGTTCCGGACGAGCCACACCAGCGCCGGCATAGCCGCCGCGGGACGCAGACGATCGAGGGCCCGATCCGAAATCGCGCGACGAACTCGAGGTCGAAGAGCGGCTGTACGACGTCCCAGCACGATCACCACTACCGGCTGGCCGCACTGCACCTGTGTGCCCGGATGAGCCGCTTCGGCCAGGTCGACCGCCCGCGTCGGCACCACGCAGACCAGACCCGGTCGGGCGCACACCAGACCCGGCCGGGCGCGACGCGGT
>JBDTYE010000006.1:0-31436 GCA_040005895.1 Actinomycetota bacterium | reverse complement strand
TGCTGCGCGGGGCGTCGTACGGGAAGAGGAAGTCACCGGAGTGGGCAGCCGGCGGGGGTGGAGGAGGACTCATTCGGAGCTCCTCCGTCGGCGCGTCGACCAGCGTCTCGGTGCCGAAGGGCGATGGGGTTACTGGGGTGTAGTCGTTGTCGGTCATGTACAGGACTGTCGCCGGGGCTGCTGTGGCGGCACTGGACGCTTCCTGTGAACTTGCTGAAAGTTCGTCAAAGTCACGGAAGCTCTCCCACGTGTGCAGTCACCTCGGATGCTTTTCACAGGCTGCTCACAGGTACGTCGTCGACTCTTTTGTCAGCAGATGCGTGCAACGGCACGTATCGCGGAAGGAGCGACGTCGATGACCGAGCAGTGGCCGAACACGCCAGCAGCCGAGCCGGAACTGCTCTCCGCGGGAACTGAGCCGGGAACTGCGCGCGGCCGCGGTCGTGGCCTCGCAATCGGGACCGCCTGTCTCGCCGGCGGTGTCGTCTTCGGCGTCGTCGGGATCGCCGCGGCTACCAACGCGAAGTCGTCCGCGCGCACCGCGCTGACCCCGGCAGCGCAAGCGCAGTCGGCGACCCCGTCAGCAACCCCGTCCGCCACAGCGCCGGAGGCACCGGCGCCAGGGCTGGCAGGCCCGGATGGCAAGCGCTTCCCGCGGCGCGGCGGCGCGAACTTCGAAGGTCACGGCCCCGGCGGAATGAAAGGCATAGGGGGCGGTGTGCTGCACGGTGAGTTCGTGACACCCAAGCCGGGCGGCGGATACCAGACCATCCAGATCCAGCGCGGCACGGCAACCGCGGTCACCGCGACCTCGATCACCGTCAAGAGCGCTGACGGCTTCAGCCGGTCGTACGCAGTCGACAAGGACACGCTCGTCAACGCGGGCCGCGACGGCATCACCAGCATCGCCGTCAACGACGCGGTCGACCTGCGGGCGCTCGGCGCGGGTGACAAGGCGAACGTTGCCGATGTCGTGGACGAGACCAAGCTCAAGAGCAACTTCAGCAGGTTCGCGCCGGACCAAGTGAAACCATCTGCGGATGCTTCCAAGTCAGCAACCTGATCGGGCCCCCCGGCGCCTGCGTGACCTGTCCTCAAAGCGGGTCATTGGCGGTGTAGCAGCGCTGGTCGTAGTGCTGGTCGGCGCGCCCTGGTTCTACATCCACGTCGTGGAGGGCAAGGCGCCCGCGAAGCTGACGCTGGACACGGCGACTTCTAGTGCGGCACCTGCAAGGGCCGGCTCACTGAACGGCACGTGGGCGGTAGCGGCGGAAAGCGTCGCGGGCTACCGCGTGAAGGAGACCCTCTTCGGCCAGAAGGCCGACGCTGTCGGCCGCACCAACGATGTGACCGGTGACGTCACGGTCGAGGGCAATACCGTGACGGGCGCCAAGTTCGAGGTCGACATGACCACCGTCAAGAGCGACAGGAACCAGCGGGACAACCAATTCCAGGGCCGCATCATGGACACGTCCAGCTTCCCGAAGGCGACATTCACCTCGACGGACCCGATCGGCGTACCGGCCGAAGCTGTTGCCGGAAAGCAGTTCACCGCCAAGGCGACAGGAGACCTGACGCTGCACGGAAAGACGAAGTCGGTGGCCTTCACCGTCACCGGTCAGAAGTCGGCTGCCGGCTTCGACGTGACCGCGCAGATCCCGATCGTCTTCGCCGATTTCGGTATCGACAATCCAAGCTTCGGGCCCGCCCAGACCGGGGACGACGGCGTACTCGAAGTGCTACTCAAGCTCGCTCCCAAGGCCTGAGCCTGCGTCGTCTCCGGCGGCGGCATCACCACCCTGTCCGCGCATGGCCGCCGATGCGGGCTCTGCGCTGGGCAGGACCTCTGGTGTTGATGCTGCGAGTGGCGCTCGGGTGCGCTGCACCGTCGCGAGCAGGCCGGCGAGCGCGATGCCCACCAGCACCAGCGGCAGCACCCACCGCGGGTTGACCGAGGTGTCGGTCCGCTCGTCGACGATGAACGCGACGGCCACGGCGAGGAAGATCACGCCGCTGACGAAGGACGTGATGTCGAATTCATGACGCTTCATGGCGCACCTTTACTCCTGCGGCTCCGAGCCGGAGATGAATGATCAATTGCGGCGTGTTGCTCTCGGCACTTTCGATGTCGATGTCGACGCCCTCCTGCTTGTCGCCGAAAAACGTCACGTCGCCAAGTCCGAGATGGCCGGTGACACGCGTCGACACTCCCGGCGGCACCAGGATGTCGAGGTCGCCGATACCCAGGGACACGTCGACATTCTGCGGATCGGGACCGAACTCGACTGTCCTGAGATCGAGTACGCCGGACCCGGCCCGGACGTGAAACCCGGCACCGAGCTGGTCGACGCTGGTGGGCCTCCAGGTCACGTCGCCGTCCCTGCCCGTGAACGGGCCGCCGATCGCTGCGACGCCGCTCACCACGACGGTCAGCGCCAGCCCGAGGGCGATCAGGCCACGAGACCGGCCGTACCAAGCTCCGATCAGCAGGCCGCCGCCGACGATCGCCAACCCGGCCGCCAAGTAACCCTGGGCCGAGAAATCGACCGAGTCCCCCGAATCGAAGAAGCCCGCAATGCCGGCCGCGAGCAGCAGGATGCTGATGGTCAGCAGGCCGAGCACCGATCGTTCGCGCGGCGGTTTAGGGGTCGGCGGCCGGTAGGTCCACGCAGCGGCGGGCGGTTGCGACCCCCAGGACGCAGGTGGAGGCGGCATGCCCCATGAGCCGGCCGGGGGTTGCACGCCCCATGACGGCGGTGGCGGCTGCGCCGCCGCCGGTGCGGGTGTAAAGCTCTCGGGAGCTGCCGTAGCCGTGGCCGCCCAGAAGAGCGACGGCGCGGGCGGCGCGTCGGGATGTCTCTCCGGCTGCGGTCCGCTCGGCGGATAGCCCGGCCAGGTGGCCCGACGGCGGCTTTCACGGCGCCACCACAAGACGCCGCCGACCAGGAAGATTGCTGTCAGCCAGCCTCCGTCGCCGAAGTTGTGCGGCCCGAACGCCGCGTCGCCGATGAGTCCGGCGAGCCCGATGATGACGATCATCAGCAGGGTGCGGCGCGCCTTCGCGTCATACCGGGTTGCCAGTGCGACGGAGTGGTCCTGGCCCTCCTCGGGGATCAGCGCCCACCCGATCGCGTACAGGATCAGGCCGCCTCCGAAGACCGCAAGGCAACCGATCCCGACGCGGAAGAGGATCGGATCGAGGTCGAAGTAGCGGCCGAGCCCGCCGCAGACCCCTCCGACGTAACGGTCGTTGGTGCTTCGTTCCAGCCGCTGTTTGGTGCCGGCGGGTTGCGGCGGCGGGGTCTGCGTGTTTTCAGTCGATGTCGTCATGCTGCCGATGATGCGTAATGAGTCGCCCGCTGCACATCAGGCACGACCCTGGTTTGCCCCCTGATCCCGCCTGAGTCCGGGTCAGGCAAGGGTCATCCGGACTGGAATCGGACGCGCCGGCGGCCCGGATCCACACGCGCGGTGGCTCAACTTGGTCCTTGGAGTGCCGATGGATTGGGCATCCGACCGGAAAGGCTTTGATGAACGGGCCTCGCGTCGAGTCACCGGCCGCACGCTTGCGTCCGACGTTGGGCCTTGTCGGCCAGCGGCTGGTCCGGAAATCCATCGCTACGAGTGCAGCCGCGTGTGTGCTCGCCCTGTCGCTGGCTGGTTTGCTGGTAGTACAGGGCGGCGGTTGGCCGCTTCTCGCCCTCAGCCTGCTGGTCGCGGTCGCGGCGGGAGCCGCGATGGTGCAGCAGGCGCGCGACGCCGTCAACATTTCGGGGCTGACAGCGACGCTGGAAGAGCTGGCGGCAGGGGACGCGACCGCCCGGTACAACGGTCCGATTACGGCGGGCAACAAGGACCTCGCCATCGCGATCGACGCACTCAGGCGACGCATGCACCGCACCGTCGTCGGAGTTCGGCGTGCCACGTCGACACTGGAGTCCGCTTGGCGCGAAATGAGCGATGTCAGCGTCGCAATGTCGGACAACGCCGAGACGACCGCCGCTCGTGCTACCGACGCGGCGTTCTCGGCGGAGACGCTCTCCGCGGCCGTGCAGATGGTCGCAGCGGCCACGCAGGAACTCGTCATGTCCTTCCAGGAGGTCGCGACGCAGGCCAGCTGGGTCGCGCAGGTGGCATCCGACGCGACGGCGAAGGTCAGCAGCACCAAGGCGACCGCAGCTTCGCTCGCCGAGGCCTCCGGTCGCGCGGAACAGATCGTCCAGGTCATCACTGCGGTAGCGCGGCAAACCCACCTACTCGCACTCAACGCGCGTATCGAGGCGGCCAGCGCAGGCGAGCACGGCGCCGCGTTCTCGGTCATCGCGGACGAGGTGAAGCACCTCGCAGGAATGACGGCGGAAGGGGCTGTCGACGTCGGTACAACGGTCCGCACCATCCAGGCCGGCTCGACCGAAGTCACCGGCGGCATGGCCATGCTCGACGTGACAATCGCGTCCCTGAGTGACGCTCAGGCCGCGATCGCTGCGGCGGTGGAGGAGCAGACACTGACGACCCGTACGATCGGCCAGGGCGCCACCGAAGCCGCTGACGGCACTTCGCTGATCGCACAGACCATCGCGCAGTTCGCGAAGGACGCCGGACTGACGGCGTACGCAGGCACGCAGACTCGGGCTGCTGCGGGCAACATCGCGTCGGCGAGCGCCAACCTGATGGCGATTCTCGAGGGCTTCATGGTCGGCGACGATGACCCTGAGGAAGTCGAAGGCGCCGATGCGGCGGAGCCGAAGCACGTAGCCACGCGCGATGGCGACGTCACGGTCATCACGAACGACGTACACGGCAGCGGGCTGCACGAACTCTTGTACACGGGAGCGTGGAGCCACGACGAAGGCTCTGCCGTTACCGACGCCAATTCCTACAGCAGCGTTATGGGTGACAGCGTCCATATGCAGTTCAGCGGCAGCTGCGTGCGCGTATTCGGTGTGAAGGATGCGCACCACGGGATCCTCGGCGTCTCGATCGACGGCGCCGCGGAAGTGCCGGCGGACACCTACGGCGCGGAGCGGGAGGTTTCGGCGCTGATCTACGAACGCTACGACCTGGCCGGACGAGACCATTCGTTGCGGTTGCGCATCACAGGTGAGCGAAACGCCGCGTCGCGCTTCCATTGGGGTGCGATCACCCGCATCGAAGTGCAGTAGAGATACCCTCCACCGGCGGGGGCGTGACCGAAATACCGAGGGCGAGAAGACGCTGTCAGAGCACCAGTCGTCGGCAGCCTCGTGGCTGCAGTCAGGTCTGATTTCTCGAGCCACCGCGGTGGCGGACGTCCGCGACAGACTCGGCCTGCCTGGTGCCGGTGACAACGGCCGGGTGATCGACATCCGGGTCGCCGGGGGCATCGATATCGAGGTGCTGGTCGACCGCGGTCTTGACATCGGGTCGTCGTGGTTCGGCGGGATGCCGCTTTCCTGGTCCTCACCGATCGAGCGGCGGCGTGGGGTTGACTCCGCCGTCGGCGATGCTTGGATGACCCGCTTCAACGGCGGGCTGCTGACCACCTGCGGCCCTGACAACATCGGAGCGGCCCAGGGGCGCTACGGCCTGCACGGCAGTCACAGTGGCACGCCGGCGAGCGATGTCCGGTGGTCCCGCGAAGTTCTCGCGGACTGCGTGCGAGTCGAGGTATCGGGGGTGATAGACAACATCGAAATGTTCGGTCGGAGAGTGCAGGTGCAGCGGACAATAACGACACAGACCGACATCGCGAAGGTCAGCGTCCGGGATCGCGTGTCCAACCTCGGGCAGTCACCCACGGCAATTCCGTTGCTCTACCACGTGAACCTCGGTGCGCCGAGGTTGGTTCCAGGTACCACCGTTGCGGTCTCGGCGCAGAGCGTGCAGATGCGAGAACAGTGCGAGTGGGTGCCGGACGCCGCCACGATTCCCGAGCCCTGTGACGCAATGACCGAGGCTGTTTTCGAGCACGTGCGCCCGCAGCTGACGGACGGTGTCGGCAAGGCGGTGATCACAGCGCCGGGTGCGACGACAAGGACCGTTGTGACCTGGACAGCCGACGAGCTCCCACGTCTCTACCAGTGGGTCTGGCCCTCACGTGGTGGCTGGGCACTCGGCATCGAACCGGCCAACGCGCCGATGTACGGACCCGACCGGGTTGGTCCCTACCTGGGCGCCAGAGTCCTGGCGGCGGGTGCGAGCGCCGTACTTGGTTTTGACGTCGCGATCGAGCCGGTGGACTCTGTCCAGGCTTAGCGCAGGCGACGGGAACGGAGGCGACGTCGAGCGCGCCATCGTTCTTGACGACGTAGTCGTCGGCGTCGTTTCGCTCAATCGACCGGTCCTGCGCCACGCCGCCAACCCGATCCTCACCCCGGCTGACGTCAACGAGGTCTGGCGCGACCCCGGCCTGCAGGTCGTGACGGTTCACAACGCAGGCGCGGCAACGGTCGGCGGGCAGACCGCGTTGCTGTTCCGATGTCACCTCCGAAGCGGGATGAGCGTTCTCGGGGTCGCCCGCAGCGATGACGGGGTTACCGGCTGGCGGCTGGACCCGCGTCCCGCGCTTGTCCCGGCGGGGTTGAGCGACTCATTCGGATCGGACGTCGATGTCGACAGCCTCATCGAGATGGAGTCCGGCGGGGTAGAGGACGCCCGCCTCAACCCTGTCGACGGGACGATTGCGGTTACCTACAGCGCCTACCACGCCACGGTGAAGAACCGGGTGCGCGTCGCGCTGGCCACCACCGACGACGCGCTGAGCTTCCTCCGGTACGGCCCGATGCTGGACCACGACATGCGCAACGTCGTCCTGTTCCCGGAGCGGTTCGGGAAGCGGTACGTCGCTCTGTTCCGGCCGAACGACGCCATCGCGGGCGACGTCGGAGGCGCGTTCACGCAAATCCGCATCGGGACGACCGAAGACTTCCGGACCGGCCCTTGGCACATCGACTCCGAACCGGTGATGCGTACTGGAGGCGGGCCGAGCGCGTTCTCCGACAAGATCGGCCCCGGCGCGCCACCGGTTCGTTCGCCGCATGGATGGCTGAACCTGTTCCACGGCGTCCGGACGACCATGGACGGAAACCCCTATGTGCTCGGGATCGCGCTACATGATCTCGACGACCCGCGCCAGGTGCGGATTTCCAGCATCCCGGTGCTCTTCCCGTCGGCCGCCGATTGCCGAACAGCCGAGGATGCCTACGTCCACGTTCCCAACGTCGTGTTCTCGTGCGGGATGCTCCGGCGGCCGGACGGCACGCTGGTGATCTACTACGCCGGAAACGACACCGTGCTCAACATCGGATTCAGTCATGAGGACGTCCTGGCCGAACTCTGCACGAGTTACGGCCAGGACCCGCTCACCGGCCGTTTGCTCTACTCCCTCTGACCGAGCCGATCGGCAGTGACTTCGGTGGGTGCGCCTTCATGGCACCCCGAGGCGGCCCTGATGCGAATCGGCGAAAAAGACCAGGGCAGCACCCTGATGTACGCCGCTCGCTCGCGTGTGAACATGGTGGCGGAGGTGATCGATATCGCGGTTCGCAGCGCGCCTGGGCGCCGGCTGCGCCGTGCCGACCAGGCGATGGTCGCGGGCGTGGCCGCCGGACTGGCCGAGCACCTGCGCGTAGACGTCCGGCTCGTGCGGGCGGCGTTCGTCGTGCTCCTCTTCTTCAGTGGCTTCGGCGCGCTGATGTACATCGCGTTCTGGGGTTTCGTGCCGCAGGCGTCCGCTCCCGATCGGCCGAACCGGCAGGGACCGCGCGCGTCATTGGCGAGCGCGGGCAACCGGTTGTTGCCGTTCGCAGCCCTGGTCATCGGTGGGCTGATGCTCGCGAATGTGTTGGGTTTGCGCGCGGGTGGTGCGAGTCTGTGGCCGCTGGTGCTGGGCGGCGTTGGCGTGGCGCTGGTCTGGCGGGAAGCCGACGACGCGCAGCGCGCGCGGCTCGCGAGCCTTTCGACGCGGACGGCCGAATTCACGACGGTCCGCGACCCGTTCGGATTGGTGCGTATCGCCGGCGGTCTGCTGCTGCTGCTCGCCGGAATTGCCGCGTTCGTCGGTACCAAGGCCGACTGGAGCGCGGTCTGGAACGGTGTCGGCGCATCGGCGGTCGTGCTCGCCGGCGTCCTGCTGATCTTCGGCCCTTGGTGGTGGAGGCTGGTGGCCGAGCTCACCAGCGAGCGCCGAGAACGGATTCGCTCGCAGGAGCGCGTCGAGGTCGCCACACACGTCCACGACTCGGTGCTGCACACGCTCGCTCTCATCCAGCGCAGCGCGTCGGACCCGCGTGAGGTGGCCCGACTGGCGCGCGGTCAGGAACGTGAACTGCGTCGGTGGCTCTATCACCCGCAGGGCGACGCCAGCATCGGCAGTCTGCATGCCGCCCTCGAGGCGATCGCCGCTGAGGTCGAGGACACGCACGCAGTGACAGTCGAGATCATCGTGGTGGGCGACTGCCCGCTCGACGACAAGCTGAACGCGCTCATCGCGGCTGCCAGAGAGGCGCTCGTCAACGCGGCCCGGCATGCAGGCGTCGCCCAGATCTCGCTCTATGCCGAGGTCGAGGGCGACTCCGTCTCGGTGTTCGTGCGGGACCGCGGCACGGGTTTCGACCCCGGCGCCGTACCCGTCGATCGCTACGGTCTGGCCGAATCCGTTGTCGGCCGGATGCGCCGGGCTGGTGGAACAGCCGCGGTACGCAGCTCGCCCGGCTCCGGGACCGAGATCCAGTTGCACCTGACGAGGGACCACAGCACATGAGCGCGCCGCGGGTATTCCTGGTCGACGACCACCAGATGTTCCGGTCCGGGGTGCGCGCCGAAGTGGGCGATTCCGTCGAGGTCGTCGGTGAGGCCTCCGAGGTCGACGAGGCGATCGCCGGCATCCGCGCGTTGCTGCCGGACGTCGTTCTGATCGACGTGCACATGCCGAACGGCGGGGGTCGGGCGGTCATCGAGGCGGTGCACGCCACGCATCCGAGCGTGGCATTCCTTGCGCTATCGGTCTCCGACGCGGCCGAGGACGTGATCGGGCTGATCCGCGCGGGTGCACGTGGCTACCTCACGAAGAACCTGTCCGGCCCCGAGCTGGCCGCTGCGGTGATCCGCGTGCGCGACGGCGACGCGGTGTTCTCACCGAGACTCGCGGGCTACGTGCTGGACGCGTTCGCCGCGACCCCTGACGTGCGGACCTCCGACCCCGAACTCGACCAGATCACAGCACGCGAACGGGAGGTGCTACGGCTGATAGCCCGCGGCTACACCTACAAGGAGATCGGCGCGCAGTTGTTCATCTCGGTGAAGACGGTGGAAACGCATGTGTCATCGGTGTTGCGCAAGTTGCAACTGTCGAGCCGGCACGAGCTGACCCGATGGGCGAATGACCGCCGGCTGATCTGACGTTCGCCGACGGCTACTTCACGCCAGCTGCTGCGAGCTTGCGCTTGGCCGCCGCGTCGATGTTGGTGGCCAGTTCCGCGGCCGTCTTGGGATCCGCGGCGAAGGACGCTGACGTCGACAGGTAGTCGCCGGTGTTGGTGATTGCGAGCGCGCCGTAGTTGACCGCACCGGAACTGAACGTCAGTGAGAATGTTGCGACGTTGGCACTCACCGGCGTCACGTTCACTACTGCCGCAGATCCGTCGAAATCCTGGTTGAGGTTTTTGCACTTCGCGAGCAGGTCGAGAATTGCGCGGGCGGCCGCGGCCGCCGCTCCAAGCTTGTACCGGGCGATCTCATGTCGCCCGGCGCCTTCGAAATTGTCGTTCGTCAAGTCCGAGGCGACGCTGAATACGCGGTTCGTGTCACCCGCGGTCGCAGTGCCGCACAGGTCTCCCTGCTCGTGCGTGCTTTCGCCTTCCGGCACCGCCGCGGAAACCCACATCGGGCCGAGATCGATGCCCTCGACGAGCAGCTTCTTCGCGTCGGCCAACTGGGCGCTGTCGACGGCCGGATCACTGGAGCTTGGGGGCGGAGGTGGTGGCCGTGTGCTGCTGTTAGCCGCGGTCGCGCTGGGCGTCGTACTCGGCGACTGGCTGACGCTCGAAGAGACGCTGGCTGACGGGCTCGGCGAGTCGGTGGTGGCGGCGGTGGAACTCGATGAGGGGCTCTCGGACGGCGCCTGGCTCGACTCGGATGACGCCGAGGCACCGCCGGCCGGGCTGGACGTCGTGGCCGGGGGCGTCGCGGTCTTCTTCTTGCTGGTGCAGCCGGACGCCGCGGTCGCCAGTAGCAGGGCGAGCGCCGCGACGGCCGTCAGCCGGCTGGTCGCACGGACTCGGGCGGGCGGGGCGATCGCACCGGCAGAGGGCATAGCCACCACGCTACCGGCCGCCAACGTGTCACGCCGTAGGCTGGCTTCCATGACCGACCCGGTGTTCGCCGATTCGACCGCACCGGAGGCTGCGCGCGACCCCGATCCCTCGGCCAAGACCGAAGCGCAGGCATTCGAGGAACTCCTCGGGGGTAGGCGCGGCATCGTCGACAGCGCTATCCCGCCCGTCGTCTTCGTGCTGGCGAACGCCGTCCGGCACGATGTCCGCGATGCGGGCGTGGCGGCCATCGCCAGCGCCGTGTTGCTGCTCGGTGTCCGGCTGCTGCGGCGGGAGCGCGTGCGGCATGTATTCAGCGGCCTGTTCGGCGTCGCGATATCCGCGGCGATCGCGGCGCGGTCGGGCCGGGCCAGTGACTACTTCAAGCCGGGTATCTGGCTCAATGCCGCCTATCTCGCGGTGTTTGTGCTCTCGGTGGTTATCGGCCGGCCGATCGTCGGCCTGGTGCTCAAACAGTTCAGCGACAAGCCCAACTCCTGGCACCGGCATCCAAGGGTCCGCCGGGCCTACGCCGAGCTGACGCTGATGTGGGCGGCGATGTACGGCCTGCGGGTCGTCGTTCAGGAAACGCTCCGGCGGCGGGACGCGGTCAACCTGCTCGCGGTGACGAAGATCGCGTTCGGCTACCCACCGCTGCTGCTCGTGCTGGCGATCACTTTGCCGTACCTGCGCTGGCGAACCGCCGGCGTCCCGGTTGAGAGCGACGGCGACCCCGCCTGACACCCGCTGTGAAGACGTGATCCGCAGACGATTCACCCGAATGCGCCCTGGACGCGCGCCTGTTCGGCGGACACGTCGTTAGGCCGGAAGGTATACAGAGAGCGTGGAAACAGGCGAGCCCCGCCCGGCGCCGCTCCAGCTCCTGCTCGACTCGTTCGTCGCCATCGCGGCTGAGCGACACGTCGACGCGATCCTCGAGCAGGCGGTGGATTTCGCGCGCCTGTCCACCCAGGCCAGGTACGGCGCTGCCGCGGTCGTCGTCGACGGGGACATCTCGCACTTCGTGTACCAAGGGCTGTCCGCCGCCCAAATTGCTGCGCTGCCGGAACCGCCGGACGATCTCGGCCTGCTCGGCGCCGTGCTGGTCGAGAAGTCGCCGATCCGCCTGGATCGGCTACGGGACGACCCGCGCTCGACCGGTTTCCTCGAGCAGGTAGTCCCGATGGCGGCGTTCCTCGGCGTGCCGATGTTCTCCGAGCAGCGCGTGCTCGGGGCGCTCTATCTCGCGAAGGCTCCCGGCGAGGGCGTTTTCACCGAGCATGACGAACTGTTCATCGAGGCACTCGCGCGGCAGGCCGCCACCGCTGTCGCCGCGAGCCGGGCTCTCGACCAGCGCGACCGCGAGATCACCGAACGCAAGCGCACCGACGTGTTCGTGCAGCTGCTGCAGGTCATCGCGATGGCAGCCAACTCGGCCCGCACTCTGGAGGACGCGTTGGCCGTGGCGATCACCGAGGTCTGCACCCGCGTCGGTTGGCCGGTCGGCCATGTCTACCTGTACGACGAGGTTCGTGACGCGCTGGTGCCCACTCACATCTGGCACTTCGACAACCCGGACCGCTTTGCGACTTTCCGGCGGGTCACCGAAAAGACCGTGGTACCCAGCGGGCTCGGCCTGACCGGCCGGGTGCACCTGACGGGCAAGCCCGCCTGGATCTATGACATGCAGGTGGAGCCGGGCCAGCCGCGTGCGCTCTCCGGCGAGGGCATCGGCGTACGCGGGGCTTTCGGTTTCCCGGTGGCTATCGGCTCCGACGTGGTCGCCGTGCTCGAGTTCTTCTCCCCCGACCCCGCCGACCCGGACGACGAACTGCTCGAACTCATGGGCAACGTCGGCACGCAGCTCGGCCGGGTCGTCGAGCGGATCCGGGCCCAGGAAGCCCAGCGCCGGTACGCCGCCGAACTCGAGGGCGCGAACGCCGAGCTCCAGGTGCTCAACGAGCTCAAGAGCGACTTCCTCGCTACGGTCTCGCACGAACTCCTCACGCCCCTGACACCGATTCTCGGGTTTGCGGCGTTGCTGACCCGGCAGTGGCAGAGCCTCACCGAGGAGCAGCGGCTGCAGTTCGCCGAGGAGATCGAGACGAAGGCGCGATCCCTGGCCGCTCTCATCGACGAGGTGCTGATCATGGCCAGGCTTGAGGGCCGCACCCTGCATGCCCGGCTGCAACGGGTGGGACTGCGCGACGTCGTCGAGCGCGCGGCCCGGCACTACCCGGCGTACGACGTGTCGGTGCGGATCGAGGTGCCCGAGGACCTCGACGTGGTCGCCGACCGCGAGCACCTGCAGCGCATCGTCAACGTCTACCTCGACAACGCGCTGAAGTACGGCCGGGCGCCCGTCGTCGTCACGTCCGCGGTGGTCGGCAAATCGGTGGAGCTGCGGGTGTGCGACGGCGGCGACGGAGTACCTGACGAGTTCGTGCCGTTCCTGTTCGAGAAGTTCAGCCAGGCGTCGACCGGCTCGACTCGCACGGCGCGCGGCCTCGGCCTCGGTCTCTCGGTGGCGCGCGGCCTCGCGGGTCTACAGGGCGCGGAAGTCTTCTACGAGCACACCACCGGCGGAGGTGCCTGCTTCGCGATCCGCATCGCCAAGGCGGACGGGCTCACGGTCGACGCCTGAAACCGGCAGATCCTGGGCGGGGATGTTCAACTCGGGCAGGCCCCGGCCGATTGTCAGGTATGAGCTCCAGGACGTTGCGCCGTGACCTACGACTGGCGCGCGCCCGCGTGGCCGGTGCCATCGTTGTGCTTCTTGTCGTGCTGGCCGCATCCGGCTTGCTGATCGAGCGCAGCCAGGACCAGCAGAAGCAGGTTCTCGAGACCCGTTTCGATTCGCGGAACGCGACTGCCGCGCGGTTCATCGAGGCCTACGTCACGGAGATCTTCACGCACGAGCAGGCTCTCAGCGGCCGCGCGTTCGCCGGCCCGGTAGCGGGAGAATCCTTCGCGACCACCGCCACCGACCAGGGGTACGACGCCGCCGTACTGCTCGATGCGAACGGCCGTCTCATCGCCTCGCAACCCGCGAACCCGGCGTCTGTCGGCCGCGACCTCACCGGGGCGTACACGCACCTACGGGAAGCCGTCGCCGGCACCCCCGCGGTGTCGGGCGTGGTGCTGTCCGCGGTGAAGGCGCAGCCCGTGGTCGCCTTCGCGGTTCCTTTCCAGACGCCGCAAGGGCGCCGGGTATTCAGCGGTGCGTACGCCGTCGAAGCCACGCCGCTCGCCCCGTTCGTGCGCAACGCGACGCCGTTCAAGACGGGTCACGTGGTGATCGTCGACGGTGCCGGGCTGGTCGTTGCCGGCAACGGTCCAGGCGATGCCGGCCGACGGTTCACTGCGGTCAATCCGGCGCTGGCGTCGGTCGATGGCCCCTCTGGCTTTGTTCGCGATGAGTCGGCCCAGAGCTACGTGACGCAGACACCGGTCGCGGGCACTTCTTGGCGCCTGGTCTTCGCCGTCCACACCAATGAGCTATACGCCCCTCTGCGTGGCACGGGTCACCGGTTGCCATGGGACGCGCTGGTCGCGGTTGGGATCAGCACGCTACTGAGCCTCGCCGGCGTCTACCGCTACCTGGTCCAGCGCGCGCGGCTCAGGCAGAGCGATGCCCGGCACCGGATGATTCTCGACTCCGCGTCGGACGCCTTCATCGGCATGGACGAAGGCGGTTTCGTCAGCGAGTGGAACGCGGCCGCGGAGCGGTTGCTGGGATGGACGGCGGCCGAGGCGCTGGGCCGGCGGCTCGAGGAACTCGTCGTACCGCCGGAGCAGCGGGCCGCGCATCTGGCCGGAGTCTCGCGGTTCCTGACGACCGGCGTCATGGCGTTGCCTGCGGGGCCCGTGCAGCTGGTAGCGCTGCGCCGCGACGGCAGCCGCGTCGACATCGAACTCACCCTCTCGAGGATGCGATGGGAGGCCGGCTGGCACTTCCACGCGTTCCTGCGCGACATTGGCGAACGCCTCTTTTTCGAACGCCAGTTGCACGACCTGGCGCTGACCGACGGCCTGACTGGACTCGCCAACCGTCGCGCTGCCTTGGACCGCCTCGACCAGGCGCTGTCGAGAGCGGAACGGCACGGCAACCCGGTCGCCGTCGTCTTCCTGGACATCGACCACTTCAAGGCCATCAACGACAGGAACGGGCATGGGATCGGCGATTCGGTCCTGGTCGAGGTGGCGGCCAGGCTCGTGGCGACGTTCCGGACCGAAGACACCATCGCCCGACTCGGTGGCGACGAGTTCCTCGTCGTGTGCGAGGACCTCATGCTCCCAGCCGACGCGCGGGTGCTCATGGACCGCACCCACGCAGCCCTGGCGGAGATGTTCCTTGTAGGCGCGAAGAGTCTGAATGTGACAGCGAGTCTCGGACTTGCTATCAGCGGTCCCGGTTCCAACGTCGAGAGTCTCCTCGAACTCGCCGACGCGCAGATGTACGAGGCGAAGCTGACCAGGGTCGCCTTCGCAGCCATCGTCGATCCGATCTGACGCCGGCGCTGCGGACCAGCCGCTCAGTTCACCCGGCCAATGCCTCGAGCAGGGCGACGATGGTCTCCAGGCCCGGCAGGGCGGCGTACTCACGCTGGAGTGCCTGTGCCGCCGCGCGCGTTTGCCCATCGGCGAGAACCGCCGCCGTCGTGTCTCTGACTTCGACAGCTGTCGCAGTCTCGACGTGCAGGCTGAGACCAAGATGCAGGGCCTCGATGCGGGCGGCGTTGAGCAGCTGATCCGCACCCATCGCGGCGACGATCTGCGGCAGGCCGTGCGCGAGCGCCGCGGTCACGGTGCCGGAACCGCCGTGGCTCACGACGACGTCGGTGTGCGGCAGCAGCAACGCTTGCGGTACCCACCTCTCCACGTGCACGTGTGCCGGCTGCGGCCCGAGTTCGGCCGGGTCGAAGTCGCGTCCGACGGCGGCGACGACCTCGACCGGAAGCTGCGCGAGGCCTGAGAGCAACCGTTCGAACAGGTCGCCCGACTCCAGAGCGACGGTTCCGAGCGTGACGTGAACGACCGGCGTACCGCCAAGGAGTCGCGGCCACCAACCCGGCAGGTCGTACGCCGCGTGCCCACCCGAGTAGGCCGCCCGGAACGAGTACGCCGCCGGCGGCAGCGGGTGCCGCGGGTCGCGGAAGCCGGGCGGAAAGGGTGAGAGCACCTGGCCGCGGGCCAGGGTGGTCAGGTTGTCGTCGGGCGGCAATCCGTGTTCGGCACGCAGCGCATTCAGCGGTTCGGCGGCCACGGATGGTCGCAGGAAGGACCCGGCGGCTAGGACGAGCACGACTGCGTGCGGGATATCGAGCTTCTCGGTCAGGACCGCCGCCGCGAAGTCGATCTCGTCCCGGACGACGAGATCCGGGCGCAGCGCGGCGTACTGCCTCTGATACCCGGGCATCCGTCGTCGCGGGATCGCTGTGGCGAAGAGTTCCCGCAAGACGCGGTCTTCCTCGTCCTGATTTGGCGGCACCAAAGGCAGTCGCCGAAAGGGTTTCGCCTCCGGACTTCCTTCCGCGACCAGGGTCTGGAAACCCAGCGCCCGCAATGGCGTCAGGTAGCGGGCCTCGCCCGTGAAACTGACCGAGTGCCCGGCCGCGCGCAGCGCCTGCGCGACCGGGACCATCGGCTGCGCATGGCCGGTGCCGCCGACAAAACTGAAGAGAACCTGCACTGGCACCGCCCGCCGCTCAAGGACAAACGCACAATCGCGACACCCTATGGGAGCGCGAACGGAGGGGCGACCGAACCCCCGGGTGACACCGGATCACCGGATCTGACTACCATCGGCACTCGGGGCCGCGACGCGACGGGAGACCGACTGTGGGCGACGACTTCGCCGTAGTGGTGACCCGCGAGTCGGGTCGCTGGGAAGCTGCGGTACTGCCTGAGAAGTTCGTCTCCGACCTTGATGCCCTCCTCGCCGCCGCGCGGCAGCAGATCAGCGAAGGCGGTGTGATCGCTCTTGTCAACGTCGCCGACGAATTCTTCGTCGCGCTGCGGGTGCTCGGCCCCGAGACGCGGGTCCTGCTCAGCGACGTGACCGCCGCCGTCGCCTGGGACTTGGCGGCACAGGTCGTGAGCTTCCTCGGCATCGACCCGCCTGGCGAGGACGACATCGAGGACGTCCTGCCGGCCGGCGACTTGTTGATCTTCGACGACCTGGGTGTCAACGAGATGGAGCTCGGCGCGATCCTCTCCGACCTGGACGCGTACGCCGACGAGATGTTGTTGACGATTGCGCGCCGGGCCGGCTTCGGCGAGGCCTACGAGCGGGTGGTCGAGAGCACCGTCCACTAGCGCGGTTGTCGCAGGACCTCGCCCCTCCTTACCATCTTGAGTTGCGGCCAGCCGGCTGCGGCCCTCGCCCCAAAGAGATGGAGCAAAGACGTGTCGCAGTATTTCGCCGCCCTGATCCATCGCTCCACCGACGGCTGGAGCGGCGAGGAGATGGTGCTCGACGACATCGAGGATCTCGACGGGCTCGTCGACGAGGTCCGCGACCGCACCGACGGGCTGGCCCTGCTGTTCCTCGAAGAGGACGACGAGTACTTCGCCCTCGTACGGATCGACGGGGACCGGGATGCGCGCACCTTCATTTCCGACGTCCGCGCGATCGACTCTTTCCCCCTCGCCGCCCGGATCATGGAGGACGAGGTCCCGATCACGCCGGCTGAGGACGACGAAGACAGCCCGCCGCCCGCGACCATTCCGGCCGGCGACCCGACCATCGTTGAGGACCTCGGCATCTCCTCGGCCGATCTGGTCGAGCTGTGCGGCGAGGAAGGTCTGCTGCCAGCCGACGTCATCACCGCGATCTGCGCAAAGGCGGGCTGCGCGGACGTGCTCGAGGAGATCCGCGAGGGCTAGCGGGTGGATGACCTGGCCGCCATGCGTCTCGCGCTCGACGCGGCACGCGCCGCGGTCGACCACGGCGACGTACCGATCGGTGCCGTCATCCTGTCGCCTTCCCGAACGGTGCTGGCGGTCACGCAGAACCGGCGGGAGGCGGACGGCGATCCGACAGCGCACGCCGAGGTGCTCGCCCTGCGGGCGGCGGCCGCAGCCCTCGGTTCCTGGCGGCTGACGGGCTGTTCGCTGATCGTGACGCTCGAACCCTGCACGATGTGCGCCGGTGCCTCGGTGCTGGCCCGCGTGGAACGTGTTGTGTACGGCGCTGTCGACGAGAAGGCGGGCGCGATCGGGTCGCTCTGGGACGTCGTACGCGACCGGCGCCTCAACCACCGGCCTGAGGTGATCGGCGGCGTACTGGAGGCTGAATCCGCCGACCTTTTGCGGAAGTTCTTCGCAGGTCATCGCATCCGTTAGGCTCGCCCGCGGTGGAGTTGCCTAGTGGCCGACGGCGCACGCCTCGAAAGCGTGTGAGGGTGCAAGCCCTCCGTGGGTTCAAATCCCACCTCCACCGCCGATGCCAGCCAGCCGGCTAACCGGCTGCCGCCGCGCCCCCGCAGGTCTGGGTGCGTGGCGGCAGCAGGTGGCGGCGACGGTCGAACTCAGCGACGCCGATCCCGCCTACCTCGACCGCCAGACGTTGCTGATCCCGTACGACGACGAAGCGGGTCAGCGATCAGCCGGCGAGGCCGTCGATCCGCTCGATCTCCTCCGGCGTCAGCTGGAAGCCCCAGACGGCGAAGTTAGCGGCCAGCCGCTCGCGGTTCGACGACTTCGGGATCACGACGAAGTCGTGGTCGATGTGCCAACGCAGGACGACCTGCGCGGGCTGTACGCCATGCGCTGCCGCGATCTCGTGGAGTACCGGGTCGTCGAGGTTGCTTCGCTTGAACGCGCTGTAACCCTCGAGTACGACGTCCCGCTCGGCGTGCTCGGCCACGGTCGCCGCGTCGTAGTCGCGCGGGCTCCATGGGATCTGATTGAGAGCCGGCGGTACGTCGGTTGCTGCAACGAGTTGGTCGATCTGCGCCGCCGAATAGTTGCTGACGCCGATCTCGCGAGCGACGCCCCGCTCCTGCGCCGACACGAACTCGCGCCACGTCTCCGGAGCCGCCTCGCGGTTCGGCGGCCAGTGCACGAGCCACAGGTCGACGTAGTCGACGCCCAGCTTGCGCAGGCTGGCATCCAGCGTCTCGCGCTCCTGGCCCACCTGCTCGGGCGGGAACTTCGTCGTGATGAAGATGTCCGCACGAGGCACGTCGCTGTCCCGGACGGCGCGGCCGATCTCCTGCTCGTTGCCGTACGCCGTCGCGGTGTCGATGTGCCGGTAACCGAGGTCGAGCGCAGCGCGCACTGCGTCGTACGCCGGCGGGCCGGTCATTTGCCAGGTGCCCAGGCCGAGCACCGGAATCGCGCCGCCGGCGTGCAGCGGCAAGGTGGAGTTCACCGTCGTTTCAGTCATGGTCCGCATACTGCCCGATATCTACTGAAGGCATACGTGCAGGTGACCGTGACCCAGCAGAGGCGTCGCCGTACGCTGGGAACAGGAGGCGCCGGGTCGCGGTTAGACTGGGCGGTAGTTGCGTAGACAACAATAGGAGCGACCCATGCCAGCCGTCACGGCCGACACCCTGACCCTTCCGCGCCTGACCGAGGCGAGCCTCAATGCCGTCGACCGTCCGGTTCGATCCGTGACGACCGCTCCGGCCGGACTCGAGGGCGAGGGTTTCCCCGTACGCCGCGCGTTCGCCGGGGTGCCGAAGTCCGAGCTCGACCCGTTCGTCCACATGGACCAGATGGGTGAGATCGATTACGGCGCGGGCGAGCCGAAGGGCACGTCGTGGCACCCGCACCGCGGGTTCGAGACCGTCACGTACATGATCGACGGGACCTTCCAGCACCAGGACTCCCACGGTGGCGGCGGAGTGATCGAGAACGGCGCCACCCAGTGGATGACCGCGGGCGCCGGCATTCTGCACATCGAGACGCCACCTGAGGCACTTGTCGTGAGCGGTGGCCTCTTCCACGGGATCCAGCTGTGGGTCAACCTGCCGGCCGCCGAGAAGATGACCAATCCGGCGTACCAGAATCTCGAGGGCGACCAGGTCACGCTGCTCACGTCGGCAGACGGCGGTGCCCTCCTTCGCGTCATCGCCGGCGACGTGGCGGGGCACAAGGGTCCCGGATCGACACGTACGCCGATCGCTCTCGTCCACGCGACCGTGTCGCCTGGCGCCCGGGTGGACCTGCCCTGGCAGCCGGAATTCAATGCGCTTGTATATGTGCTCGCCGGCAGCGGCCGGGTGGGAGCCGAAGGCCGGCCTATCCGCGCCGGTCAGCTCGCAGTCTTCGGGGCCGGCGACCAGCTGACAATCACGGCGGACGACGGCAGCAAGCCGCTCGAGGCTCTGGTCCTGGGCGGTCGGCCGATCCGCGAGCCGGTCGCGCAGTACGGCCCGTTCGTGATGAACACCGAAGCCGAACTGCGGCAGGCGATGGACGACTATCAAGCCGGCCGGCTCGGCGTCATTCCGGCCAATGCGCTGATGCCGCACGTCGTCCGGTAGACCACTTGTGCCTGGGTAACTGTAACCAATCTGGTTACAGTTACCGAGGTCGGCGGCCGACCGAGGAGGCACCAGTGCTTACGCAGACTTTGAACAATTCAGACTGCGCCGTCTTCGAGCTTCGGCAGTACACGCTGCACCCGGGTCGCCGTGACGACCTGATCGAGGTTTTCGAAGGCGCTCTGATCGAGTCCCAAGAGGCTGTGGGGATGCGCATCGTCGGCACGTTCCGCGATCTCGGCGCGCCCGATCGGTTCGTGTGGATCAGGGGATTTGCCGATGTGGCCGACCGCGCCGACGGGCTGGCCGCCTTCTACGGAGGCCCGGTCTGGGCGGCCAACCGGCAGGCTGCCAATGCCACGATGGTGGACTCCGACGACGTACTGCTGCTGCGCAACACCGACCCGGCGCACCCGATCGCCGACGCCCTTTCGGAGCGTCCACCGATCGGCGCTGTCGCCCGAAAAGGCTTGGTATTGCTGACGGTCTACCATTTGGAGGACGGTGCGGACGTGCTCGTGAATTGGCTGAGCACCGACGTACACCACTTCATCGAAGGGGTGCTGAGGGTCTCGATCTCGACCTTGCGCACAGATCCTTCACCCAACACGTTCCCTGCGCTCCCGGTGCGCGCCGATGTCAACGCATTCGCATGGGCGGCTGCTTTCGACGACGAGGATCACTGCGCAGCGGCGTTGGCGCGCCTCGAGTCGGAGCCGACCTGGATGAACCTCATCCGTCCGCGGCTCAACCAGGGCCTGCGCGGGCAGCAGGTACTCAGACTGCAGCCAACGGCGCGTTCATCCTTTCCCGAACGCCCTGCCCCGGCATGAGCGCCAACAGCCGGCTGACCATCTCCGTGCATGCCCTGACCTGGCTCGCCCTCGCGCACAGCCAGGGACATCGGACCCTGACATCGGAGCGGATCGCCGCGAGCATCGCCACCAACCCGGTGGTCGTGCGACGACACCTCGCACTGCTGGAGTCGGCCGGCCTGGTCGCCGTCGAGCACGGCCGGACCGGCGGTTGGTCTCTGAGCCGACCTCCCCGGCAGATCACCTTGCTTGACGTCCACAACGCCATCAACGAAAGCGGCGCCTTCGCTCTGCACACGAGCCCACCGAACCAGCAGTGCCCGGTCGGGCGGGGCATCGGAGGCACCCTCAGCCGGGTGTACGCCGCCGTCGACGACGCGATCGCAGATGTCCTCGGCTCGCGCACCGTCGCCGATGTTCTGTCCGCGACCGTTCCGGGCGCGTGATCGCCGCTATCGCTGGGCCAGCCGGCTACTGAGCGGGTGGGCGCGCGCTAGGCATTACACAGCCGTTACGGCGTCACGGTGTGCTGGCACAGGCAGCAACAACCAGTCCAGCAAGGACTTTTCCGCACAGTCCTGCGCGCCGCCGACCTGCCGCGGTGGATCCGAGCACGTCCCTTCGCACGAGGAGAAGCCATGAGATACACCCGATCGAGAGCCGTTGTCACAGCGGTTGTGGCCGGCCTCGCACTGAGCGCAGGCATCGCTTACGCCGCAATTCCCAGCGGCGGCGTCATCAGCGGCTGCTACCTCAAGAGCGGCGGAACGCTCCGCGTGATCGACCCGTCAACGACGTCCTGCAAGTCCGGGGAAACCTCTCTCCAATGGAATCAGACCGGTCCGGCGGGCCCGCAAGGAATTCAGGGACCGGTAGGAGCAACGGGTCCACAAGGGACCGTAGGACCGGCAGGGCCGGCCGGAGCCGACGGGGCACCGGGAGCGGATGGCGCGACCGGCGCGACCGGTCCCATTGGGCCGGCCGGACCCTCGGACGCCTACATCGCCAGGAACGACGGGCCCGTCATCGTCAGCAACCCGGGTAAGACCGTGGTCACCCTCGGTCTGCCGGCCGGCTTCTACGCGCTGTTCGCGAAGGCGACCGTCCTCAACTCCGACGGTGCCGCACAACAAGCGCAGTGCTCTCTGAGCACCGGCGAGCAGAGCTTCGTAAGGCTGGGGGCACTCAATGACGCCGACGAGGGTGTGATCGTCGTGCAGGACCTCCTCACGGTCGCTGCGCCCGCGTCTGTCACGTTGACCTGCAGTACGTTTTTCGGAACCGCAGCGATGGCAAAGATCACCGCCATCAAGGTCGGTGCGCTACACGGTTGACCGCACTCCTTTCCGATGGGACGCCCCGCTCGCCGTCACGGTGAGCGGGGCGTCTGCTTTCGGCCACCGTCGGCGCGTGCCCGCGGACTATGACCGCTGTTGGTGGGTAGGGCGGCGTCATGGCACACAACGAGCTCGTGATCGACGCATCGCCCGCTGATGTCTTCGCCGTCCTCGCCGACGGCCACAGCTACGAGCATTGGGTGGTCGGCTGCAAGAAGATTCGCGCGGTCGACGCGAGCTGGCCGAATCCGGGCGCCTCGTTCCATCACTCGGTCGGCCTGGGCCCGCTGTTGATTCGCGACAAGACGACGGTGCTGTCGCGCGAGGGCCGAACCGGCCTGGAATTGCACGCGCGAGCATGGCCTGCTGGAGTCGCCCAGGTCGCGTTCGAGCTGAAATCTGAAGGCTCCGGAACCCGCGTGCTGATGACCGAGAATCCGGTGGAGGGTCCCGCAAAGATGCTCGACAACCCGGCGCAGCAGGCGTTGATCAGGCTGCGCAACGCGGAGACACTGCGCCGGCTCGGCAAGCTCGCGAAGGCGCGGGGCGGCGTCGGCTAAGGCAGTACCAGCGGCATTACACAGCCGTTACGGACCTTCGATGTGCTGGCAGTGGCAGAAACAACCAGTCCAGCCTCGGAGGCTCCCATGCATGTTCGGTCCCTGTACCGCCGCGGAGCCCTCGTGGCCGCGCTTGCCCTCGCCGCTTTCGGCGCTCCCGTCTTGACGGCCGCTGCCGAAGCCGCAGTCGTCGTACCGAAGGCCGGGATCGTCGGCCGGCCGATCATGCTGCAGAACAACACGCAGTTCAGCGGGTACGACGTCGCGACCGACGCATCCGGCAACTTCTACGTCGGCTGGATCTCCGGCGACACCAATGCGAACGGCACCAGGAAGGTCCGGTTCTGCACGCTGCGACCGGGCGCCGGTTCGTGCGCGGGCGGCGTACAGGTGATCGACTCGCTCGGCCCGTCCTCGGCCGCGGGGCTCCGGGTCCTGGCGACGGCGGCCGGCGCAGTCACGCTGGTCTGGTTCCACGACACAGACCCGGGATCGGTGCTCGGGCCGCGCGGAGGCGCGATCGCCACTGCAACATCGCAGGCGGGTGGCGCGCTGTCGGCGGCCACCGATGTGGCGGACGCCCCCAGCTTCGGCATGCTGCTGGACGCGCAGTTCGGCCCCGGCGGCGCGCTGTGGACCATTGCGTACAAAGGCGTCGGCACCAACGCGATCGAAGTTCGGCGCGGCGTCTCTTCGGCGCCCGAGACCGTCGCGACCCCGGTCAGCGTCGCAACGACGCGGCTTGCTTTTGCCGGTGCGACGCCGGTGATTGCGACGTATCAGTACGGGCAGATCTCAGCCCCGATCCTGACTGCTCGCGGGGTCGGCGCCTCGTGGTCGTCGTTCACCGCAGTTCCGCACACCTGGTCGGTGGCCCAGCTCGGCCTGGTGGCAGCGAAGTCCGGCGTCCGCCTCGTCGCCTCGGTCGACAACGCGAGCTACTCGCCCGCGGCATCGCGCTTCAACGGAACCGGGTTCCCGAAGCCGCGGCTGATCGGTGACCCGAACCCGTGCGCGCCGACCTCGCACGACCTGGTCTCCGACGCGAGCGGCCGGGTCGCTGACGTCGGCAACGAGTGCGGCAAGATCACCGTCGCCAACCTGCCGGACGCGGCGAACGCCGCCCTCGTCCGCTTCTCAGCGGGCGGAACGGTGGCAGGTGGCGACCCGCAGATCGCCACTACGCCGCGCGGCCGAGCGGTCGTTGCCTGGGGCATCGAATCCACGGCCGGCAACAAGTTGCTGATCGCACGGGTGCTGCTGCCCGCGCGTCGTACATCGGTTGCCAAGGCGATTGCGCAGGGCACCGTGACAGTTGTCGGGCCGGCTTCCTGCTTGCCGGCGGACGGTGTCGGTGTGGCGGTCAGCGGGCGCCCGGCCGCCGGCTGGAAGGTCGCGTCGTCGACGCTGCTGCTCGGCGCGAAGCCTGCGGGGGCGATCGTCGACGGCTCGCGGCTCACGGCCGGCAAGGCGTACGCGCTGACAGGCCGGGTGGTCTTCACCCGCGGAAAGACCAGCGTCACGGGTACGGCGACGCTGACCTTCCGCAGCTGCAGCAACCCCTGATCGCCCGTCGCCTCTGCAGAAAGCGACGCGCATGGACGCCGGATCTGACCTAGTCGCCGGCTCCGACGAGGGGGCGGAGCAGGTCGAGCGCGGCAGCGGCGGCACGATCGAGGCGGGCGCGGTCCAACAGGCCGCGCCCGCTCTCGACGGGCACGACCTGGCTCGCAACCTTCGCGACGGCATCCCGCATCGTCGGCGCCGCCGGCCGGTCGCCGCGGGCCCTGAGCTCGACGGAGCAGGCGAGCAGGTCTGCGAGGGCGTCCCGGTCCTCGGGTTTGGCGCGATCTGCCTTCCCGGCCGCGTACCCGATGACGGCCGCGGTCTCCAGACAGATGGCGAGCGGGAAGTCGTAGGAGAGCGAGCGGGCGGCGGTGATTGCGGCGGCGGCCCTCTCGGCGGCGGCGGCGATGTCGCCGTGAGCGAGCAGCGCCCGCGCCAGCAGGGAGCGGATCAGCGGCACTTCCCGTTCGATGCCTAGCTCGGTCGCTTCGGCGTCCGCAGTCCGCCCGTAGTCGACGGCTGCCGCCACGTCGCCGTCCGCGAGGGCGATGCCAGTGGCAGTGGACAGCAGTACGACGCGGGCGATCCGACGGCTGCCGGCGTGCATCGGTCGCGCCGCGTCGACGTACTCCCTCGCTGACTCGATGTTGCCGACCTGCCAGCACACCATTGCCGCCGTAGGCATGGCGGCGGCCAGTTGCTCAGCCGAACCGCTCGCACGGCAGAGCGCGATTGCCTCGGCCGCGAATGCGGACGCGGCGGGGTCGGCCCGCTCGGCAAGCACGCATGCCATCCCCATCGCGGCTGAAACCTGCAGGTCGACGCCGTACGGCGCGGCGGCCTCGATCGCCTGGCGGACGTACTCGACAGCGTCGTCTCCACGGTCGAGGTCGTCGGCCAGGCCGCCGAGGTAGATCAGCACCCGCGCCCGGTACGAGTCGTCGACGCCGCGGAGCATCCCGGCTGCTGACTGCAGTTCGCCGACCGCGACCTCGGCGGCGCCGGCCCAGTAGCTCAGGTAACCGGCCGCGTACGTCGCGTACGGCGTCCAGCGCGAACCCGCGGCGCCTTCGAGCAAACGGGCGAGCCAGAAATGCCCTTCGGCGACATTCGTCGCGGCCCAGTAGCGGTGCAGGCGGAACGCGATCTCCAGGCCCTGGTCGCGGTCGACCGCACCCGCTGCCGCAGCGGTGAGCAGCGACCGGACCGAGCCGCGTACATCGGTGATGTGCTGTTCGAACGAAGCAGGTGCGGTCCGCGGATCCTCGGGCAGCAGCCCGCGGATGGCGTCCGCGAGCCGGGTGAAGGTCTCGGCGGATTCTCCGGACGCGTCGAGTTGTTCGCGGGCAAACCGGTGCACGTCGTCGTCCTGCCGGTAGAGCCAACGAACGCCCGCTGTGTCGACTGAAACGAGCCCGCGGGCGGCCAGCTCACGCAGCAGCCGCACGACCCGCACCGGTGCCAGGTCGCCGCCGGCGGTGACTGCCTTGACCACGCCCAGGCCGACCGCGCCTTCGAAAACGGCGAGGCGCCGGAACACCGCCGCTTCGTCGGCGGCAAGGAGCGCGTGGCCGCCGCGCAGAACCGACCGCAGCTGATCGTCCCCTTTGGCGGTGTCCGAAAGCTGGTCGAGCAGGTCTCCGACGGGCATGACGCAGAGCTGCGCGGCGGCGAGTTCGAGCGCGAGCGGCAAGCCGCCGCATTGCTCGCACAGCGCCGCGATCAGCGGCGCGGTTTTCGCGTCGATGTCCAGGGTTCCGCCACCTTCGCGCACCCTGTCCGCCAGGAGTCGCACTGCAGCGTTGGCCTCGTTGTCGTGCTCCTGCGCCGGATCGGGCAACGGTGCAACAGAGACGAGCCGCTCGCCGGCAACGGAGAGTGGCTCGCGGCTGGTCACCAGGAGAGTGAGCGAGGGGCAGGCGCTGAGCAGCGCTGAAACGAGCGACGCGACCCCGTCGAGGACCAGTTCGGCGCCGTCAAGAACGACGAGCGTCGGCCCGAGCGGCGCCAGGTGCTCAGTGATCGTCTGTGCGGCGTCGTCCGTGCCGACCCGCGCCCCCAGTGTCATGGCGATCGACGATGCGACGAGCTCGTCATCCGCCAACGCCGCGAGCGGCACCCAGAACCGGCCGCCTTCGAAGCCGACCGCCTGGGAGGCGACCCGCTGCGCCAGCCTCGATTTTCCGACGCCACCCTTGCCGGTCACACACACCAGTCTTGCCCCCGCGATCGCGGCCGCGAGAGTCTCGATTTCGGATTGCCGGCCGACGAACGATGAACGCTCCGTCGGCAGCCGGGCCGCTGGGGCGGTCGCCGAGGCGGTGCCCAACGCGGCCAGGTATGCCTCGGCGGTCTCGCTGCTCGGGTCGACACCTAGCTGATCGGCCAGCACGGATCGGCAGTGTTCGTACGCCGTGACCGCGGCCGCGCGATCGCCGGCCCGGTCGAGCGCGCGGATGAGCGCCCGGTGTGCGCGTTCGTCCAGGGGCGCGACGACAACGGCCTGTCGTGCGGCGCCGACGGCGCGGTAGTTGTCGCCGAGGCGGCCGGCGGCCTCGACGACGATCTCGATCGCTCGCAACCGCGCCTCGTCGAGCGATTGCCGGTGCGGCGCAAGCCATTCGAGGTCTTCACCGGCGAGCAGCGCGGCGCCATCGAGCAATGTGACCGGCTGCACCTCGGCGAGCGCGGCTGCGAACCGTTCGAGTTCGAGCAACTGCTCGGCTCGTCGGATGATCGCGGCCGCGTCCCGTACATCGACGTCCACGCCGCGGGCCAGTGCGTAGCCGGCCGGCGCCGTTTCGATCAATCGCTGTTCGCCGAGGCCGATCGCCGATACAGCGTTGCGCAAAGCCGAGATCACACCCCGCAGGGCGACCGGCCAGGTCGGCGGCGGGTCGTCGTACCAGACCATGGCTGCCAGCCGGTCGGCCGGGATGGGTTGGTCGGCGAGAGCAAGGGCGACCAGGGCGACTCGCGCACGCCGTCCGCCGAGCCCGTTTCCCGAGACCATCCCGTCGCCGTTGCGTACGACGACCGGCCCGAGCACCTCGACGGCCGGGGTCTGATCGCTCACCGATCCCCCCGGCCTGGCTGTTTGGGCCCCGTGATGCGCGTGACGCTACCGCAGCGGTCCAGCACGACTCGGGCCCAGGTCTGTGACGAACGTCGACCCCTGGGTCGACGTTCTTCACACGCCCCGGGTGAATGGGCACCTCGAAAGCGGTCCCGGTGTTGACTAACGTGCATCGCCAGCTCTGGTCGATCAGCCACGCCCGCCGCAGCTGACCGCGCGGCGATCCCAGGAGGCCTGTGACATACGTCGGTCCAGGGGTCGACGTTGGTCACTCACCTCGCCAGGTGCGTCGCGATGAGATCGAGAGTTCGCTGCGTACGCCGACGGATTGCGTTTGCGGTGAATCGCACCAGCGTGAATCCAGCGGCGGTCAGATCCGCCATCCGGTCGAGATCGTGTTCCCAGCGCTCCGGGGAGAGGTGCCACTCGCGCCCGTCGACCTCGACGATCAGCCGCGCGTCCGGCCATAGGTTGTCGACCCAATAAACGCGCCCGCTTGCTCCCGCGACGGATTTGTTGGCGAGCGCAGCGGGCAGCGTGCTGGCTAGCAGGCGGGCGCGAAGCTCGATCTCGAGCACGGAACGGGCACCGTCACCCACGGCAACGAGCACCTCGCCCAGGGTCCCGACGCCGGGCAGCGACGGCCTGCGCGCCAGTTCGGTGGCCAACCGCCGCGGCGTCGTGATTCCGCGTTGAACGACATCGGCAGCCAGTGCGCGGATGTCGTTTCGCCCGGTGATGCAACACGCGAGGTCGATTGCCGTGCGTTCGACGGATGTCAAAGGCTGGTCGTTCTTGGTGCGTTGTACGGCGGCAGTCAGGTGCCCGGATCGGTGCGCGACCAGTCGGCCGGGGACAGATGTGACCTGGTGTTCCTGCGGCATCGTGATGTGGATCTCGTCATGCTTGTCTATCCGGAAGTTCCAGATCTGCGCCGCGGTCCAATGGCTGAGTACCGATCCTTCGCCGGCGTAAAGTAGTGCCGCGTTCATCAACACGTCTCGTGGCGGCGGGCCCGTCCTGGCCCAGTAAAGCCCGGGCAGGATGGCCGAAAGCACCCGTCCGGAGCGATGCGCGACCCAGTCCCGCGAGATCCCGAGATCGCGTGCCTGGTCGGCTCGAAACAAGCCGTGCTGAGCGTGACGAGTGCCCTGAGACCCTCAACGTCGCGCATTCAACAACGCTGGCACCGCACCCTGCCACGGAACGGTTGCGCGCCGGATCTGTGGAGAACCACCCCCGATTCGGAGGTCTGTGACAAACGTCGGTCCAGGGGTCGACGAACGTCACACGCCTCCGGCGACGGGCCGCTATCTCCGCTGGCGCGGGCGGGGGAAGGCGGAGCGGGCCCGTTCGGCGAGCGGGCGGACGACGCAACCTTCGACGTGATCGTTCACCAGTCCCATCGCCTGCATGAATGCGTAGACGGTTGTCGGCCCCACGTACGACCAGCCGCGGCGGCGTAGGTCCTTGCTCAACGCGGCCGACTCGGGTGTCGTCGCCATCGTCAGTAGCGTCTCGTGGTCGAGAGTCGCGGGGCGTTCAGTTGGTTCGAAGCCCCAAGCGTAGGCCGCCAGAGAACCGAATTCGGCGACCAGTTCGGCGTACCGGATGGCGTTGTTGATGGTCGCCTCGATCTTGCCGCGGTGCCGGACGATACCGGCGTCATTGACCAGCCGGTGTACGTCGCCGGGTCCGAAAGCAGCCACCGCGGCGGGGTCGAAGCCGGCAAAGGCGCGGCGGAAGTTGTCGCGCTTGCGCAGGATCGTCAGCCAGCTCAGACCCGACTGGAAGCCCTCGAGACAGATCTTCTCGAAGAGTCTGCGGTCGTCGTCGACCGGGAAGCCCCATTCGCCGTCGTGATAGCCGATGTAGGCCGAATCGGTGACGGCCCACCAGCAGCGCGCTCGGCCATCGGGCCCGAGAGCGAGTCCGGCTGGCTGTGCGGGCAGCTCTGACATGCCAGGAAAGTAGCCGGGACCGCCGACAAAAAGGGCGACCGTCACGCTGGGTAGAGCGAAGTTCAGGAAAGTGGCTCTGTACAAGTGCGTTACCAACCCGTGATGATCCGGCCACTTGCAGGTTCCCGTTTCGCGGGAGGGATGTCCGGTGCACTCTGGTCGAATCGACCGTTGTCCCCATTGTGGCTGTCCGTGTGCCGTGGACGCCTGGGGCAACCCCGGGTCCGCCTTCGATCTGCGCAGTTCCTGCCAGCACGGCATGTGCGGTTGCCATCAGCTGGCCGAGGCCTCGGCCGCGCGTACCGCGCCCGGTCAGATGCGGACGCTACGCCGCCGGATCGGCTGATCCGCCGGTTCTCGCAGCCAGCACGATGGTCGCGACCAGAATCGTCAGCAGCGCGGCCGGTCCGAACGCCGACCGCAACCCACTCGTCATGCCCGCTAACCCGGCCGGCAACTGAACGTCCCGCCCCGGGATGTAGGCGATCGTCAGCGCCGCGGTCCAGGCGAGCAGAACGTGGTCCCAGTCTCCGGCGGCCATCAGGGCCAGCAGCGGCCAAGCCCACGCGGCGTACCAGGGCAGGGTGTACGCCGCGGTGACCAGCCAGGCGAGCGTCACCGCAAACAGCATCCCGGCCAGGCGCTCGAGTCCGGGCGCCGTTGGCGGGAGGACGCGCAGCAGCAGCCTCGCCACGACCAGGAACGCGAGCAGAGCCAGCGTCGACACCACCTGCCGGGCGGGCCCGGAATCCATCCGCGTCTCGAGGGCCACGACGATCGGCCGCCACCACGACGCGAACGACACGAACCGCGAGGCCTTGCGCGCCTGCCCGAACGCTGTTGTCCCGCCCGCCAGCAGGTACGACGGCACCACGATGAGTACGCCGCCCGCGACCAGCTGCGCGAGGCGGCGCGGTTCGTGGCGCAGCGACCAGGCGAGACCGATCGCGGCGATGCCGCCCGTCAGTTTCACGGCAATGGCGGCGCCGATGGCCGCACCGGCGGCTGCCGTGCGGCTGCTCTCGGCGAGTCCGATTGCGAGGACCAGAGCGAGGATCCCAAGGGTGTCGAGATGCGCTCCGCCGACCAGCTGGAACAGCAGTAGAGGATTGAGTGCCCAGCACAGGGCGGCTCTTGTGCGCGCCGCCGCGTCGCCGGCGTACCGGTCGAGAATCCCTGCTGTGGCAAGGAAAGCGAGCGCGCCGAGAGCGCTCAGCCCGACTACTCCCAGGCGCACGGAGCGGCCCGCCGCGCGCATCACCAGGGTTTGCTCGGCGGTCGCGATCGGCCCGTAGACCGTGGGGGTGTCGCGCCAGGGCTTCGTGACCTCGCGTGCGACCGGGTCGGCGGGCAGGTCCTGCGCGGTCGTGGTGTAGGGATCGCGGCCGGTCGCGGCCATCCGCCCGTACGCCGCGTAGCTGTAGACGTCGTCCGAGTTGACCGGCGGCACGATCACGAAGGCAACGGTCGCGACGGCGGCCGCGGCCAGCAGGATGTGCGGCGCAGGGGTCCACCCGCCGCGCACCGCTCGCAGCGCCAGCCAGGTGCCCGCCCCGCCGGCAAGCGTCGCCGCCCACAGCAGCGCAACGACGACCAATGGCGCCGGATGCAGGACGAGGCTGTACGGCGGCGATGCGCCCCCGCCAGGCAAGGCGTGCGACACCGCACTGGATCCCGCGAACGCGACGAACCAGTAGGTGCCGAGGCTGGTGGCGATCAGCGACAACGCGACGGGACCCCGCGGCGTACCTGGTGCCTGCGGCGTACCGCTGGCTATTGGTGCGGCAGGTTCCACGGCCCCCACTGTGGCATGCGTGGGGCGCGTGTCGGGCAACGCAGAGTTGCTACGTTACGGAAATGCTGACCATCGGAGTGATCGTTCTCGGCGTCGATGACATGGCGCGCGGTGTGTCCTTCTGGCGGCAGGCGCTGGGGTACGTGCCCCGCGAGGGCGAGGCGAGCGAGGACTGGACAGTCCTCGAACCCGCCTATGGAACCGGCGTTGCGCTCGCTCTAGACGTCAGCGAGACGCCGGTGCAGGAGAAACCCCGCATGCACCTCGATCTGTTCGCAGTCAGCGAGGAGGAGCAGCTCGCCGAGATCGACCGGCTGATCGCCCTGGGTGCACAGCACGTCGACTGGGAGAACTACCCCGAGGATCCCGACTTCGTCGTGCTCGCCGACCCGGAAGGCAACCGCTTCTGCGTCGTCGACTCCAGCCGCATCTGAACAGACACTGTCTCAGTGACACTGATCGCGGGACGCGACGGTCGGCGTCGGTGGCGGAGGATGCGAGATTCGAACTCGCGAGGGGTTGCCCCCAACACGCTTTCCA
>JBDTYE010000005.1:0-33096 GCA_040005895.1 Actinomycetota bacterium | reverse complement strand
CAGCTGTGAGCAGTTGCCAGCCCTGTCCCTGCTGACCCAGCAGGGACTTGATCGCCAGCGGCAGGGGCTGGTTCGGACCCGAGCCGATAAACACGAGCGCCACCAGCAGGTCGTTCCACACCCAGAGGAACTGGAAGATCGCGAACGCCGCGATCGCCGGCTCGATCAGCGGCATCAGCACGCGGAAGAAGATGGTGGCGTGGTTGGCGCCGTCCATCCGGGCGGCCTCGATCAACTCCTCGGGGATCTCTTTCATGAAGTTGTGCAGCAGGAAGATCGCGAACGGCAGCGCGAAGATCGAATGCGAGAGCCAGACGCTCCAGTAGGTGTTCGCCAGGTGCAGGTAGCGGACATAGATCGTCAGCAGCGGGATCAACGCGACTTGGAGCGGTACGACCTGCAGCGCGAAAACCGCGACGAACAGTGAATCGCGACCTTTGAACTTCGTCCAGGCGAAGGCATAGGCGGCCAGCGTCGCCAGCGCCACGGGGATCACAACTGCCGGAAGCGTGATGATGATCGAGTTGATGAAGAAGTCCGACAGCCGGGTACCGCCGCCGAAAATCACCTCGTGATAGTTGCTGAGCGTGAAATTCGGATGCCTCGCCGCGTTCCACCAGCCGTTCGCGACGATGTCCTGCGGTCGCCGGAACGACGTCACGAGCAGGCCGAACGTCGGAGTGGTCCAGAGCACTGCGATGAAGATTGCGACGACCGACGCCCACGGCGAGGTCAACGCCTTTCGCGCCGTTGCTGTCGGCTTTTCTTCAGGTGTCTTGTCGACCGTGACGTCGGTGGTGACCGCGGTCATCGGTGCTCCGCCTTCCGCAGGTTGCGCACGTTGTAGATGATGATCGGAACCACCAGGACGAAGAGCACGACCGCCAGAGCTGAGCCGAGGCCGCCGTTGTTCGCCACGAAACTCTGTTGGTAGAACTCATTTGCGATGACGCTGGTCTTGAAGTTGCCGCCGGTCATCGTCTTGACGATGTCGAAGATCTTCAGGGTGCCGATGGCGATTGTCGTGAGTACGACAACGAGTGCCGGTCGCAGCGACGGCAGCGTGATGTGCCGGAACATCTGCCGCCAGTTGACACCGTCGAGACGCGCCGCCTCGATGACATCGTCAGGGATGCCCTTGAGCGCCGCTGAAAGAATCGTCATCGCGAAGCCGGCCTGGATCCACACGAGGACGACGATGAGGAAGAGCGTGTTGAAATTGCTGAGGATGAACTGATACGGCTTGCCGCCGGTGGCCACTATCAGCTGGTTGGCCAACCCGATCTGTGAACGACCTTCCGGCCTGAAGTCGTAGACGAACGACCAGATGATCGAGGCGCCGACGAAGGAAATCGCCATCGGCAGGAAGATGAGCGACTTCGCCAGCGCCTCCGCCTTCGCGCGGTCGACCAGGACGGCGTACAGCAGTCCGATCGCGGTGGCAAACAGTGGCACCAGCACGACCCACAGTGCCGTGTTGCGCAAGACGAGCCGCAGCTCCGGACTGCTGACGATGCTGTGGTAGTTGTCGAAGCCGACGTACTTCTTGCTGTTGGCGTCCCTGAACGATTCCCAGATCGTGCGCAGCGCTGGATAGACGAGCCCGACGGTCAGCAGAATGATCGCAGGCCCCAGGAAAGCAGCAGCCTGAATCTTCTCCGCCTTGCGGCCGCTCGAACGCCCGGCGAGCAGGACCACACCGCCGAACACCGCGGCGAACAGCGCGATCGCCGCGAACATCTGAAGGAACTTTTCGGTAAGCGACAACGAAAACCTCCGGCGAGTACGACCGTGGCCAAGGACCCGAGTTGCGGGCCCTTGGCCACGGTGCTCCGTTGCTAACGACTATTCAAGATCTCGCGCCTACTTCGGCCACGAATTCTCGATGAAGTCGAGCGTGTCCTTGTCGCTCTTGCCGGTGATCCAGTCGGTCATGGCCTTCCACTCCGAACCCGAGCCGACGGCAGAGGGCATGAGGTCGGAACCGTCGAACCTGAAAACCGCCTTCGGGTCAAGCAGGATCTGCTCGGACAACTTGTCCACCGGGCTCGCTATGTTGGCGATGTCGAGTCCCTTGTGGGCAGTGACGAACCCACCGTTCGGGGTCGCCTTCGCCTTCGCGTTGATCCACGTCGGCGTCGTCAGGTAGGTCTGGAACGCCTTGACTTCCGGGCGATCGGCGAACGCTCCCACGAAGGTACCGGCGCCGAGCACCGGCTTGCCCTTGGCCGGGTCGATCGGCGGGAAATAGAACGCGTACACGTCATCGTTCTCGCCGATCTTCGTGCCCTTCGGGAACTGGTTGCCGTAGAACGACGCCTGCCGGTGCATGTAGCAGCCGCCCGTGACGATCGGCACCCCGCCGGCGTTGAAGGTCGTCGTCGCAATGCTCTTGTGGTCACCCAGGCCGCCATTGACGTACTTGTCGTTCTTCAGGATGGTGCCGACCTTCGCCAGTGCGGTAGCGACCGCCGGGTCGTTGAACGGGATCGTGTGCGCGACCCACTTGTCATAGGTCTCCGGACCTGCGGTCCGCAGCATGATGTCCTCGAGCCAGTCGGTGCCCGGCCAGCCGGTCGCGACGCCCGAACCGAATCCGGCGCACCACGGCTTGCCCTTGGGGTCGTCCGCCACGATCTTGTCGCTGAGCGCAATGAGCTCGTCGAACGTCTGCGGGATCGCGTAGTTCTTCGCCTTGAAGACCTTCGGTGAGTACCAGACGAATGACTTCACGTTGGCCTCATTGGGTGCGGCATAGAACTTGCCGTTGACAGTGCCGTAGGTCTTCCATGCCGGGTCGTAGTACTTGTCCATGTTGGCCGCGACTTCGGCCGGCGCTTCCTTGACCTTGCCGAGATCCACCGCGGTCTTCAGCAGGCCTGGCTGCGGAAACAATGCGAGGTCCGGCGGGTTGCCGGCCTTCTCGCGCACGATGACCTGTGTCTCGAATTCCTTCGAACCTTCGTACGTCACCTTCGCGCCGGTGCAGTCCTCGAACGGCTTGTAGGAGTCGATGTAGGGCTTGTCCTCGGGCGCGAGAATCGACGTGTAGACCGAGATCTTCTTGCCCTTGATGTCTCCGAACGTCTTCATCTGCGCACAGAAATCGTCGCCGCCGGCGGCGGCGGCCGAAGAACCGCTGGATGCGGCGGCGCTGGTGGCGGCGCTGGTGGCGGCGCTCGACGTGCTGGACGCGGCGCTCTTGGCCTTCTTCTTGCCGCATGCTGACGCTCCGAGGCTCAGCACCAGCAACCCGGCGATTACCGCCGTGGTGGTCTTACTCATGCCATGTGTCATGGATCGCGTGCCTTCCTTGTCGAAGGCCGGCCGCTGGCAAACTTGCCAGCAGCACGGTTAGTCGCCCTATGTGGTGTTTAAACCCCCGCATTCACCTTTCGCAAGCGATGCACCTATTTAGGTCGATCACGATTGCGCATCACCTGCGTCGCGCCGCTCGCAAGGGCGGGTGGCTAGGGCGTCGGCGCCAGCGGCGGATTGGCCAGTGTGGCCAATTCCAGGGCCTGCTGCGGGAACCAAGCGCCCGCGGCGGGGTCGGCCATGTTCCCCCGAGCCGGGTCGAGTCCGGTCCCTGTCCCGCGATCACACTGGCCGTCCGACTCCCCTGGGATCTTCACCCAGAGAAACGCGTCGGCGAGGGGGTTGCCCGTCCCGGTTGTCGGCCGTAGGCCGACACCGCGGTCCGGCGGGTTGCACCAGTCCTGTGCGTCCGGGTAGCTCGTGCCGGCCGGAACCGTCCACGGTCCCTGACCGTTTCTGCTGGTGTCTATGACGAAGTGCGCCAGTACGTCACTGCCGGCCGGCGGGTTGGCGGCGTTGTCGACGTTGTCCGCGTACCACGTGTCAGTGAGACCCCAGGTGCTGAAATCCGAGGGATTCGCGGGATAGTACTGACTGGCGCAGTAGTCGAAATGCCCGAGTCGCCAGCCACCCTCAGCCGGGTTCGTGCCGTAGTAGATGCACTTGGAAATCCAGCTGCCGTACTTCAGCAGCTGCGGCGTCGGCTGGTAGTTGGAGACGTTGACGAAGAAGCCGTTGGCGCGCTGAACGCCTGCCTTGAACAACCGGTCCGCGGCGTCGCCGGTGCCCAGCCAGGCGCTGTGCGTGCCGTCCAGGTAGACGCTCGTGTTGGGCTTCGCCTTGAGAGCGTCCACCGCGTAGTTGAGCATCGCGAAGCGGTCAGCCGCCGCGGTCGACGGATCTGCGGCCGCGGGCTTGCACCAGTCCTGCGACCCGTTGATGGTTGTGTACCAGGGGATGATGCCGAGGCCGTCCGGCTCGACGATCACCACCGCTGTGGAATCGCCGACACCGGCGGCGAATCCGTCGATCCAGGTCTTGTACTCGGCAACACTGAGAGCGCCGCCGGCGGAGTACTGAGCACAGTCCCGGAACGGCAGGTTGTAGGCCACGAGCACGGGCACCTTGCCGAGATCGGCTGCTTTGTTGACCGTGGTCCTGACCTCTTTACGCACACCGCTTGCGCTGCCCTTGGTGAACCAGACGGCGGACGGCGTCCTCGTCATCCGGGTGATGAGTTCCGCGGAACCCTTGTCGCCGCTGCTTCGTAAAGCCGCGATCTGTGTCTTCGCGTCTTTGTTGGGGGCGGGGACGTAGAACTGCGATCCGGCCGGAATTCCGGTTCCCGTGGCCGCGCTTGCCGGAAGCATCGTCATCAGGGCTCCTGCCGCGGCCGCGGCAACCATCAAGGTGCGGGTTGAACGTGTCCGTTTCATGCGGGCTCCCGGGTCGTGTTCGGCAAGATCGTCAAGAGTCACTGAGAGCGCTCTCACCAGCTGATATCGCGAACGTAGGGCGGGCCTCAGGGGGTGTCAATGCGCTCAGCAGCAACAGAGACGTAACCGTGATGTGCCTTCCGAGTCGCCGCGTCCTCAGGTGTACAGGAACGACAGCAGGACGAAGCGCGACCCGCGGACAACCGGGGAGACCGCATGCAGGAAGGAACTGGAGAAGACCATCGCCGCCCCGGCCGGCGCCCGATAGCGCGCGTCGCCGTACTCGGGGAACGTGAGTTCACCCCCGTCGTAGTCGTTGTTGAGGTTGATCGACAATCCGAAAACCCGATGCGCTGTCGCCGGTGTCAGGTTGTCGCGATGCGCGGCGAAGAAACCGGCGGATTCGGCGTCGTACCAGGCGATCTTGAAGCCCTCGAACCGGGTCGCGCGGAATGCGAATGCGCGCTGGATCTCGGGCATCACTCGCTTGCCGACCGAGGCCGAGAGGCTGCGGAGCTGGTCGGGGTCGCTGACGGTGACGTCGCGGCGGCGCTTCTTCGCCGAATCGAGGCGGTCGCCGCCCGATTGCTCCACGCCGGTCTCCACGGAACCGGCCAGGCATTGCGCGATCAGCGCTGACGCGCTCCCGACATCGACCACGCGCGGCACTACCAACACCGGCGCCTGCGACAGGACGGGTGACGAGCCTTCAACTGCGACAAGGGTGTCCGTCAGCAGGCCGAGCAGACGGCCAGGTGCGGTGTCGTAAGGCTCGATCGCCGCTACCCGCAGGTTGGGATCCAGCACGATGACCGCTCCAATAAGCGGATCGACACCCAGCCCCGAGGACATCCTGCCGCCGTTGTCGAGGAAACCGGCGGCACCAAGAGGGAGTTGCGACTCGTCCCAGGCGATCCAGATCGCGTCTACATCCGGGCGCTGCTGGAACGCCGCCGCCAGCGCGCCGGCCTGTCCGGGGGCGCTCGATGTGCCGGGCAGCACCAGAGCCGTGGGCCGGCCGCCGGCCCTCCCGTAGAAGCGCGCGGATGTGCCGTCGACCGCGGGGAGGACGAAGTCGGGCGCCCGCTCCCCCACCTCCAACACGTGAACTCCTCGTCGCCCGGGAAGGCGCCAGAGTACGCGTGTCGTGGTGACCGGCGAACCTTCAGAAGAAGTAGGTCCAGCACAATGAGGTCATGGACGAGGTGGCAACCGTGCAGGCCCGGCTTTGGAAGGCGCTACGGGAATCTGAGCTGGTGCGCGTGGAGCTAGGTATCAAAGGCTCAGACGCACGCGAGGGCTACGTCGTCGCGATCGGGCGCAAATGGCTGCTGCTGCGGGTGTTCGACCACAGCATCTTCCTCGACGGCTACAGCGCTGTTCGCCGCGCCGACGTCACCGGCGTGCAACGAGGAAAGAACGGCAAATTCGTGCGGCGAGCTCTCGAGCTGCAAGGCGCGTGGCCGCCATCGCCACCGCCCGGTGAGGTGTCGCTCGAAACAACTCGGCTTCTTGTCGAGACGGCCGGACGGCTCATGCCGCTAGTGACGCTGCACGTCGAACGTCGTGACCCGCAGGTCTGCTACATCGGCGTGCCCGTTGTTTTCAGGCCTCGGGCGGTCGGACTGCGGCAGATCACCCCGAAGGCGACGTGGGATCGGGGCATTACGTTTTGGGCTTTCGCGACCTCACCTGCGTGGAGTTCGGCGACCATTACGAGAACATGCTCTGGCGTGTTGCCGGTCCGCCACCCGGCGACCGCGGAACTGCCGATTCGACCGGACGCGGCAAGTCCTAGGCCAGCAGGTCGAGTTGTTCGTTGACTGCGACGGACGGCACCTCCTGCAGCAGGTCGGAGCCGTCCGCGCGGACATCGTTGACGCGGGTTCCGACGGGGTGCTCAACGAGCTCCGGTACGCCGGCCGCGTGCAGCAGAGCGAGCGCGTCACCCGAGCCGACCTGCGCGGTGTCGAGCCAGTCGTCCCAGAGATCCGGGGGTAGCACGACGGGCATCCGGTCGTGCAGGTAGGCCACCGGTCCGGCCGACGCGGTCGTCACGATCGTGCAGGACAGGATCCGCTCGCCGGACGGCGCGTGCCAGCGTTCCCACAGCCCGGCGAACGCGAGCAGGCCGCCGTCGGCCGGCCGGATCGCATGCGGCTGCTTCTGGGCGCCCGGCCGCGTGAACCATTCGTAATAAGCATCGGCGGGCACCAGGGCGCGGCGCTGCGCGAGCGGCGTACGGAAGACCGGCTTCTCGGCGAGACCTTCGATCCTGGCGTTGATCAGGCGCGCCGCGCCGGAGGTGTCGGCGGCCCAGGAAGGTATGAGTCCCCACCGCATCCCCGCGATCCGCCGGGTGCCGTCCTTCTCGATGACAACAAGCACCCGGTCCGTCGGCGCGACATTGAAACCGGGCGGCACGAGGTCCTCGTCGACGTCGGCGGCGCCGAAATGCCCGGCGATCACGTCGACCGACCGCGCCGATGCATAGCGTCCGCACATGGCTGCAACGCTACCGGCTGACAGCGGTCGGCAGGACGACTGGGTGCACTAGGCGGGAACCTCGCGGACCTGCCCGGCGTCGAGCACCATCCGCCGCGTCATCGTGACCGCGTCGAGCAGCCGCCGATCGTGCGTGACGAGCAGGACCGTGGCGGCGTAGTCCTGCAGGGCCTCCTCGAGCTGCTCGATGGCGAGCAGGTCGAGGTGATTGGTCGGCTCGTCCAAGACCAGGCAGTTGGTTCCATGCGCTTGCAGCAGAGCCAGCGCCGCGCGGGTGCGCTCCCCCGGCGAGAGGGAGCCGCCCGGCCGGTCGACGTGCGCGGCCTTCAGACCGAACTTGGCGAGCAGCGTTCGGGCCTCCTCGACCGACGTCTGCGCGGCTTCCCGCAGTACGTCGACGACACCGGCTGCGCCGTCGAACCTGGCCCGCGCCTGGTCGAGTTCACCGACCATCACCCCAGATCCGAGTTTGGTCGTGCCGGACTCCAGCGGGACCCGGCCGAGAATCGCCTGCAGCAGCGTGGTTTTACCGCTGCCATTGGCACCGACCAGCGCGACCCGGTCGGCCCAGCCGATGTCGAGATCGACCGGTCCGAGGGTGAAGTCGCCGCGGCGCACGACGGCCGCGCGCAGCGAGGCGACTACGGTTCCCGAGCGCGGCGCGAGCGGAAGCTCGAGGCGCAGTTCCCATTCCTTGCGCGGCTCTTCGATGCCGTCGTTCTCGAGCCGGGTGAGCCTCGTCTCGAGGGAACGCACCTTCCCGGCTGCGGAGGTCGCACCCTCCATCCTGGCTCCGCGGCCGATCTTGTCCCCGTCCGGGGAGCGGCGCTTGGCACGCACGGCGCCGCGCATCGACATCTCGCGCGTCGATTGCATCTGCCCACGCAAAGAGTCGCGCTTGTCCGCGTACTCCTCGTACTTGTCCCGAGCCTGCTGCCTGGCGACCGCACGTTCGTGCTGGTAGGCATCCCAGCCTCCGGCAAACGTACGCGAGACCCTGTTGTGCGGATCGATTTCGAGGACAGAAGTGATCGTGCGAGCCAGGAACTCCCTGTCGTGGCTGACCACGACGAGCCCGCCGCGCAGTCCGAGGACGAAGGCCTCCAGCCGGGCCAGGCCGTCGAGATCGAGGTCGTTGGTGGGCTCGTCGAGCAGGAGTACGTCGAACCGGCTGAGCAGGATCGCAGCAAGGGCGGCGCGCGCCAACTGACCGCCGGACAGGCCGCTGGTCGGCGCGGCCAGCAGCCGCGGATCGAGACCGAGCTCGGCGCAGACGGCAGCGGCGCGCAGCTCGATGTCGGCGCCGCCGAGAGCCATCCACGAGTCGAGGGCGGTCGCGTAGGCCTCTCCCGCCGCGTCACCGCCGCCGTCGAGCGCATGCGCCGCGGCTTCCATTTCCTCCTGCGCGGCGGCGACCCGCGTGCGGCGGCAGAGATAGTCGAGCAGTCTCTCGCCCGGCCGGCGATCGCGCTCCTGCGGCTGATAGCCGACCGACCCGGTCGTGGCGACGGTGCCTGAATCCGGCTTCTGCTCGCCGGCGAGGATGCGCAGCAGCGTCGACTTGCCCGCGCCATTGGGGCCGATCAGACCGAGTCTCGTGCCGGGCCCGAGAGTGACGTCGACGCCGTGCAGAACGGGTGTGGCGGCGTACGACGCCGTAATACTTCGCGCGACAACGGTGGACACCCCGACAGTCTGACCGATGTCCGCGGCTGCGCCGCGCCGGGAGCGTCAGGCGTCCGGGGGGCGCTGCCCCTCGACGAATTCGTGCGCTTTCTCGGAAACCTGCTCGATCTGGTCGTGGTGCTTGCCGCCGGTGCGGTCGTCAGCGAAATCTGTCGCCTTTTCGATGGCCGTCTCCAGTTGGTCCGGGTGCGCCTCGATCGCCGATTCGGCGGCGTCCTTGATCTTGTCGAAGATTCCCATGCGCAGGCTCCCTGATCAGCGTGGCGCCGCGAACCCGCGGGCCTGCGTACAGTCTGCCCGAGGCACTGCGCGGTGCGGAAGAGCGAGGACAGCCCAGCATGACGACGTTCGACATCGACCATCCGGCCGACGCGGCGACCGCGGGCATCGACGCCGAACGGCTCGAGACCTGCCTTTCCGTCATCGCCGAAAGCGAGCTGTTGCCGGTCGACCACCCGCACGTCCTGCTGCTGCGGCGCGCTGCTTCGCGGCTCTACAAGGACGTCAAGATCGGTCGCCGCAAGGCCCGCCGCGACGCCATCAGCGCGGCCGACCGGGAGGTGGTCGCCGCAACCGCGACCGGCGCGCCCGACCGCATCGACGACGAAACTCGTGGAGTGATCCTGCGCGCCTCGACCGAGGCGCCGACGGTGGGCACTCTGCTCCGCGCCCGGCCCTGCTACATCTGCAAGGAGAGCTACACACAGGTGGACGCGTTCTACCACCAGCTCTGCCCGTCCTGCGCTGCGTTGAGCCACGCAAAGCGGGACGCGCACACCGATCTCGCCGGGCGACGCGCACTGCTGACCGGCGGCCGGGCGAAGATCGGGATGTACATCGCGTTGCGGCTGCTACGCGACGGCGTGCACACCACGATCACCACCCGCTTCCCCACCGACGCGACCCGCCGCTTCCTCTCGATGCCGGACAGCGCCGACTGGATCGACCGGCTGCGGATAGTCGGCATCGACCTTCGCGATCCGGCGCAGGTGGTCGCCCTGGCCGACTCGGTCAGCGCCGCGGGATCTCTGGACATCCTCATCAACAACGCCGCGCAGACCGTACGCCGCACCGCCGGCTCCTACTCGCAGCTGATAGCCGCCGAGTCCGCGCCTTTGCCCGCAGGCCCGTTGCCCGAGGTGCTGACATTCGGTCATTCGACCGAGGCGGTCCCGACCGCACTGGAAGGTGCAGCCGCCGGCGCTTCGTTCGGCGCGCACACCCTGACTGCCCTGGCTCTGACGAGCGGTTCGGCATCGGCCGCCAGGATCGCTCGTGGTACCGCGATCGATGCCGGTGGCCTGGTGCCCGACCTCGACGCCGTCAACAGCTGGACCCGGCGGGTGCACGAGGTCGACGCCCTCGAGGTGCTCGAAGTGCAATTGTGCAACGTGACCGCGCCGTTCGTCCTCGTCAGCCGGCTGCGCGCGTCGCTGGCGGCGGCAAGCGCCAGGCGTACCTATGTCGTCAACGTCTCAGCGATGGAAGGGCAGTTCGGCCGTGGCTACAAGGGTCCTGGCCATCCGCACACCAACATGGCGAAGGCGGCGCTCAACATGCTGACCCGCACGTCGGCAGCCGAACTGTTCACCGACGGCATCCTGATGACCAGCGTCGACACGGGCTGGATCACCGACGAGCGACAGCATCCCACCAAGGCGCGCCTCGCCGGCGAGGGCTTCCACGCGCCGCTGGACCTCGTCGACGGAGCCGCGCGGGTCTACGACCCGATCGTCCGCGGCGAGGCCGGCGAAGACCTGTACGGCTGCTTCCTCAAGGACTACCAGCCCTTCCCCTGGTAGCTACTGGGACAGGTCCTGGAGGACGTTGAGCGCGAACCGCTGCAGCCGCGGATCCTGCGGGGACAGCATCATCGCGAGCGCCTCGGACGCGACCGTGAAAACGGTTGACCCCGACGGTGTCGTGTAGCGCAGCGCCGGGCCGACGTTCGGCCTGCTCGCATCGGAGAAGAACACCGTCGTCGGATATCCGAGACAGCTGGCCGAACCGATCCAGTCGTACTCGAAACCGTTGCCCGCGAAAGTGTCGCCGGCGACGAAGCCGGTGCCCGCGAAGTACCGGTCGCTCAGCGTCGCCGCATTGACGGCGTACGACCCGATGGCGCCGGAGCCCCCCTGGAACGACGTGCCGAGCAGTTGGCACTGCGGGCGCGGCGGGGTGAGTTTGGAGAAGTTCGTCGTCCGCTGGGACGGGTCCGGATAGGGGTCGGGCGAGGTCTTGTAGCCGACCATGGTGCGCCAGTTGTCCTGGTAGCGCACCTGCCAGTCGCCCTGGTCACCACCCCAGAAAGCCAGGTTTACCCCGGCCGCGCGCGCGGCTTCGTAGGCGTCGCGGGTGCCCTTGCTCCAGTACTCGCTGTGCCCGTTGACCATCGTGAACCGGTGCCGCAGCAACTCCTGCGGGGTCCGGTCGACATCGACGTCAGTGATGTAGGCCGGGTCGAGCGTCGGCTGGCTCTCGATGAAACTCAGGAACGGCAACTCGAAGTACAGCACCTGGTTTCCGTATGGCCGATCGAACGACACCATCTTCGCCGGCACCGATCCCGTGCTGTTGTGCGCATAGAGACTCTTGCCGCCCCACGCGTTGTAGGCCTGTTCGGTGTCTACCGAACTCACCACGAGCATCCGGCTCGGCGCGGCGTTCGGGTCCTGCCTGACGACGAACGGGACCGGCCACGACTTGCCGACGTTGGTACCGCTCTTGAGAGTCAGCTTCGCGACGTAGTAGCCGCTGACCCACGTCCCGGGAACTGTCATGGAGTTGGTCACAGGCCAGTTCTGCGAGGCCAGTCCGGTCACCGGATCCGGAGCGACGTACGGCTGCTTCTGCCCGATCGTGTTGGTCGTGCAGCTCGGCAGGCAGGTCATCAGGCGACCACCGAGTCCGTTGTAGTAGCCGAGCCGGTAGATCTGGATCTGGTAGTTGTCCGGCGCCGCTGCACTCACGTGGAACTGCAGCGACTCCCCCGGCGCGACGCTGGTGTCGGAGGCATAGCCCTCGAGCGCGCCGCCGGTCGACGTCGAGTAGAGCGGGTACCAGGCGTGCGTGCCCGGCAGCTTGTTCTCGAGAGCCACCGGCGAGCTGGTCGGCGGTCCCGCGATCACACCGGTGGAAGCGGACGCGGCTTGCGAGCTGCCGACGAAATTCGTGCCGGTGACCAGCAGTTGCAGGGTCCCACCCACATCGGCTGACGTGAGCTGGTAGCTCAGCGTGGTGGCGCCCGCTATCGGAGAGCAGCCCGTGCCGGACGACCCGCAGCGGCGCCACTGCTGGGTGATCGTCGGCGTCGGCGCCCCGATCCAGGTGCCCTGCGTGCCCGTCAGCGTCTGGCCCTGCTGCGTCGTACCGCTGATGGTCGGAGCAACCGTGCTGACCGGCGCGAACGTCGCCGTGACGACCGCCGTCACCGCGGACGCGGCTTGCGCGGACCCGCCGCCATTGGACGCACTCACCACGATGCGCACCGTCGAGCCGACATCCGAGGAAGCCAGGGTGTACGACGCGTTGGTGGCTCCCGCTATCGCCGCACAGTTGGCGCCGCTGCTGTCGCACTGCTCCCACTGGTCGGACAACGCGATCGGCGGGCCGCCGCTCCAGCTGCCCTGACTTGCCGTCAGCGTCCGGCCCTGCTGCGCCGATCCCGAAACCGTCGGCACTGCCGTGTTGGAAGGCGGCGTGGGGCCCACCACGACGGCTGTCACCGCCGACGGAGCGCTCACAGAACCAGCAGAGTTCGTAGCCGTTTCGACGGCTCGGACCGTCGAGCCGACCTCGGCCGCCGTAAGCACGTAGGACGCGCTGTTGGCGCCCGCAATCGGCGCGCAGTTGGCGCCGCCGCTGTCGCACTGCTCCCATCGCTCGGACAGCGCAAGCGGCGGGCTGCCGGACCACGTGCCCGCGACGGCCGTCAATGTCAGCGCCTGCTGCGCCGTACCCGAAACCGCTGGCGGGGTGGTGTTCGAAGGCGGCGTCGGTCCGAGCACCACGGCCGTCACCGCCGACGCGGCGCTGACGGAACCAGCGGAGTTGGTGGCCGTTTCGACGACTCGGACGGTCGAGCCGACCTCGGCCGCCGTGAGCGGGTACGACGCGCTGTTGGCTCCCGCTATCGGCCCGCAGTTGGCGCCGCTGCCGTCGCACGTTTCCCACTGCTCGGAGAGTGCGAGCGGCGGGGTGCCGGACCAGCTGCCCGCGGTCGCGGTCAGCGTCTGCCCTTGCTGCGGCGTTCCAGAAATGCCTGGCACAGCGGTGTTGGAAGGCGGTGTCGGTCCGGCGACAACCGCCGTCACGGCGGCGGCCGCGGACACCGAACCGACCGTGTTGGTGGCGGTCTCGACAACCCGCAGGGTCGATCCGACGTCGGCCGCGGTCACGGCGTACGACGACGCCGTGGCGCCGGGCAACGGGGTGCAGGCGCTCCCCAGCGAATCGCAGCGCTCCCATTGCCTGGTCACGGCCGGGACCGGCGAACCGGTCCAGCTGCCCGCAGCCGCGGACAGTGTCTGCCCCTGCTGCGGAGTGCCGGAAATGGTGGGAGCAGCGGTGTTCGCCGGCAACGTCGGCCCGGTCGCCACCGCGGTCACGGCAGAAGCGGCGGACACGGAACCGACCGTGTTGGTGGCGGTCTCCACAACCCGAATCGTCGATCCGACATCACTCGCGCCGACGGCGTACGACGACGCTGTTGCGCCTGCTATGGCGTTGCAGCCGCCGCCCTGCGAATCGCAGCGCTGCCACTGCCGCCCGACGGACGGAGCGGGGGTTCCGGTCCACGTGCCGGCAGCGGCGGTCAGCGTCTGACCCTGGTCGGCGATGCCCGAAATCGACGGCGGCGTGGCGTTGGCCGGGGCCGTCGGGGTGACGAGCACCGTGGTGCCGCCGCCGAAGTCGTCGACTGCCATGACGTTGTCCCGCAGGTGCAGGCCGATCTGGCCGGCTGCCGTGAAGGGATTCGTGCCGTCGCTGTAGGACACCACGCGGGTCCAGCTGCCCGCTGCCGCCCGGAAGTGCCAGACCTCGACAGTCGTGGGGACGGTGCCGTACGCGACGGTCATGATCTTGTCGCCGACCGCGAGCTTGGGTCCGGGCAGCGCCACGCCGCCGTTGGACACGATGGTCCCTGACCCGTTGACGGTCTTGTAGATCACCCAGTCGTCGGCCGTTGCGTTTGCCGTCCGCACGTTCACTCTGCCGACGTAGCCGCCTCGGGTCGCCTGCGATGTGCCGTTCTGGATGCGGACGAGCAGCCCGTAGAAATAGCCGTCACCTGTCGGCAGCGCGGCGACGGTCGCGTAAGCCTCGCTGTCCGGGCCGTAGGCAGCGGCGTTCCAGAAGTTGGCGGTGCCACCGACCACCGCGGTGACCCGGTTGCCGGAAACCACGAGGTTGGCGGTGAAGCTGCCGAGCTTGGTCCAGCCGGAACCGACCGGCCCGTCCGGCCGGTTGAACGAGTCGAGGATGCCCGCCGTCGGGCCGCTGGCGCCGGCCGCGCCGGGATTGGCCGCGAGCGGTGTGATCAACACCGCGACGCACATCAGGGCCTGCGTCATCCGCCGCCGCGACATCCGGGCTGACGACCGACGCAACCCGAAAATGGACCTGCTCATCCCACATCCCCCAGCCATCCCGAGGCCGCGACCGCCGGAATGGAATACGCGCAGCACCCCCCGGGCGATTGCGCTTCCCGCCGGTCAGTCTGCCCTGCCGGACACCCGCGCGCACCGGTGTTCACCAGGAATTCCTCAGTTTGCGCCGACCGGCGATACTGCGGCCATGGAAGAGACCGACGAAGTCCCCCGCTGCTCCCGCAAAGGTTGCCGGGCGCCGGCCGTGTACGCCGTCGTGTGGAACAACCCCAAACTGCACACGCCCGACCGCGAGAAGGTCTGGCTGGCCTGTGAGGAGCACGTGGAATCGCACCGGAGCTTCCTGGGCGTCCGCTCCATGCTGCGGTATGTCGAGACGCTGGCCGAGCGGACAGCTCGGGTCGGCGACCCCTCAGCGATCAAGTAGCGGCCAGCGCCGGCCTCAGCCGAGCAGTCCGCGCCGGCGAGCGACCGCTGCCGCCTCGGTGCGTCCGGAGGCACCGAGCTTGGCCAGGATGTTGGACACGTGCACGCTCACGGTCTTCGCACTGATGTAGAGCTGCCCGGCGATGTCACGGTTGCTCAGACCCTGCGCGACCAGAGAGAGAACCTCGGCCTCGCGCGGCGTCAGCGTCTCGCCCTGGCGGTGGACCTCCGCTGCCAGGGCCCCGGATCCGGCGGCGGATCCGCCGAGTGCCCGCAGTTCGGCGAGCAGAGGGCGGGCGTCGAGACGCTCTGCGGTACGCCGCGCCGCCTCGATCGTCGCGGCTGCGTCGGCCGGTCGGCCGACGGCGCGCAGCACCGCCCCGAGCCTGGCCTGCGATCGGGCGACCTCGAACACATGCCCGAACTCCTGGAAGCGTTCGACCGTGCACTCCCAGGCGGAGACGAGCTCGGACTCCGTGGGCACGTCGATGCCGGTGAGCCAACGCAGTCTCAGGTGTTCGGCGCCCACCCGCGCCACCCAGGCCTCACCTTCAGGGCCGCGCTTCTGGCCGCGGACGCGTCCTTTGTCGGCGGATTTGACGGCGTTGGCCAACAGGACATCGCCGCGAGCCACCAACGCCGCCCGCTCGTCGGCAACGGACGTCGCAGCGGCGGCGGCGAGATCGCCGAGCACCAGCGCGCTCAGCCGGATGCGGGCCTGGAAAGCCATCAGCCGCCAGAGCTCGCTCACGGTGGCGACCACCTCGTCGTAGACCGCGTTGGCCGCCGCGAGGTCGCCGGAGTCGCCGTAGAGATCGATGGCCGCCCCGGCGCTGAGGATCGCGGTCATGCCGTCGCGCGGCCACCAGGCACGCAGCGCCGGCAGCAGGGCCAGGCCGCGCGGGTCACCGCGGCCTGCGGCCACGATCATGGAAACGCAGTCGAGCACTGCTTCCCCCAGCGGCGGCGGCGACTCCCCCGTCAGGTCGACGATGGCGCAGGCGGCGTCCCAGTCACCGGCCACATAGGACACGATGCCGGACATCATCCGGGAGTCGACGCCGTAAGGCGCCCACGGCCGGGAAGTCTCGGATGCGCGCCGGCAGGTGGCGTCGTAAACGCTCAGGGCCTCCTCGAGCTTGCCCTGCTCGTAGAGCAGGCCGCCGAGGTTGAACATGCCCCGCAGTTCGGCCGCCACCTCACCCGCGGCGCGGGCGTCGACGATCGTCTGCTCGAGCGTCTGGCGCGACGCGTCCGGGTTTCCGAGCCGCTCGTTGACCCTGGCGAGCGTCGTCGCCGCCTCGGCCACGACGGCAGGGAGCCCGAGCGCGGAAGCGAGCTCGAGCGCCTCGGTCGCCCAGCGCACCGAGTCCTCGTCGCGGTTGCGGTCGACGTGGGCGCGAGCGTGCACGTTCAACACGCGCGCACGCAGCGGTGTCGCCTCGGCGGAGATGAGACTCAGCGCTTCGGTGGTCACTTCGAGAAGGTCGACGTTGCTGTCGCTGAGGATCGCGGCGCCGGCCACCGCGACGAGCAGCCTGGCGCGCTGCTCCGGGGGTGCATCCGGGGGCAACGCCGTCAACTGCGCCTGCACCAGCGCGAGCCCGCGGAAGACGTGCCCGGCCGCGAGTGCCGCCTCGCTCGCCTTGATCGCGAGTCCGATCACGTCGATGTTCAGCTTGGCGGCGAACCCCTTGTCGGCCATGAGCTCCAGCGCGAGCTCGTAGTGCTGGGCGGCTTCGTCGGGTCCCGCCAGCGCCATCGCCTCGTCGCCGGCCTGGATGCTGGCGCGGGTCGCGGTGGCAAGGTCGTGCGCCAGCCGGGCGTGACGGGCCAGCTCGGCAGCGGTGGCGTCGACGTCGGGCGAACCGAGGACCGCGGCGTACGCAGCGTGCAGTCGAACCCGCTCGCCCGGCAGCAGGTCGTCGTAGATCGCCTCCGCGAGCAACGCGTGCCGAAACCCGTAGCCGTCGGATCCGGTCGGCACGAGCACATTGGCCTCGACCGCATCGCGCAAGGCCCGGTCGAGGGTGCCACCGTCGATGCCGACAACCGCGGCGAGCAGCGCGTGGGGTACCCGGCGGCCGGCGACGGCGGCGGCCCGGACGACTCGGCGCGTGGTGTCGTCCAACTGGTCTAGACGCACCAGCAGAAGGTCGGCGAGGTCCGTCGGCAGCGATTGAGTGCCGAGGTCGGATGCAGCCACGAGTTCTTCAGTGAAGAACGCGTTGCCCTCGGCGCGCTGGACGATGTTGGTGACGCGCGACTCCGGCATCGGCGCGGGGTGCAGCGCGCGGACGAGTTCACGCACCTGCAGGTCGCCCAGCGGCTGCAACGGGAGCCGGGCGACACCGGGCAGCCTGGACCACTCGGCGACGACGGCCCGGAGCGGGTGCCTGCGGTGCAGATCGTCGCTGCGGTAGGACGCAACGACCGTGACCTGGCCGGAGAACCGGCGGGCGAACAGATAGCTGAGGATGTCGCGGGTCGACTGGTCGGCCCAGTGCACGTCCTCGATGAGAACGAGCAGCGGTTGGTCGGCGGCGAGTTGGGTGAAGGCCGAGCGGACCGCCTCGAAGAGGTCGCCGCGCTCGACCCGCGGCCCTTCCGGCCGCTGATCGTCAGAGAGCAGCCGGTTGCTCGGCATCAGCCTGGCGATGGCCGGGTGGGCGCTGACGAGCGCCTCCGCATCAGCGGCGGAGCGAGCGGCGAGCCGGCCGAAGATCTCGGTGAACGGGAGGTAGGGCAGCGCGCTGTCGCCGAAGTCGAGACAGTGGCCCAGCAGCACGCGCCAGCCGGCCCGCTCCGCCTGGTCGCGCAGCTCGGCGAGCATTCTGGTCTTCCCGACGCCGGCGTCACCCGCGACCAGAATGCCGGTCTCGCGCCCCACACCGCTGATGCCGACCATGGCAGCAAGGCGCGTGACCTCGTCAGCCCGTCCGACGAGCGGGCTGTGTGCGAGCCGTTCCGATGGCATGCCGCTCATCATCGCGGCTGGCACCGACAACTGTCCCCGCTGTTTCCATCGCGATCCGTCCAGCAGCTCGGTGTCGAGCGCTCCGACGTCAGTCACTGGCGAGCGCGCGCGCCCTGACGCGGTGCCCACCCGGCCGTGACGGCAGACGGAGGGGCAACCGGCGCTTCCTGGGACGGTTGGCCGCCCGGTAGTCGTCGGTCAATTGCTGGGTCCGGTTGGCGACCTCGGCGAGCACGTATTCGCGGATGAACATTTCGGCCTCCTCGTGCGCTGGCTCTCTTTGAGATGACTCGAGCCTGCGCGTCTGAGGACCCCTGCCACATCGGGACAATGCCGTATCTTGTGCGGCCGCTGCGGCGCGTCCCGGCTTAGTGCACCGCTGCCGGCCGGGATGGAGGACTAGGTACCCGGGGAGGCGACCGCGAGACGGCCGACACCGGTGATCACTACCGGGGAATCGGCGGCCGCGACGAAGACCGACCCGCCCGGCCCGAGCTGAACAGCTCCTGCGCGTCCGGCCAATTCCAGGCTTCCTTCGAGCACGATGGCCGTCCGAGGCAGGTCGTCGTCCCAGCGGACCTCCCGGCCCTTGTCGACGTCCAGGATCGAGAGCGCGAAGTCGTCCACGGGTACGCCGAAGTCCCTCCTCCCGGCAGCTTCGATCGGCTGTACGCGCATCGGTGGGCCGGAAGTGAAGTCGACGATCGCCAACAGTTGCGCTACGTCGATGTGCTTGTCCGTCAGCCCTCCACGCAACACGTTGTCCGACGCAGCCATCAGCTCGATGCCCGTGCCGCGCAGGTAGGCGTGCAGGTTTCCGGCCGGCAGGTAGATGGCATCGCCGGGGGCCAGCGTGATGCGGTTCAGTAACAGCGCAAGGACCACGCCCGGGTCATTGGGGAACACGCGGTTGAGTTCGACCGCGATGTCGGCGGCCGGGTCGTCGAGGCCTCCGCATGCGACGACGACACTGGCGACAGTGCTCTCGACGGTCGCCTCATCGAGTGTCAGCAGGCGTTCGGCCGCGGCCCGCAGGCCCGCGTTCCCGGCGCCCGAGCCGAGATCGCCAAGGAGGTCATCGAGTACGCCGCCAGGGCCGGCCCGCAGCTGCAAGAGCCGCAGCAAGGCTGCTGACTCGGCGACCGGCTTGAAGCCGCTCAAGGCCTCGAAGGGAGTGAGCGCGAAGAGCAGTTCTGGTTTGTGGTTGCGGTCCTTGAAGTTGCGGGTGGGCGCGTCGAGGGGGATGCCTGCGGCCTCCTCATCGGCGTACCCCTTCTTCGCTTGCTCCTTGCTCGGGTGCACCTGCAGCGACAGCGGCTTGACTGCCGAGAGCACCTTCAACAGGAACGGCAGTTCGGGGCCGAAGCGGCCGGCGACCCGGTCGCCCAGCGCTGCCTTCGGGTCGGCCGAGATGACGTCACGCAGCGATTGCTCGCCGGTGGCTGTGATGGCTCGCGACGGACCCGCCGGATGGGCCCCGATCCACAACTCGGCCTGCGGGCCGCCAGTGGGAGCGACGCCGAGCAGTCGCGGAATCGCCTCGAGTGAGCCCCACGGGTAGTCCTTGACCGGATTCACGAGCGTATACACAGTTTCCTCCGTCGAGCCACAGATAGCTGCGACCGCTGACCACGCTATCCGGCCCGCCTGCCGCTGCGCCGCTCCGGATCAATCGGGCAGCCAGTTGCGGTCGGGCGGCAGGTCGTCGAATGCCCTGGCTGCCGCCGGGTGGGCGAACAGGAAACCCTGCGCGCGCAAGCAACCGAGCCGCTGCAGTTCGCTCAACTGGGCGCGCGTCTCCACACCCTCCGCGACGACGTCCAGACTCAGCTCACCCGCCATCCGAATGATCGCCGACACGATCGCACTGTCATCCGCCTCGACCCCGAGCCCGTCTATGAAGGACCTGTCGATCTTCAGCTCATTGACCGCGAGGCCCCTCAACCGTGCAAGCGAGCTGTGACCGGTTCCGAAGTCGTCGACCGAGAGGCGGGCGCCGAGCTCTGACAGCACTGCGAGTACATCGCTGTCAGAGACTGGATCGGCGAGCGCCGTCTCGGTGATCTCGAGCAGGATCGCATCCATCGACATGTCATGAGCCGCAACGGCTGAGGTGATCAGGCCGAGGAACCCCGGATCGGACAACTGTCGCGGCGAGACATTGATCGCGATGACCGGTGCGATTCCGTCACGGCTGCCCCACAAGGCTTGCTGCCGGCAGGCCTCGGTGATCACCCATTCGCCGATGCCGACGATCATTCCGGTCTCCTCGGCGACCGGGATGAACGTCGCCGGCGGCACGCTTCCCAGGTCGGCGGAGGTCCAGCGCAACAACGCCTCGTACGCCGCCAGTCGGCCGGTTACCAGGTCGATCACCGGCTGGTAGTGCAGCGCGAACTCGGACCGGTCGAGCCCGTGTCGCAACGCCGTCTCGATCCGCAGCCGGTCACGAGCACGGGACCGCAAGTCGTCGTCGTACAACTCGACCCGCGCGCGGCCGCGGGCCTTGGCGCGGTACATCGCGGCATCGGCATCCTCGACCAGGCGCTCGGGCCGCGCCGACGCCGAGCCCACCGAGACTCCGACGCTCGCGGTCGCGAACACCTCAAGTCCGGCGAACCGGAACGGGCCATCGAGCACAGCCCGCGCCCGTTCGGCGAGCACCTGCGCCGCCGCCAGATCTGACACGTTCTCGCAGAGGATCGCGAACTCGTCGCCGCCAATCCTGGCCGGTGTGTCCTGCGGACGAACAACTTTCTGCAATCGAGCTCCGACGGCGCGCAACAGCTGATCGCCGAGCTCGTGGCCGAAGACGTCGTTGACCAACTTGAAATGGTCGAGATCGAGATAAAGAACAGCGACCTTCGGGTTGTCCTGACCAGCGAGGCTGAGGGCCTCCGCGAGGCGGCGCAGGAACAGTGTCCGGTTCGGCAAACCGGTCAGGGCATCCCTGCGGCTCGCATCGGTGAGGGCCTGTTCCGCCAGCTCACGCTCGATTGCAATAACAGTGATGTCCGCGATCCGGCTCACGAGATGCCGCTCGTATTCGGTCGGCCGGTGCGGCTGGCGCCAGTAGACCGCGAAGCTGCCCAGAACCCGGCTGCCGACGAGCCTCGTGTCGGTGCTGACCAACGGCGTCGCCCAGCAGGCGCGCAGGCCGAAGGGCACGGCGAGCGACTGGTAGTCCCGCCAGTACGGGTGGACCGAGACGTCCTCCACCACCAACTCTGTCGCGGTGAACATCGCGGTCCCGCAGGACCCTGCCGCCGGACCGATCTGCGCTCCTTCAATCGCCAGGAGGAACTCCTCGGGCAGACTCGGCGCCGCACCGTGCCGGATCGTCCGGCCGTCCCGGTTGAGGAGCAGCACGGTGCAGATGGTGCCCGGCGCCCGTTCCTCGATCGACCTGCACAGTCCATCCAGCACCCGATCCAGCCGCTCGCGCCGGGCGATCCTTTCCAGCACCGCCACCTGCGCCGCGAAATCCTCGGCCAGCCGTCGCTGCTCGGTGACGTCGGCAAGGGTGACGAGCAGATGCACCGGACGTCGATCGTCATCCCGGACGACAGTGGTGAACGCCTGCACATGCGTGGTGCTGCCGTCGGCTCGCACGTGCCGCCGCTCGGCGACGGCCATATCCGTTTCGGTTGCTCCGAACAACGCATCCGCCTTGTCCGCGCTCGCCCCGTCAACTGCTTGCAGAACGGCGCGCAGGGCGACGCCGGTCAGCTCTTCCTCGGTCCGTCCCAACAGCGCCGCGAAGGCATGGTTCGCCCGCGAAATGACACCTTCGACGGTCACCGTTGCGACCGGCAGCGTGCTCAGTGCCGGTCCGGACTCCCAGCTCCGTTCGAGCGGAGGTTCGACGGGCCGGCGCACGTCAGGGTCGGTGCCGGAAGATCCGCCCACGACGGCTCCTCGCCAGCAAGTGAGAGCCCCACTACTCGTGGGCATTGCACGCGTAGCCGTCTCTCCAGCGCGAGCGTACGCCGCATGGTGGCCTCGTACGATGCGGCCCGCGATATTCACTTCGGCGGGGCCGGGCGCGTAGCGTCGGAGTCACGTCACCGCCCTTGGGGAGACCATTTTGACGAAAGTCAACGCGTCCGTGCCCGACGTCATCGCCGCTGCCTTCGAGCGCCGGGTAGGTCCAGTCCTCGCGATGGTCGACGACGTGACGTCGCTGGCTCTTGCGTGTCGCGCGATGGCAGAGCAGTTCACGCGCGGCGGCCGGCTGCTCGTGTTCGGCAACGGCGCCGGCACCACCGACGCGCAGCACATCGCGGTCGAGTTCGTGCACCCGGTGATAGTCGGCAAGCGCGCCCTTCCGGCGATCTCCCTCGCCAGCGATGTGGCGACGCTCATGGGCGTCGCCGCGAGGGGCGGCCTCGACAGCGTTTACTCGCACCAGATCGGCGTACTCGGACGATCGGACGACATCGCCCTCGGCCTCTCCAGAGACGGACGGTGCGCCAACGTGCGGGCCGGCCTGCGCGCCGCCCGGGCCGCCGGGCTCTTGACGATCGCCCTCGTCGGCGGCGACGGCGGCGAGATTGCCGGCGAGGGCGAGGCCGACCACGTTCTTGTGGTCCGCAGCGACGATCCCCTCACGGTGAAGGAGTGCCACGTCACGGCGTACCACCTGCTTTGGGAGCTCGTGCACGTCTTCTTCGAATCGCCCGAGGCCGACGACACGCAGCGGTCCGCTGGCGGCGTGGAGTCGCTCTACCCGTTCCTGTACGGCGGCGGCCCCGACCGCCCCGTACTCGAAGCCGCTGCGGAGTCGGCGCGGCAGAAGATTGCGGAGGTTCTGGGGCTACGGCAGGAGGTCGCCGTCGCCCACTCGGCCGCCCTGGCCGAATGCGCGGCGCAACTGTCCAAGGCCTTCTCCGCGGGAGCGACGTTGTTCTCCTTCGGCAATGGCGGAAGCAGCACGGACGCGCAGGATCTGGCGCATACGTTCATCGATCCCCCGCCCCCGGCCGATCCGCTGCCGGCACTGAGCCTCACCAACGACGTTGCCGTGGTCACGGCTCTGACGAACGACGTCGGCTTCGACGTCGTCTTCGCCCGCCAGCTGCGTGCGTTCGGCCGGCCGGGCGACATCGCGGTCGCCCTGTCGACGAGCGGCGGCTCGCCGAATGTCCTGGCGGCGATCGAAGAGGGCTCCCAGGCCGGTCTCATAACCGTCGGCCTGGCCGGCTACGGCGGCGGCCGGATGGCCGAGATGGCCAGCCTCGCGCATCTGTTCGCGGTTCCGTCCGCCTCGGTGCACCGCGTGCAGGAGGTGCAGACGACGCTCTACCACGTGCTCTGGGAAGCAACCCGGGCAGCCCTCGCCACCTGATTGGACCCGGGGTCGCCCCCGGCCACGACTACTTCACATCGTCCTGCGACGTCTGCTGCGAGTCGATCGTCGTGTGGTCGCCGGAATGCGGGTCACCCGCTTCACGGCCGGACGGTCCGGCGCCCGGGGCGCCGCCCTCGTCCCGTGCGCCAGGTTCGCCTCGTTCCTCCTGCGGCTCCTCCAAGACGGGCGCACTCTCGTCGCTCTCGCTCATTCGCCTACCTTCTCTCCTCGCGGGTCACCAGTTTTCAGCAGATCCGCGGCAGCGGGTCGCCGACCAGCATGTCGATCATGCGGTGGCCGCCGAAGCCGGTCCGGCCGAGGACCCGACCTCGCGGCTCGTCGCGGACTTCCCCGACGATGGCGGCGTCCCGGCCCGCGGGCAGGGCGCGGGCCGCCTCGAGCGCCGCGTCGGCGTACTCCGGGGCGATGAACGCGACGAGCTTGCCCTCGTTGGCGACCCACAGCGGATCGATGCCGAGAATCTCGCCGGCGCCGGCCACCTCGGGCCGCACCGGCAGCCGGCTCTCCTCGAGTACGACGCCCGCCTCGGCCGCGAGGGCGATCTCGTTCAGCACGGTCGCGACGCCGCCCCTGGTCGCGTCGCGCACACAGTGCAGTCCGTGACCGCAGACGCCGAGCAGAGCGCAGACCAGCGACCACAGCGGCTGTGTGTCGCTGCGAACGTCGGCATCGAGGTCGAGGTCACCACGTGCGATCAGGATCGCGATCCCGTGGTCGCCGATGGTCCCGGAGACCAGCACTTTGTCGCCTGGACGCACGTTCCTGGGTGAGAGCGCGGCACGTTCGTCAACCAGTCCGACACCCGTCGTGACGATGTAGAGGGAGTCGCATTTCCCGCGCTCGACCACCTTCGTGTCGCCGGTCACGACTGGTACGTCGACGGCTCGAGCCGCGTCCGCCATCGCAGTGATCTCTGCCTCGAGAACCGCGGCGGTCAAGCCCTCCTCCAGCACCAGCGCCGCAGACAGCGCGATCGGCCTGGCGCCGGAGACAGCGAGGTCGTTGACGGTGCCGTTGACGGCCAGTTCGCCGATCGACCCGCCGGGAAACCGGATCGGCCGGACAACGAAGGCGTCCGTCGTGAACGCCACCCGGGCACTGCCGATCGACAGCATCGCGGCGTCGGAAAGCTCCTCGAGAGCAGGATTCGACAGCAGCGGTACGACGAGCCCCTCGACGAGCGCGCGGCTCGCCTTCCCGCCCGCCCCGTGCGCCATCGTGATCCGCTCGTCGCGGAACCGCTGCGGCTGGCGGCGCATCGCCTCGATCCGCTCGCCCACCTCGCTCTCGGTGACTGCTCGGCTCATTGCAGCACCTCGAGGGTGAGCCGCTGCTTCGCGTACTGCCCGTAGTTGTAGTAGGCCGCGCACGCCCCTTCGGAGGAGACCATGCAGGTGCCGATCGGCGTCTCGGGTGTGCACGCCGTTCCGAACACCTTGCACTCCCACGGCTTGAGCACGCCCTTGAGGACTTCGCCGCACTGGCAGGCCTTCGGGTCGGCGACCCGGACGCCCGGCAGCTCGAAGCGCAGTTCGGCGTCGTACTTCGCGTATTTCGGCGCGAGCTGCAACGCGGAGTGGGCGATCGAGCCGAGCCCGCGCCATTCGAAGAAGGGCCGCAGGGCGAAAACGTCGGCAAGAACCTTGAGGGCCACCGGGTTGCCGTCGTAGTGCACCACCCGGGCGTACTGATTCTCGACCTCGGCGCGACCCTCGGCGAACTGCTTCATGATCATGTAGACCGACTGCAGCAGGTCCAGCGGCTCGAAGCCGGCGCACACCAGCGGCATGCCGAAGTCACGCGGGATCCACTCGTAGGGCCGGCAGCCGATAACCGTCGAGACGTGCCCAGGGCCGATGAAGGCGTCGAGCCGCAGGTCGGGTGAGTCGAGGATCGCCTTGATGGCCGGGATGATAGTGACGTGGTTGCAGAACACCGAGAAGTTTTCGATGCCGTCGGCCGCGGCCCGCAGCACCGTGAGCGCAGTCGAGGGAGCGGTCGTCTCGAAGCCGATGGCGTAGAACACGACCTGACGATCCGGGTTGGCGCGCGCGATCCGCAGGGCGTCGAGCGGTGAATACACCATCCTGATGTCCGTGCCGCGGGCGTTGGAGTCGAGGAACGATCCTCGGCCGCCGGGCACGCGCATCATGTCGCCGAAGCAGGTGAGGATCACGCCGTCGTGCTCGGCGATCGCAATGCCGTCGTCGACCCGGCCCATCGGGATCACGCAGACCGGGCAACCCGGGCCGTGCACCAGTTCGATGTTGTCCGGCAGGTGATCCTGCACTCCGTACCGGTAGATGGTGTGGGTATGCCCGCCGCAGACCTCCATCACCTTGTAGTGCCGCCCAGGCTCACACAGCGCAGTGATCTCACGGCTCAGGACCTGCGCGAGTTCGGGGTCGCGGAACTCGTCGACGAAACGCATCGCTCCTAGCCTCCCGCCGGTGCGGCTGACAGCCGCTCGATCGCCACGCCGGCGTGCACGAGCACCCGGTCGCCTGGTTGCACGTCGCCGACGAGCTCGGTCGCGACCAGCTCGGTCCGGCCCTTTTCGTCGCGACACTGCGCATCAAAACCGCGCGTCTGGACGACGACGAGGGGCACGGCGACGTCGCCGCAGGTGATGCAACCCTCGGTCACTTCGCAGGTGGCAGGTTCGCTGGTCATTCGATGCTCGACTCGGCGACGGCCTGCAGTTCGTCCGTGAACGTCTGGCCCATCATCTCCAGCATCGACAGAGCTTCCGCCGCCTCACGCTCGTCGACCTTGCTCATCGCGAAGCCGACGTGGATGAGCACCCAGTCGCCGACGTCGAGCGGTACGTCCTCGAGCAGACCGATGTTGATGCGCCGCTTCACGCCGACCACGTCGACCATTGCGAGTTGGCCGCCCGTGTCGGGGAGGAACTCCACGACCTCACCGGGAATCGCCAGGCACATGGCTAACCCACCTCAGCCGGATGGGTGTGTTCGGGCACTCGCTCGTCCGGGCGTTCGACCTCGACGTCGCGGTATTCGATCCACTCAAGCACGACTTCGTCGCCGCCTTCCGCCTCGACATCGAAACTGCCGCAGCGAGGGCACGCCGGTGCGGGATCGGTGGCCTCGAACAACGTACCGCAGTCCCGACAGCTGCCTTTGACGGGCACGACCACCAACTCGGTGGTCGCCCCCTCCGCCGGTCCGCCGGCGGCGACGAGTTCGAACGACTGCTGGAACGCCGCTGCGACGACGCGGTGGACCACCCCGATTCGTACACCGATGCGCGCCACCGGCCGACCCTGCGCGCGGCGCAGCACGGCGTCTGCGACGCCCTCGCAATAGCTGATCTCGTGCACGGCAGACCCTCGAATCCGGTTGCTACATGGATCTCATCCGCAGGTAGCGGCGTATATCGGGAATCGACCGGACGCCGACAGCTACACCGACCAGAGCCGCCGCTCCGACGATGCCCGCGGTGAACAATCCGAGAACTCTCATGCCAGGAACTCCTCTACTTCGATGGTTGCGTACGCGCGCGAAACCAAGTCGATCACGATGCCGACGGCGGGGTCGATCGCACCTTCGACGGCCGGCGAAAGACCGATTCGCTCGCCGACGTCCGCGGGCTCGCAGCCGACCAGGTACGTCTGCTGCGGAAGCTCGCCGCCGAGTGCGCCGAGCCCGGCGAGCACCGCCGCGGGTGCCATGCCGTGCGCGTCGAAATCGCCCTCACCGAGGTCTTCTTGTCCGATCTGGAGAACGACGAGGTCGCCCGGCCGCTCGCGCCGCGGAACGGCGTCGACAAGGACCAGCATGTCGAACCCGTCGAGCAGGTCGTACGCCAGGTGCATGCCGCGGATACCGTAGTCGACGACCCGGACACCGGCAGGCAGCGGCTGCGTCGCAAGCCGCCGGGCAACTTCGGGTCCGAAGCCGTCGTCGCCGAGAAAAATGTTGCCGATGCCGGCGACGAGGACGCGCGCCGTCACCTGGTCACGTCCGGTACCTGCGGTGACGTCAGCGGCTCGATTTCCTCAGGACCGAAGTACCAGAAGCGGCCGAACCACTGGTGCAGGTCAGCCGCCGGGTCGTCCTCGAGTACGACGGCGACGTGGGTCTGACCGTCGACGTCGAAGTAGACGCCGGCCACCACTGCGACCTGCCCGGCCAGGAACAGATCCTGGGCGTCGGCCCGCCGGCTCGGGCGCAGTACGACGCGGCTGCCTTTGCGCACCAGGGCTGTACCGATCCGCACCGCGTCCCGGTCCGGCGCGACTGCGGCATCGACGCCCGGATCCCACCACGGCGTCGAGTCGTCAGGCTGCCTTTCGGCGAAGGTCGGAACTTCGTTCATATCCGGCACATCCCGCCGGCCGCCGTGCAGACGCCCGAGTTCCTCGGCCGGCATCGCGTCGATGCGATCGACGATCTCGGCTGCCCGCGGATCGGTGCCGCGGGCCGCGGCCTTCTCTTCGTCGGTCATCGTGAGCACCCGAAGAGTCAGGATCTCGTCGATCTCGGTCAAGTCGAACAAGTCTGCAGGACTCTCCTTCGACACCGCGGGAAAGTCGTCAAGGATGATCGGCGAGATGAGCACGAGATCGCGCGCCAGCGGATCTCCGAGCAACACCGGCCAGCACCGCCTGTTGTCGCAGGCGGCTGCCGCGTCGACCGCTTCCGGCCCCGGATCGGCCGGCGAGATGAAAGCTGCCTCGCGCGCCGACAGCAGCAGGTGCGTGCTGACGAACGACGTCCTCGCGGCCACGTCGCGGGCGTGCATCCGGTTGCCCGCGCCGGCCACGCCCTGCCAGTGCTCGGTATTGCGCACCTGCACGCGGACGATCGGCACCATGCTCTCAGTGACCGAGCGGGCCGACATCGTGATTTCAGCGCGCAACGGCCACCGGGTGCGCACCAGCCGGCCCACTATGTTGCCGTCCGCTTCGTACAACGGCTCGACGTCCGTGCCGCCCTCCACCGCAACGACAACCCGCTGACCTTGGGTGAGATCGGCCAGTGACATGGGTGGCAGGTCGAACTCCTCCGCGACAGCTTCATGCCAGGGGATCCAGGTGGCGCCGCCGACGCGGAGTTCTTCGACCGGCGTGTACGTCGTGCCGTCGAAGCGCTGCACGGCGCGGTGCTGCACGTGCAGGAAGCGCAGTTGCGCCTGCACGATCGGCGAGCCGTGCGGTTCGAGCGGGATCTCGGCCTGCAGGTCGGGCTCCTCACCGACGCCGGCTGCCGCCGCGCCGAGCGGACCGAGGACCCCGAACTGCCAGCGCACCTGGTTCTTCGAAGAACTCGCGCGGTACGGGTACAACAGGTAGCCCTCGTAGAGAACTGCGTCAGCGACCCGGCGCGCGTCCGTAACAGTCATGACGCGATCACCCCGCCAGGCACTTCGGCAGCACCGTCGAGCAGGAGCTCTACAGCCTGCTCCCACGAGGTGAGCCCGTGCGAGGCCTTGAATCTCCCGAGCGCGTCGAGACTGTCCCGCTGCAGCCTGATCCAGCCGCTGTCGGGGAAGTAGAGGTCCATCAGGTCGCGCCACACCTGCACCGGCAGCCGGTAGGACGCCTCGAGATGCCACGGCACCCGCTCGACCCCGAAACCGCTGCTGCCACGGGTGAACACCGTGCCGCTGAACAGCAGCACCACCGGGACCTCGCCGCCGCGCAGCGCCGCCAGGTACTTGGCGGCGACGACGTCGAAGTCGTAGGTGCAGGCGACCGGCAACTCGAAGGTCGTCTCGCCGGTGAAGCCGGACACCATCGCGCTGGTTTCCGCCCAGAGGAACGGCTTGAGCGTCGAATTCCACCGGTCCCGCCCGCCGAACAGGTCGAGCAGCGAGTCCGCCTCGCCCGCGGCGTACTGTCGTCGGGCCGGCTCGATTCGCAGCTGACACCGCAGGGCGATGGCGTGCACCGCGGCGCCGCTGCTCTCCGTCACCCGCACCCTGAACATCAGGTGCGGCGAAACGGCGTACCGCTCGGGCACGACGTCGACGACTGAAAAGGCCAGGTCAGTCATCGGGCCACCTCCGGCGCCGGGCGACTGCGCCTGCGCAGGTCTGCGAAGAACTCCTCCAGCGTCTGCCGCACCTCGGCTCCACCGTCGAAACCGTGCCACTGCAGACGCAAGGTGCCGACGAGCTGGTAGCACGCGTCGATCGGGACCAGGAAGCACTCGACGCCCGTTCCCTGCGCGCGCAGCAGCAGCGCCTCGACATCCGGCCGCATCACGGCTAGTTCGGGGTTGGCCGCCGGCACGGCTGTCCAACCCTCCAGCGGCAGCTCGGACTCGGTTGCGCCGGCGGGTCCCGGGTAGAACGCGACGACCCGGCCCATCGCCGAGTTGTGGAACATGAAAGCGATGCCGACGGGGATCTGCAGGTCGTCCCACTGTCCCGGCGACAGCGCGAACCGAGGGAAGCTCAGGTAGCGGTCAGGCACCTCGCGGTACGCGAGCGCGGCGTCGTCAGAGCTGAAAAGCAGGTAGCAGGCCCGGCAGGTGCACAACAGTGCTCGAGTGCCTACGTTGACGACGTGCGAGTGCTCTGAGGCGATCTCGGCGCCGCACATCTCGCAGCGCTCGCGGTCGGAGCGGTCCGCGCGAGAGGTGTTCAACCGGCGGAGTACGCCGAGTGGTCCGGCCGGCGCGGTTGTCACGCGGGCACCACCCGCGGAACCGCGACCTCGATGGCACCGTCGCGCTCGAGTAGCGGGAGCGGATCCAGCCTGCCCTCCGTGCCGGCGCTACCCGCGCCTGCGCGGTGTACCTCGAAGTGCGCGTGACATGCCGGGCAGGTCAGGACGGCGGCGCCGAGCGGGGAGCCCAGCGGTCGCTCGAGAGCGGCTGTTGAGAGGCCGGAATCACAGACACCGCACCGGTCGAGGAAGGCGTACACGGCGTCCCCCACGCGGCACAGCACGAGGTCCAGGCCGCCCGCAACAATCGCCGTGACACCAGGGGCTTCTGGCACAATCACCGGCAGCCAGGTGGCGCCGCCTGACTGCTCACGGAGGCGAGCTGTCAACGAATCGGCCGGGATGAGTGCCGGTTTCTTTGCGGCCGCGGGACTCTCCTCGACCTCGATGGCGACCACCTCAGGAGCAGCGGATTTGATCGCGTCGTCAACTGCGAGGCTCAGGGTCACCGACGACGACGGGCAGCCGTCGCAGCTCCCGAGCATCCGCAGGTGTACGACGGCGCCACCGGCCTCGTCGGCTGCGACCCCTACGAGTTCGACATCGCCGCCGTGCGACCCCAGGTAGGGGCGCACCGCATCAAGGGCGCGCTGCACGCGTTCCTGCACACCGTACGGATGCAGGTCATGGACCAGCAACAGACCGGACACGAGGTCGTCGGACGTAAGCCGGTCGAGTACCTCGTCGGACAGCGCACCGGCGTCGTACAGCAGCTCCATGACGTGCTCGAGCCCGGTGCCGTACAGCTCGACGACGGTGCGGACCAGTTCTTCCGCGCGTTCCCTGGCGACCGGACCGGAAGTGGAACTCGCCTCGAGCAGGCGTTCGATCCGGTCACCGGCCGCGCGCAGATCAGCGCCCGGTGTTGCTTCTCCCGTCCGCTCGGCAATGGTCACTCGAGTGACGCCGCCATCGTCGGCGAGTGAATCTTCTTCAGCGTCTTGCCGCCGCCCAGGTACATGTGTACGCCGCACGGCAGGCACGGGTCGAAGCTGCGCACGGTACGCATGATGTCGATGCCCTTGAAGTGCTCGACGTCGTTCTCCTCGAACAGCGGCTGGTCCTGCACCGCGTCCTCGTACGGTCCCGGAGTCCCGTAGGAATCACGCGGGTTCGCGTTCCAGGGAGTCGGCGGGTACGGGTGGTAGTTGGCGATCTTGCCGTCCCTGATCACCATGTGGTGTGACAGCACGCCACGGACGGCCTCGGTGAATCCGCAGCCGATCGCCTCGTCCGGGACCTCGAACTTCTCCCAGGTCTTGGTGTGGCCGGCGCGGATCTCGGCGAGCGCCTTCTCCGCGAAGTGCAGTGCGCAGGCCGCAGCGTACGCCTGGAAGTAGGTGCGGGCCCGGTTGCGCTCGATCGTGTTGCTCCACTGCGGGATCTTCCACTCGAAGTCGACGGGACCCTTGAGCGCAGTCTTAGGCAAGTGGATCTGGACGCTGGTTCCCGTGGACTTCACGTAGCCGATGTCGACGAGCTTGGCCAGCGCGGTCGACCAGAGCCGGGCCAGCGGGCCGCCGCCGGTGTCGAGTGCGAGATAGTCCTTGCCGTCGTACCAGCGCGGTGACATCACCCAGCTGTACTTGTCGTCGAGGTCGCGCTTCTGCGGGCGCGGGTTGGTGTGCTGGTTCCACGGGTGTCGCCTGTCGACCGGGTTGCCGAGCGGGTCCTTGGTGACGAACATCTCCTGTTCGGTCCAGTCGTCGTAGTAGGAGCTGCCAAGCAGGATGCGGATGCCGAGGTTGATGTCGACCAGGCTGGTCGTGACGAGCTTGCCGTCGACGACGACGCCCGGCGTCACGAACATCTTGCGGCCCCACTGCTCCATGTCCTTGTAGGCGAAGTTGCAGTACTCCGGATCCTGGAAGGAACCCCAGCAGCCGAGCAGCGTCCGGCGAAGTCCGACCTGTTCGTAGCCGGGCAGCGCCTCATAGAAGAAGTCGAAGAGGTCGTCGTGCATCGGGACGACCTTCTTCATGAACTCGACGTAGCGCATCAGCCGGGTGATGTAGTCGGTCATCAGCTGGATGGTCGCGACCGTGCCGACGCCGCCCGGGTAGAGGGTCGACGGGTGGACGTGCCGGCCCTCCATCAGGCAGAACATCTCGCGCGTCCACCTGCTGACCTGCAGGGCCTCGCGGTAGAACTCGCCGGTGAACGGGTTGAGTGCCCGCATGATGTCGGCGATGGTCCGGTAGCCGTGTGCATCCGAATGCGGCGCCTGCGTGTTCTCGGCCTTCGCGAGCACTCCCGGGTTGGTCTCGGCGACCATCCGCTCGCAGTAGTCAACGCCCACCAGGTTCTCCTGGAAGATGTTGTGGTCGAACATGTACTCCGCGGCCTCGCCGAGATTGACGATCCATTCCGCCAGGTGCGGCGGCTTCACGCCGTACGCCATGTTCTGCGCGTAGCAGGAGCACGTCGCGTGGTTGTCGCCGCAGATGCCGCAGATCCGGCTGGTGATGAAGTGCGCGTCCCGTGGGTCCTTGCCCTTCATGAAAATGCTGTAGCCGCGGAAGATCGACGACGTGCTCTTGCACTCCACCACCTTCTTGTTGGCGAAGTCGATCTTGGTGTAGATCCCCAGACTGCCGACGATTCTGGTGATGGGGTCCCACGCCATTTCGACAAGGCCCTTGTCCTTCTCCTTGGTGCTTTTAAGATTCGGCAGGGTCGTCGTCATGCGGCTTTTCTCCATCTCCGAAACTGAGGAAAGGGGGCAGGGCTCGGCTACCAGGTCCGGGTGGCGCCGGTCGTCAACTCTCGACCGGGGCGCCGCCACTTGGGCTCCTTGTCGACGGTCTTCGTGGTGATCGTCCGCAGCCGGCGGATCGTCGCGCCGTACATGCCGACAGCGGTCGTCGAGAGCTTGCCGCCCGGCGGCTCGTCCATGAACGGCATGAACTTGTCGGGGAAGCCCGGCATGGTGCAGCCGATGCAGATGCCGCCGACATTGGGACAGCCGCCCATCCCGTTCATCCAGCCGCGCTTCGGGACGTTGCACTTCACGACTGGTCCCCAGCAGCCGAGCTTCACGATGCACTTCGGCGAGCCGTACTCGGTCGCGA
>JBDTYE010000004.1:0-33506 GCA_040005895.1 Actinomycetota bacterium | reverse complement strand
CTCCGACACCGAATCTGGTACCGGATCAGCACCTGCAAGCGCAGCGCGCAGCTCATGCAGCAGCTGGTCGTCGTCCATTGGCGGCTTGTCCATGTCGTTCCTCCTCCCTTTCAGGAGCGGTGGCGTCAGGCAGTGATACCAGCGAGAGCCGGCGAGTTTCGAAGTCGTTCCAAGCATCGGGCCCTCGTCGGGCCGATGCTGCCGACCGGCATGTCCAGCGTTGCCGAGATCTCGGCGTAGGAGACGGGCGGGTCGGCGATGAGCAAGGTCAGCAGCGTCCGACAGGCCTCGCCAAGGGAGGCGAAGGCCGCTCGCACCGCGGATTGCCGTTCGGCGGCGACGAGATGTCGGGCGGGGTCGGTGGCGACGGGGTCGTCGGCGACGTCGATCTCGGCGCCGATGTCGGTGGGCACCTGGCGGCCGGAATGCTTGATGACGCGCAGGCATTCCCGGCGCGCTGTGGTCACCAGCCAGCCGCCGATCGCTTCGGGTTCGCGCAGCGAGCCCAGGTTCTCCACCAGGCGCAGCCAGGTTGCCTGGCATACGTCGCCCGCGTCGGCGTCGGAGAGCCGGTGCTGCCGTGACACCGACCAGACCAGGCCGGAGAAGCGGGAGACCAAGGCGCTCCAGGCATCGGAGTCGCCCGCTGCAGCAGCATGCACGAGCTGCGTAACGGTTTGGTCACTCATACATGACATCGTATGGGCCGGGCGCGCGAAACCGTCGCTCCGGGGCAAAGTGCCGCAACGCGGCAGCGGACCGGCCCGCCCGAAGGCGCACCGGTCTGCCGTTCCCCCCGCTGCCCGGGCTCCCCCGAACGTGCCCGTTCCCCCAGCCACGTGGACAAGAGCCACCCGGCCCCGCTCTGATACGGCCAGCGGCGAAAAAGAAAATCGGGCGCTGAGGCGAAGTGCCCCGGCGCCCGACTGTCCGCGAGCGGCGTACTAGCGGCTCTGCAGTTTGGAGAGCAGTCGCAGCATCTCGAGGTAGAGCCAGACCAGGGTGACCAGCAGACCGAGGGAGGCGGCCCAGGCGTATTCGCGCGGCGCGCCGGCGGCCACCGCCCGCTCGATCTGGTCGAAGTCGAGGATGAAGTTCAGCGCCGCGATGACGACGATCGCTGCGCTGACCAGGATGCCCAAGCTGGACGAGCTGTTGAGCAGCGGCATGTGGGCGCCGAACAGGTTCATCACGATGCTCGCCATGTAGGTCAGGAAGATGCCCAGCGTCGCGGTCATGACGACCTTGCGGAACTTCGGCGTCGCCCTGATCACGCCGGTCTGGTAGAGCGCCAGCATCCCGAAGAACACCGCGATGGTCGCAACGACCGCCTGCAGCACGATGCCGCTGTTGGCCGGGTTGACGGTCCCCTTGACTCCGGTGAAGTCGTTGTAGACATGGCTGATCACGCCGACGACGAAACCTTCGACGACGGCGTACCCGATGGCCATCGCCGGTGAGACACGGCGCTTGATGCCCGAGTAGATGACGATCCCGACGGCAAGCAGCACGGCCGGGATGACGAAACCGAGGCCGGTGCTGATCGGCACTGTGATCCAGGAGACGGCGGCGACGGCAACCAGGAGGGCAAGCAGGCCTGCGGTGTGGACGACGACGTCGTCGATGGAAAGACGCTCGAGCGTCCCGTACGCCGGCGGCAGCGTGCCGAAGCCGGTCTGTTCAGGGAACGTCTTGGAGAGCACGGGGTTACTGCGGGCCATCTCGGTCTCGCTTTCAACTGATCGCTGCTTGGAATCGTGCACGCGCAAGCGTACGACCGTTCAACGCTGCCCGGTGCCGTGACGTTCCGTTACGCTCCGGATCATGGCAAAGATCGCTGACCTGCTCGCTGGTGGGCGCTGCTACTCATTCGAGTTCTTCCCGCCGAAGACCGACGAGGCGGAGCAGGTGCTCGAGCAGACGCTGCGCGATCTCGAGCCGCTGCAACCGTCGTACGTCTCGATCACCTACGGCGCCGGCGGCTCGACCCGCGAGCGCACCCACGAACTCGTCGTGCACATCCTGCGCAATACGACGATTACGCCGATGGCGCACCTCACGTGCGCGGCCCACACCACGGCGGACCTGCGCCGCATTCTCGAGCGATACCGCGACGCCGGTGTCGAGAACATCCTCTGTCTCGGAGGTGACCCGCCTGTCGGCCTCGACCTGCCGGCCGGAGAACTCACGTACGCGACCGAACTCGTGGCGCTCGCACGTGAGGTCGACGGCTTCTCACTCGGGGTCGCCGCCCACCCCGAGGGACACCCGTCGTCGATCAACCTCACCGGCGACCGCGACCGGATGGCCGACAAGCTGCGCGACGCCGACTTCGCGGTCACCCAGTTCTTCTTCCGCCCGTCCGACTACTTCGACTTCGTCGCTGCGCTGGCCGATCGCGGTGTGACCAAGCCGGTGGTGCCGGGGATCATGCCGATCAGCAGCCTTTCCGGCATCTCCAGGATGGCCTCGATGTCCGGATCGGCGGTTCCGCACGAGGTCATCGACCGACTCGAGCCGTACGCCGACGACGCGGCCGCCGTGCGCAAGTGCGGTGTCGAAATCGCGACCGAGCTCTGCCGTGCGCTGCTCGACGGTGGAGCGCCCGGGCTGCACTTCTACACGTTGAACCGATCGACTTCGACGCGCGAGATCTACGCCAACCTCGGCCTGGGCCCCGTCGGCTGATCCCCTCTAGTCGTGCCGGCGCCCAGGGGAGCACGATGGACCTTCAACTCGCGAGGAGCGCGCCGATGGCCGCAACAGGACGTCTCTTCAAGGGGATCCGGCGCAGCGCTGCAGTGGCGCTGGGTGCCACTCTGGCGATTGTCGTCCCCGGCATCGCGCCCGCCGCCGCCGCGGGCGCCGCGAAACCGGCCATCTTCGACCGCGGCGCCTGGTACCTGCGAAATTCCCTCAGCAGCGGCTCGGCCAACCAGACGTTCCGCTACGGACGCACCGGTGATCTGCCCGTCATGGGCGACTGGAACGGCGACGGCACCGACACCGTGGGGCTGGCCCGGTTCCCGGCCGGCGGCAGCGGCCAGTTCACCTGGCACCTGCGCGATTTCAACAGCGGTGGCAACGCGACCATCGCGCCGTTCCAGTTCGGCACCGTGCGTTTCGTCGCGGTCGACCGGCTGGGCTCCATTCCGATCGCGGGCGACTGGGACGGCAACGGCACCGTCACCGTCGGCGTCGCCCAGTTCGGTGACAATCTCGCCGGCCCCATCACGTTCCACCTCCGCAACAGCAACACCGCCGGTCCCGACGACGTCGTCGTGAGCTACGGCCGGACCGACCGCGACTTCCCGATCGTGGGCGACTGGGACGGCAACGGCACCGACACGGTCGGCGTCGTACGCGGGCCGAACTTGTGGCTGCTTCGCAACAGCAGCGGCAACGGGCCGGCCGAGGTCTCCTTCGCCTACGGAAGTGCTCAGCCGGGCCTCATCGAGTTCCCGGTCGTCGGTGACTGGAACGGCGACGGCACAGACAACCCTGGCTTGGTGCGCAACGTTCCGGCCACGCAGCCCGAGGGTGGTTTCAGGAATTGGCTGCTCCGTTCCAGCAACAGCAGCGGGGGGGCGACCAGCAACTTCCTGTACGGGAGTGATGCGTTCTTCATGGGGCTGCCGGTCGACTACGTCCCCAGGCTGTCCTGGCGGTAGCGCTGGAGGGCGCTGAAATACCTTTGGCAGAGGGGTTCGCGCGCTGTTTGGCGGCGAGTAGCCTGGCGTCAGCAATTCCTCTCGTTATAGCGAAGGAGTGTGCGATGCCGAACCTGCTGGCCAAGAGCTTCGACACGGCAGACGAGGTCCGCTCGCCCGACAAAACCCGCCTCGATGTGGTTGACCTCGGCGGACCGAAGGCAGCTCGGCTGACGCTACAGCCCGGGTGGAAGTGGTCGGAGTGCATCAAGCCGGTGGTCGGTGGGGACAGCTGCCAGGCCCGCCACATCGGTTACGTGGAGTCCGGCCGCATGCACGTCGCGCACGACGACGGCAGCGAAGCCGAAATTGGTGCCGGCGGCGTCTACCGCATCGAACCGGGTCACAACGCCTGGGTCGTCGGCGACGAGACTTTCGTCGGGTTCGAGTTCGAGAGCGGCACCGTCGAAACCTACGCCAAGCCGACCTGAGCGAAGGCCTGCTACGACGTGACGTCGGCGGTCGCCAGTCGGGACCACGCTGCCGTACCGAAGATCGCTGTGTAGGCCAGTGGTATGTAGGTGCCGTGCACCAGTGCGCGCAGATCGACGTGGGTCCGTAGCAACTCGGCGAACACCAGCCAGTTGTGCGTCAGTAGCAATCCGCGGAACCCCCCGAGCTGTGGCACCGATTCGAGCACCGCGAAGACGATCGCGCATACGACCGTTGCCGCCATCGCGCCGATCGGCACCTCAGTCAGCGTCGAGAAGAACATCGCGATAGCCGCAAGGCCGAGCAGGTTGACGAAGACGTAGAGGGCGACCCCAGCTGTGCGGGCGCTGCCGTTGCCGATGGAGACGGTGTCACCCGAGAGCAGCGTCACGCCGTGGATTCCGAACAGGACCGCTCCGAGAATCGCCCCGACGGCGACGATCAGCAGGATGGCCGCGGCGACGTACGCCAGTACTCCCGCCGACTTGATCACGAAGAGCCGGGTGCGCGACACCGGCACCGTCAGTAGGTAGCGCAGGGTGCCGGTCGACGCCTCGCCGGCCACTGCGTCGCCCGCGACGACCGACACTGCCAGCGGCAGGAAGACGGGCAGGCAGATCGTCAGGGCGGCGAAGGCAAGGAACAGGCCGTTGCCCGCGATTTGGCTGACCAGCGGCGGCCCCTCGCCGGGCCGGGGGGCGGATATGTAGACCGCGGTGCCGATCAGGATCGGCACCAGCGCGAGGACGACGAGCATCGCGATGTTGCGTTTGCGCCGGAAAACAATGAGGAATTCGGCGCGCAGCTGGCGAGCGAGCACACCGCGGTAGCGGACGGCGGGCGTCGGGATCGTCACCGGCGCGGCGATGTCAACGGACAACGTCGAACCCCTCACCGGTCAGATGGACGAACAGGTCCTCGAGCGCCGGGCGCTGCACGGTGAGACCGCGGACCGGCACTCCCGCCTGGACCAGCGCGGCGTTCACGGCCTCTGGGGCCAGGTCGCCGATCTTGGCGCTGATGGCGTCCGGGGCGAGATGGTCGACGGACAGGCCAAGGCGTTCGAGTACGTCGATCGCCAGGGCCGTTTCGGTCGTCTCGACCCGCAGCAGCGCGGTGGCCTCGCTGAGCACCTCACTCAGCGTCCCCTGCCGGAGCAATCGGCCGGCGCTCATGATGCCGATGTGGGTGGCGACCTGTTCGATCTCGGCGAGAAGGTGGCTCGACACGAGAACGGTCGCGCCCTCGGAGGCGAGTTCACGGACCAAATTTCGTACCTCGCGGGTGCCCTGCGGGTCGAGGCCGTTGGTCGGCTCGTCCAGGACGAGCAGGTCGCGCGGGCGCAACAAAGCGGCTGCGAGCCCCAGCCGCTGCTTCATGCCGAGCGAGTACCGCCGGTAGTTCTTGCGCGCTGCCGCTGACAGTCCGACCCGGTGGAGAGCGTCGGCGACGCGGGCCTTCGACGTACGCGGATCCGTTGTGGCATCGAAGGAATCGAGGCGGACCAGGTTGGCCTGGCCGCTCAGGTAGGGGTAGAACGCCGGTCCCTCGACGAGCGTCCCGATCCGTGGCAACACCGCGGCCGCCATCTTCGGCATCGCGCCGCCGAGCAGTTCGACGGTGCCGCCGTGAGCGCCCATCAGGCCGAGCAACAGCCGGATGGTGGTGGTCTTGCCGGAGCCGTTCGGGCCGAGGAAGCCGTAGACCGCTCCCTGCGGCACTTCGAGGCTCACCGAGTTGACAGCGACATGGTCACCGAAGCGCCTGGTGAGGCCGTTCGTGCGGATGGCGAGCGGCAGCCCGGATTCGGGTGGTCGGGTGCTGACCGGCGCCGAGGTGGTGGCGGTCACAGGCCGCGGCCCGTCGCGGCGACCTTGACCAGCTCGTCAGGTGTGACCGACCCGATCAGCACCCGGCCGTCGTCGGTGAACAGCACCGACACCAGCGCGCTCGTCAGGATCCTGCCCTGTGGTGTCGGCGTGGCCATCCGGGCCAGCAGCTCCCCGCCGGATCCGTTGAGCAAGCCGCCCGACGGGAAGACGACCACCTGGGTCCAGCCCTTGCCGAGGACCGTCTGGCCCTCGTTCGCGCTGTCGGTCCCAGTCACGTCGCCCTCCGGAGCGGTGGGGACGTCGGGTGTCTTGATCCGCACGGGACCGTTGCCGCGGCGACCCCGGTATTCGTAGAAGCCCCGTCCGCGGCCGAGCACCGTCGCGCTGAGCGGCTCCTCGACGACGTTCGTGCCCGCCGGCGGCACGAAGTTGAAGACGGATGCGTCAGGGACCTTGAAGCTGATGTCGGTGAAGCCGACCTCGATCGCCGGCTTCGCGGCGTCGCGGGCGAACACCTGTACCCGCAACGGAACGCTGGTCTCCGCATCGATCGCGATGCGCACCGAACCCACCAACGAGCGCGCGTCCTTGGGCTTCACCAGCAGCTGGTACGCCGCCCGCCCGGCCACTCGCGCCGTGTCGTCGACGTCGATCGCCGTGGTCGGGCCGATCGCGTCCAGGGTGCGCTGCGCGAGGTCCTGCGGGGTCATGCCCAGCGCCGCCTTCGCGGAGTCGCGGACGTGGAGCGGCTGGGTGATCTTGGTGTGGGTGACGCGGTGGGTAGATGAGGTGTACGTCCACAGCTCCTTGCCGTTGTGCACCAGGTCGCTCTCGGAAAGGCTGCCGAGTACCGCTACGCGCTGCCTGGTCTCGCCGGCGTACCAAACCCGGACCGTGTGTGAACCGGTGACGAGAGTTTGCAAGGAGAGGCTGGCGCCCGGGGCGGCGGCGCCACCGATGTCGCCGCTGATGTTGGGCAAGCCGAGCTTCGCAGTTTCGACGATGGTGCCGGACAGGCCCTCCGGGTAGGACTCCTGCACGGCGGCGAGCAACTGGACCGGCGTGCGCGGTGGGAGTTTGGGCGACCCGGACGCCGATCCGACGTTGGAGGAGAACGCGGCGGCGGCCACGAGTGCGGCGACGGCCGCAGGGGCCAGCCAGCGCAGTCGGCGCGATGTCAGTGAAGTTGTCATGGGGGGACTATGCGATGGCCGGCAACCGGCGTGCACGAATACGGGTAGCCCGTCTCAGCGCGCTCTCAGGTTGGCGCGCACCACGACGCCGCGATCTAAGGTGGGCCGCGGAGGTGGCCGTGCGGCTCTTGGTCGTCGAGGACGAACACCGGATGGCGGCCGCCCTGCAGCGCGGGTTGACTCATGCGGGATTCACTGTCGACGTCGCCGCCGACGGTGTGCGGGGGCTCGAGCTGGCGACATCGGTGCGCTATGACGCGATCGTCCTCGACATCATGCTGCCCGGCATTTCGGGCTATGAAGTGACCAAACGCCTGCGCGCCAAGGGAGTTTGGACGCCGATCCTCATCACGTCGGCCAAGGATGGCGATTACGACCAGGCTGACGGCCTCGATCTTGGCGCCGACGACTACCTCACCAAGCCCTACTCCTTCGTGGTGCTGCTCGCCCGGCTGCGGGCGCTGCTCCGCCGTGGCGCCGCCCCGCGGCCCTCGGTTCTCAGCGCCGGTGCGCTGCGTCTCGACCCGGCGGCGCGCGAACTGACGATCGACGGCGCTGCTGTCGAACTCACCGGCAAAGAGTTCGCGATGCTCGAGTACCTGCTTCGGCACCAGGACAGAATCGTCAGCAAGGCCGAACTTCTCCAGCACGTGTGGAGCGATCCCGAGACGGCTGGAAACGCTGTCGAGGTCTACGCGGGCTACTTGCGCAAGAAGCTCGGCCGCGACGTGATCGTCACGGTCCGCGGTGCCGGCTACCGGCTGAATCCCTTATGACACAGGCAAACTGGCTGGTACGCCGATCCCTCCGGTTGCGAGTGACGCTGATCGCATCGGTGGTCCTGACAATCGGACTGGCGGTTGGCGCGGCCGGCTTGTCGGTGCTCTTCGTGCGAGCCCGGGTGGCCGCTGTCGACGTCGTCGTCCAGTCGGTTGCCCAGAATGTGAGCGAGCTCGTGGCCGCTGGCGAGCTGCCCGCGCCGCTGCCCGTGCCGGCTACCGGGACCGCGCTGGCTCAGGTGATCGACGCCGGTGGCACGGTGCTCGCGGCGACTGCAGGTGCGAGCCAGGTGCTGCCGATGCTGCCTCTGCCACGACTGGCTTCAGCTCACGCCGGCCAGCGCTTCACGACTTCGAAGAGCGCACTGGGGCCGGCGCCGCTGAGGGTCGAGGTCGTTCCCGCGACCTACCGCGGCGTGCCGGTGACCGTGGTCGCGGCGGTGCCGTTTGCCGACGTGCACGACACGCTGCTCGCCCTGCGCCGGGTGGTGATTCTCGTCGTACCGCTGCTGGTTGTTGCTGTCGCGTCGGCCACCTGGCTCGCGGTCGGCTCAGCCCTGGAACCTGTGGACGATCTGCGCGCGGCGGCCGATGCCGTAGACATGTCAGCCACCGGCGTCGAAACGCGGCTGCCCGTTCCTGTCGGCGCGCGCGAACTGAGCCAGCTCGGCGAGACCCTCAACCGCATGCTCAGCCGGTTGCACCAGTCCAACGAGCGGCAGCGGGAGTTCATCGCCGACGCGGCGCACGAGTTGCGCTCGCCGATTGCTTCGGTGCGTACGCAGCTCGAGGTCGCCCTTGCTACGCCGACCGACGCGGCTGCTTGGCCGGTTGTCGCGCGCGACGTACTGACCGATGTCGAACGGCTCGGCCGGCTTGCTGACGACCTGCTGCTGCTGGCCCGACTCGATGCCGGCGCGGCCTCAGCAATGGCCGCCGAACCAGTCGACCTGGCCGAGCTGGCGGGTCAGCCCGAACCCGCCGCGCTGGTGACCGGAGACGCGGTCGCGCTGCGCCGGATGCTGGACAACCTGGTGACGAACGCGCGCAGGCATGCCGCACTCGTCGAGGTCACGGTCTCGACCGCGGACGGTCAGGTGGTGGTCCTGGTAGACGACGACGGACCCGGACTGTCGGAAGCGGAGATGGAGAGGGTTTTCGAGCGCTGGGTGCGCCTCGACGAGGCGCGCAGTCGTGAGGAAGGCGGATCGGGACTCGGGCTCCCGATCGCCAGGTCGATCGCCCGCGCCCACGGCGGCGACGTGACCCTGGCCACCAGCCCTCTCGGCGGGTTACGAGCGGTGGTCACCTTGCCAGCGGCTGCTGGATCCATGCCCCAGACCAGCGCGACCGCCTGAATCTAGGGCAGCAGCACGCCGGGGTTGAGCAGGTCCTGCGGATCCAGGGCCCGCTTGATCGCCCGCATCGCGGCAAGGTCGGCGGCCGAGCGGATGAGTGGCAGCCAGTCCCGCTTGGCCGAGCCGATGCCGTGCTCGGCCCCGACGCTGCCGCCGAGCTCCACGACGAGCCGGAGCACGGCGTCGTCGGCCTTTTCATTGTGGGGTTCCAGACCGAGAACGTTGACGTGCAAATTGCCGACGCCGAGATGCCCGAACACGATGCACCGCGCGGCTGACTCGAAGGAAGCCACCAGCGGGCCGACCTCACTCACGAACGCTGCCAGCCGGTCGAGCGGTAAGGCGACATCCAGCTTGTGCGGCACGCCGGCGGCGGCGATCGCCTGCGGCAGCCCTTCGCGGTAGGCCCACAGCCGGCGCCGATCATCGGAGGCGACTGCGAGCGCGACGTCCGCAAGGTCCATGGCCTCGATCGCTGCCCCGAGCAGCGACTCGGCGGCGTCTCCGGCCACTTCGACGAGGACATACGCCGCCCTCTCCGACTCGAGAGGCGCCCGCAGATGGCCGTCGGCGCACACGAGGGCCAGCCCGTCGGCGTACAGGATCTCGAGGGCGTCGAGCGAGGCCAGTGCGCGCAGGCCGGCCGCGACGCGTAGCGCGTGTTCGGTGCCGTCGACGCCGATGAGGGCGACGGCGCGCTCGCGGGGCGCGGTGACCAACCGCAGCGCGGCGCGGGTGATGACGCCGAGGGTTCCCTCGCTGCCGGTGAGCAGCCCGGCCAGGTCGTAACCGCCGTTGTCGTGTGCCGGCGCGGCGAGCCTGGAGACGACGGAACCGTCGGCCAGCACCGCCTCGATGCCCAGCAGCTGGGCCCGCATCGTGCCGTGCCTGATGACTCGAATGCCGCCGGCGTTTGTCGCGATCATGCCGCCGACGGTCGCCGAGTCGCGGGACGCCAGATCGACGCCGAAGTCCAGACTGACCGTCTGAGCCGCCCGCTGCACATCGGCCGTGGTGGCGCCGGCGCCGGCGACCAGGCGTCGGCTGACGGCGTCGACGCCGGTGATGTCATCGAGGCGGCGCAGGCTGAGGACAACTTCGCCGGACCGGGGTACGCCGCCCCCGACGAGCCCGGTGTTGCCGCCCTGCGGCACGACGGCAGCGTGGGCTGCGGCGCACAGGCGGACGACGCGTGAGACCTCGTCGGTCGAGCCCGGCCGCACGACGAGCCGGCTCGGCGCGCCGAATCGCCGGGTCCAGTCAGTCTCGTAAGGCGCCCGGGTATCGGCATCCGAGAGCACGTGTTGGGCGCCCACGACGTCGGCGAGCTCGCGTTCCAACGCGTCGGTCACGGCGCAGTCTTTCGCACAACCCCGAGCGGGATGGGAAACTCGGTCCCCGTCGGTACCCCGCCGCCCCATGTTGGAGTACGCCGTTGATCCCGCTTCCGCTCATCCTGGTCGAGTTCATGCTGGCGTTCGGCGGAGCGCTCCTGGTTGCCAACGTCGCCGCCATCGTGAAGCTGCGACGCGATCGCAACTGGCCGCCGTACCGCCCGGTCGGGATCTCACCGGACGAAGCCGCCGGACTGTCGCGGACCGCGACCCGCGAGCACCGGATCCCGTCGCGGAGCCGGTTGGTTTCGGGGGCCGTCATCGGGGGCAGCGTCTCACTCTGGTCGTTGGCGACGTTGCTGGATCGGCTCTCGAGCTAGGGATTTTCCTGACGGCGCCGAGATTCGCGCCAAATTCGCGCCGAAGTGGCCACTGTTGTGGTGATTTTGCGCTCGAACCAGTGATAGATTCGTTCACACAGAGTAGTCAAACTAGTACAGACCGTAGGCCGAACGGTCGATAAAGACTAAGCCGAATAGCGAAACCAAAGTTACGGGGACCGTCGTGGCACGAGTGGATCGGAGCGCGCTGGTAGCGGGTGTCGTGCTCGCTTCCGTCTCTTCGGTCGCCGTCGGGACCCTTTTCCTCGCGTCATTCGGCACCCTCTCGTCGACTGCCCCTTCCTCCCAGCCAGGAGCTCGCGGCGTCGCCGGGGCCACCGCGGGCCGTACCCGGGCGCCGGATGTCCTGGTTCCGCGCCGGCCGGTTCCGCCGGTCAATCCGGGAGCTTCGGCCCAGGCCGCTCAGACGCGATCCAGCGCACCGACGCCGGCATCGACCGCGCCGCCCCGCGTGGCCCCGTCGACTACCCCTGCCGTCGTGACGCCGCCGACCACGCCGACCACGCCGACCACCCCGACCACCCCGACCACGCCGACCACCCCGGCGGCGACGGCAACCACTCCGGCAGTTACGCCCACGCCTGCGCCGGGCCAGACGACGTCAACAACTGCGCCCAGCGAAGCGCCGGTGGTGCTCACGCCGACCCCGGAGCCGACCCCGACCCCGACCCCGACGGTGGCGCCGCCGGTGGTCACCGAGGCTCCCACCCCGTCCGAGTCCCCTACGCACCCGATCGTTCTCGTGGTAGCGCCCACCGCAGCGCCGGTGCCGACGCCGCCGGTCGGGTCACCGCGCGTCGTACCGAAGCCAACGGAAGTCCCGCGCACCCGGCCGCCGGAGACGAAGCCGCCCAACACGAAGCCGCCGGAAACCAAGCCTCCGGTCGTCAAGCCGCCGGCGGAGAAGCCCCGCAAGCCGCACAAGCCGAAGCCACCGCACCGTGAACCCTCCAGACGCTCTGATGAACCGATTTCCCAGGAGCCGGGCGTCGGCGACCAGGGCGGCCAAAATGGCGATGCACAGGGCCGTGACGGGCAGACGTCGGCGGAACCGACGCCGGGCGTGAGCACCGGAACAGACGCTGCAGCGCCGGCAACCGTGCCGGTGGCGCCGCCCGCGACCCCGATCGTGCCGCCGCTGCCGCCGCTTCCGCCTCCACCGCCGCCGAGCGACGGCGGCGGCGACCACAAGGGCGGCGGCGAGCACAAGCACGATGGCAATCAGGGACGCGACAGCAAGCGCTGAGCCGTTGCGCCGAACTCGGACCACGCAATGAAAGGCCGGGTCTGCCGATCCGGCAAGCGCAACGCGCTCCGCTCTGCCACCATTCACCAACGCGACGTTTGACGATCCGGCGCCGCGCGCAACACTCTGACCAGGGCCCATAAGGCTCGCACCGCGGCGCCAGTGTCGGCCACCCCGACCTAACGGCGCTCGAAGCGTAAGGAGGGCGTTCCATGGATGACGGCGCAGAACTCGTCCAGTTGCTCACGCCCGAAGGCGAACGCGTCGACCATCCCGTCTACTCCGTCGACCTGACCGACGCCGAATACCGCTCCCTCTACCGCGATCTGGTCATGTCCCGTCGCGTCGACGTCGAAGCCACCGCACTGCAACGCCAGGGCGAGCTCGGCATCTGGGCATCATTGCTCGGGCAGGAGGCCGCCCAGGTCGGTGCCGCCCGGGCGATGCTGCCGCAGGACTTCGCCTTCCCGACCTACCGTGAGCACGCCGTCGCGTGGTGCCGCAACGTCGATCCGCTACGTCTGCTGGCGCTGTTTCGCGGGGTCAACCTCGGCGGCTGGGACCCCAACGAGCACAACTTCAATCTCTATACCATCGTGATCGGGTCGCAGACCCTGCACGCGACCGGCTACGCGATGGGGATGCAGCGTGACGGCGCCGATGCCGCGACACTCGCGTTCTTCGGGGATGGCGCCTCCAGCCAGGGCGACGTCAACGAGGCGTTCGTGTGGGCGGCGGTTTTCAACCCGCCGATCGTGTTCTTCTGCCAGAACAACCAGTGGGCGATTTCCGAACCGCTCGAGCGCCAGTCCAAACAACCCCTCTACAAGCGCGCGCTCGGGTTCGGCTTTCCCGGCGTGCGGGTCGACGGCAATGACGTCCTCGCCTGTCTCGCCGTGACGAAGGCGGCGCTGGAGAACGCGCGGGAGGGCAACGGTCCGACGTTGATCGAAGCATTCACCTACCGGATGGGTGCGCACACGACGTCCGACGACCCGACCCGTTACAGGCTCTCCAGCGAACTCGAGGCATGGAAGCTCAAAGACCCGATCGAGCGGGTCCGGTCGTTCTTGTTCAAGAACCAGCTCGCCGATGCCGCCTTCTTCGAGCAGCTCGAAGCCGAAGCTGACGAGCTCGCCACGACGATCCGGGACGGCGTACACGAGATGGTCGACCCTGATCCGCTGTCGCTGTTCGACACGGTGTACGCCGAGCTGACGCCACTGCTCACCGAGCAGCGCGACACCTTCGAGCGCTACCTCGCCGGGTTCGCCGGGGAGCGCGCCTGATGCCTCCGATCACACTGGCCAAGGCCATCAACCAAGGTCTGCGCAAGGCGATGGAAGCTGACGAGAAAGTCCTCATCATGGGCGAGGACGTCGGCAAGCTCGGCGGCGTCTTCCGCGTGACCGACGGGCTGCAGAAGGACTTCGGCGAGGACCGGGTCATCGACACCCCGCTCGCCGAGTCGGGCATCATCGGCACCGCGATCGGTCTGGCGCTGCGCGGCTACCGGCCGGTGTGCGAGATCCAGTTCGACGGCTTCGTCTACCCGGCGTTCGACCAGATCGTCAGCCAACTTGCCAAGATGCACAACCGCTCGGCGGGCAGCGTCGCGATGCCGGTGACCATCCGCATCCCTTTCGGCGGGGGTATCGGTGCGGTCGAACACCACAGCGAGTCGCCAGAGGCCTACTTCTGCCACACGGCCGGTCTCAAGGTCGTCGCGTGCTCCAACCCGGTCGACGCATACTTCATGATCCAGCAGGCGATCACCAGCCCTGACCCGGTCATCTTCTTCGAGCCGAAGCGGCGCTACTGGGACAAGGCCGAGCTCGACACCACGGCTACGCCCCTGCCGCTGGAGAGTGCGAAGGTGTTGCGAACCGGCACCGACGCAACGCTGATCAGCTACGGCCCAACGGTTCCGGTCTGCCTGGCCGCGGCGGCCGCGGCGGAGTCCGAGGGCCGCAGCCTCGAGGTCATCGATCTGCGCAGTCTGTCGCCGTTGGACCTGCCGCCGCTGCTGGCTTCGGCCGAGAAGACCGGCCGCGTCGTCGTCGTGCACGAGGCGCCGAGCGAGTGCTCGCTGTCGAGCGAGATCGCCGCCCGCATAACGGAAAAGGCGTTCTTCTCGCTGCAGGCGCCGGTGTTGCGCGTCACCGGTTTCGACACGCCCTACCCACCCTCGCGCCTCGAAGAGGACTATCTGCCCGACCTCGACCGGGTGCTCGACGCCGTCGACCGATCAATGGCCTACTGAGGGACCTGACTGATGGCTCGGATAAAGGAGTTCAAGCTGCCGGACCTCGGCGAAGGCCTGACCGAGGGCGAGATCCTGCGCTGGCTGGTCGCGCCCGGCGACCGCGTCGTGATCAACCAGCCGATCGTCGAGGTCGAGACCGCGAAGGCCGCGGTCGAACTCCCTTCGCCGTACGCGGGCGTCGTTTCCAAGCTGTTCTTCGACCCTGGGGTGACGGTCGACGTCGGCCAGCCGATCATCGCCTTCGACACCGAACCCGAAGCCGGGGAGCTGCCGGCCGAGGCAGCACCTGGGACGCCCGCGGTCGATGTCACAGACAGCCGCGGGTCGCTCTCGGTCACCGATGCGGTCCCCGCACCGGATCCGGAGGTGCTCGCGGCGCAGAACGAGGGCACCGGGCGCACTGCGGTCCTCGTCGGCTACGGGCCCCGCACCGTTTCCGCTCAGCGCCGGCCGCGCAAGGAACAGCCTGCCCCCCCGCCCGTGCACCTCGCCATCGGCGAGTCCGCCGAACGCCATGTGCTGGTGACCAGGGCGAAGGCAAAGCCTCCCGTACGCCGCATGGCAAGGCAGTCAGGAGTCGATATCGACACGCTGCTGGGCACCGGACCGGACGGCACAGTCACCCGCTCCGACGTGGAGCAGGCGGCCGGCCCCCGTCATCTCGAGGCAGTGGCCACCGTGGGGTCCGAGGAGCGGGTCGCCGTTCGCGGCGTACGCAAACTCATTGCCGACGCCATGGTGCAGTCCGCTTTCACCGCGCCGCACGTCACCGAATGGGTTGCCGTCGACGTCACGGAGACGATGCGGCTGCGCGACGACTTGGTGAAACTCCCCGAGTTCGAAGGCATCAAGGTGAGCCCGCTGCTGTTCATCGCCAAGGCGCTGATCAACGCGGTGCGGCGGACACCGATGATCAACTCCACCTGGGACGAGGACGCGCAGGAGATCGTCGTCAAGAACTACGTAAATCTCGGCATCGCGGCTGCGACTCCGCGCGGCTTACTGGTGCCCAACGTCAAGGGCGCCGAGAGCCTCACGCTGGTCCAACTCGCCGGGTCCCTGCAGGACCTCGCGGTCACGGCCCGCGACGGCAAGACGCTGCCCGCCGACATGCAGCACGGCACCATCACGATCACCAACGTCGGCGTCTTCGGCGTCGACGGCGGTACTCCCATCATCAACCCCGGCGAGAGCGCGATTCTGTGCGTCGGCGCGATCCGTGAGATGCCCTGGGTGCACGACGGCCAGGTCGTCGTACGCCGCGTGGCCCAGCTCTCGCTGTCCTTCGACCACCGGGTCGTGGACGGCGAGGTCGGCTCCCGATTCCTCAGCGATGTGGCGCGCCAGCTGGAGAGCCCGGCAAACTTGCTGGCCTGGTCGTAGCCCGGATAGCGAGTGCGCGGCTCGTTGCGCGGGTAACTTGCTGGCCATGGTGCTGCCGATTCACGACGAGAACCCGACGCGTCGTACGCCGTGGATCACCTACCTGCTCATCGCCATCAACGTCTTTGTGTTCCTGCAGGAACCCATCGGCCGGCTCTCGGTCGCCGGTGCCCCGACGCTGACACAGGCCTGCCGGCAGGAGGCGTTCTTCCGGCGCTACGCCGCGATCCCCCGGGAGCTCACCAGCGGAGAGCAGCTGCCCCTGACCGTGGGTGCCGCAGAACCGCCGGATTCCTGCCAGGTCGTCGCGCCGTCGTACACGAAGGCGCCGGCGCTGTCGGTGCTCCAGTCGATGTTCCTGCACGGCGGCTGGCTGCACCTGCTCGGCAACATGCTCTTCCTATTCGTTTTCGGCAACAACGTCGAAGATCGCCTGGGACGCTTGGCATATCTGGCTTTCTACGTGGTCTGCGGCTTCGCCGCGACGTATGTCTTCGCCTTTTCTGATCGCAATTCCGTGACGACAGTGGTGGGTGCCTCTGGGGCGATCGCCGGCGTCCTGGGTGGCTATCTGGTGCTGTTCCCGCGGGTCCGCGTGCTCTCGCTTGTGCCGTTCCTGTTCTTCCTGCCATTCCGATTGCCGGCCTGGCTCGTGCTCGGATCGTGGTTCCTGCTCCAGTACATGTACTCCCGAGGCGCGGCGATGACATCCGGCAGTGACGTCGCCTACCTGGCCCATGTCGCCGGTTTCGTCTTCGGGTTTCTGGTGCTGTGGCTGCTACGCCGCAGGTTGGCGCCCCCGCGTTCCGCTTCGTACGGCCGGCCGGCATGACCCGGCGCCTGCTCCTCGCGGCGGTGGCCGCCGCGACCCTGGTGGCGACAGGCCAGTTCGCCGCTGCGTCGGCGGTCGCACCCCCACCGTGCGTCCCGTCCGGGCAGCCGATCACCGTGCTGCAGAGGATTGCCGACGGCGCCCCGCAGGCCGGCAAGAAGCTCGGGGCGGGTTGGGACGCGGTGATTCTCGGCACCGTGACAGAGATCAGGCACAACTCGCCGGCTTTCCGGTACCGGATCACGATGCACATCGACTCGGTGCTCGGCCCCGATCTGCCTGCGCTGTATACGTTTTTCGGCTCCTCGAAGGCGACCTATCCGTTCGAGGTGGGCAAGGTGTACGCCGTGCCGGTGGCCAGGCACGGCACGGCCGGACCGCTCCTGCCGGGAACCGAGTTGTGGGCGAATGCGTGCGACCCGGTCGTGCTCGTCAGCGACCTTTCGGTGGCGCACGAAATCATCGCCCGCACCAAGCCGGGCTACCAGCCGCCGGCCGCTCCCACACCTGCTGCGCCGACCGAACCGGAGTCGGCCGCGGCCACTCCCTCGCCGAGCGAGACGCCGAGCGAGACGGCCGTTGCCGCTGTTCGCGCGAGCCGCGTCACCTTCCCCGATCAGCGGGAACTAGGGCTGGCCGCGCTGCGTGGCGTCGCTGTCCTGGGATTCCTGGCGTTGCTCATCGCGATCGTGGCCGCGTTGGAATCCTGGTGGAGCCGGCGCCACTTCGCCTGACGTTCACAGCAAAATGGCTCGGTCCGGCCCGGCCGCCGCAACTAGGGTTGCAGGCATGGGCCGAACGCTCGGAGCCATCGACAAGGCGGCGCGTGAGTTCATCGCGGCTCAGCGCATGTTTTTCGTGGCCACCGCGCCGGTCGCAGCGGACGGGCACATCAACATCTCGCCAAAGGGGCACGCCGACACCTTCGCGGTGCTCGACGACCGCACGGTCGCCTACCTCGACCTGACTGGCAGTGGTGCCGAAACAGCCGCGCATGTCAGGGAGAACGGCCGCATCACCGTAATGTTCTGCGCATTCGAGGGTGGCCCCAACATCCTGCGACTGTTCGGCACCGGCCGGCTCATCCCCGCAGGGACGCCTGAGTACGACGCTGTCGCTGGTGCGTTCCCGCAACGCAGTGGTGCCCGCGCGGTGATGGTGGTCGACGTCCATCGCGTGGCCATGTCCTGCGGATTCGCGGTGCCCTACTACGACTACGCGGGGGATCGCGACCTGCTCGAGGCGTGGGCGGAAGCACGAACACCGGACCGGATCCGCACCTACCGAAACGAGAAGAACCGGACCAGCATCGACGGGCTGCCGGCGTTCGACCCGGCAGACTGACGCCCTGGTCAGCCGATCTCGACCCGATCCACTGCGATCCAGAAGTACCTCGACTTCGAGTTCTTTTCGTTTGCGACGCGCAGTTCGAAGCGGTGTTCCGCGTTCGTGAGGACCGCAGATTCGTACAGCAGGCGCGATTCCCGCTCGGCGGCGTACATGTCGATCCGCGTCCCGCTGCCGCCGTCGACCGATGCCATGGCGACACCGTGACTCGGGTCCGCGACGCCATAGAACCGGATCCGGGAGCCGACGAAGCGCAGGACCGCGACCGCGTCCGGGGTGCAGTTGTACGAGTTGGTGCCGCCCGTCGTGATGTTGCCGGTGGAATGCCGCCAACCCTCGCCCTGGTAGTCGAACTGATGGAGCTCGCGGCCCTTTACGCCGTCCTGAATTCTCATGATTCCGTCGACGGTCGTCGTGCCAGCCGTGTTGTCGTCGCTCTCCTCTTCCGCGACTTCGGACAGCTCGCCGACGGAGAATGACGATGTCAGTGTCGTGAGCAACGTCTCCAGCGTCGCGAGTTCAGCTGCCGTCGTGCGGGCCTGGCCGCCGGCGTACGCCGTGGAGCGGGCCGACACGGACACGCGGGCAATGTTGACCGCGATCTCACTCGAGCCTCTGGCGGCGTCAGCTGAAACGCGGCTGATCTCATTCGTGGCCGCACTCTGCTCGACGACGGCCGATGCGATGGCCGACTGGTTCTCGCTCACCAACCCGATCGTGTTGGTGATCTCTCCGATGGCGTCAGTGGCCCGGCTCGATCCACTCTGGATCTCGGTTACGGTCCGGCTCACCGTCTGGGTCGCCTCTGCAGTCTCCCGGGCCAGTTCCTTGACCTCGGCCGCCACGACCGCGAAGCCGCGACCCATCTCGCCCGCTCTGGCTGCCTCGATCGTCGCGTTCAGCGCGAGCAGATGGGTCTGTCCGGCGATCGACGTGATCAGCTTGGTGATGTCGCCGACCCGGTGCGACGCGGTCTCCAGCTCGAGCACTGTCGAACTCGCGACAGCGGCCTGTTCGGCGGCCGCGCCGGCGACGGCCGAAGCCTCCGACGCGTGCACCGCCACCTCGCGGACGGTGGCTTCCAGTTCTTCGGTTGCAGCGGCCACCAAGTGGATGCTGTTGGAGACCTGCTCGGCGGCACTCGCCGCCGACAGTGCCTCGACGCACGTCGTCTCTGCGGCGGTGGACATGACGAGACCGACTTCCTCTACCTCCAGCCAGGCCTTGCGGAGCGTGCTCGAGGCGCGGTGCATCGCCACGACCATGTGCCGGGAATGCGCGACGGCGGCGTCGATGCCCCGTCCGAGATCGCCGACCTCGTCATCGGCGGTGTCGCCGACGTGGACGGTGAGGTCGCCGCGTTCGACCTGCTGGAGGACCGCGCCGAGGCGCTTCAAGCGGAGCGAAACATTGCGCAGTGCCCAGCCGAGCATTGCGAAGGAGGCAACCGCACTCAGCACGACCGGAAACAGCACCGCTGCCCACGGCAGGGAGTGCCCCGCGGCGACCGAACGCCGAGTTGCGGCCACGGCGAAATAGATCGCGGCGGCGTACATCACGGTGGAGGCAGCGAGTACCCGGCCGATCCGGCCGGTCAGGCCGGGGCCGAGCAGCCGCCCGCCCACAGCCTGCGCCGCGTGTGCCACTGCCCGCATGAACGTCGTGCCGCGCGCGAGCCCCGCGTCCCGCTTGCCCATCACGCCCTGCCTCTCATCGCCCAACCGAAGTCATAGACCCCTTCGGCACGTCGAGGCAGGAACTGAGCCTGTAATTGACTGCGAACATGCCGAAGGGCCGGCGCCCGAGCCGGCCCTTCGACGATGTGTCTGCGCCTGGATCTAGTAGACCTCGCGCTCCCGGACGACGACTTCGGGCTCTGCCGGGCGGCTGCGGCGCGGACCCCAGATCAGAGTCGTGAACAGCAGGCCGAGTGCGCCGGCCCCCATGAGGATGACACCGACCACCCCGAGGTCGATCCCGGACACCTTGGCTTTGGTCGCGAATGTCAGGATCGCGCCGATTGCGATGAGAAAAATACTTCCGCCGATACCCACGGTCTCCTCCAAGGTCGGTTGGTGCTCTACCCGGGACCCTTACCCCGCGAACAACGGCCGGAACCCTGCTTGTCCCGTCGCAGTAGGTTGCTCGCGTGGTGGATCTTCGAACGCGAATTCGCAACCGCGCGGCTCGGCGGCGCAGGCTGGAGGACTTCCGGCCGGCGTCCCAGCTGGTTGCCCCGCGCACGGAAATCGCCCGAGCCGCGTTCCCGGCGGTCGACGCGCACAACCACCTCGGCAAGTGGCTGACAGGTGACGGTGGCTGGATGCTCAGGGACGTCGGCGCGCTCCTGGCCCTCATGGACGAGTGCAACATCTCGACGGTGGTCAACCTCGACGGACGGTGCGGCCTGGATCTCGAGGACAACCTGGACCGCTACGACCGCAGGCATCCCGGCCGGTTTGTCACCTTCTGCCAGCTCGATTGGTCCAGCCTCGCTGCGCCGGGATCGGCATCCCAGGCAATCGCCGGGCTCGTCGCCGATCTCCAGGGCGCCGTGGCCGCCGGTGCGCGTGGACTCAAGGTCTGGAAGACCCTGGGTCTCCACTACCGGGACGCGGCGGGTCAGCTCGTCCTGGCCGACGACGAACGGCTGGACGACGTGTGGTCCGCGGCCGGCGAGCTCGGGCTGCCGATACTGATCCACAGCGCCGATCCGGTCGCGTTCTTCCAGCCGCTCGACGACACCAACGAGCGCGTCGAGGAGCTTGCGGTGCACCCGGACTGGTGGTTCGGGGACACCGGGCCGAGTTTCGGCCGGCTGATGGAAGCCCTCGAGTCGGTTGTCTCGCGGTTCCCTGCGACGGTTTTCATCGGCGCACATGTCGGCTGCTACGCCGAGAACCTCGGCTGGGTCGACCGGATGATGACGGACTATGCCAATTTCAACGTCGACGTCGGCGGCCGGATGGCCGAACTCGGCAGGCAGCCGCGGGCCGCGCGACGGTTGTTCGAGAAGCACCCGGACCGGGTCGTTTTCGGGACCGACGAGTATCCGGTGACCGCGGCGGCGTACCGGCACTGGTTCAGGTTCCTCGAGTCCGAGGACGAGTACTTCGAGTACGCGCCCGGCAATCTCGTGCCGCCGCAGGGTCGATGGAATGTGCACGCGCTCGGACTCACGCCCGCGACGCTTGAGCAGATGTACGCCGCCAACGCCCGCCGGCTGCTCAGGATTTGAGGACGGCTTCGAGTTCGGCCACAGTCGGCTGGGCGGTGGTGCCGCCCGCGGCGCGCGTCGAGAGCGAGCCGGCGGCGGACGCCCACTCCAACGCGCGCTCGAAAGGCAGCCCGCGCAAGGTGGCGGCGAGGAACCCGGCCACGAACCCGTCGCCGGCACCGGTGGTGTCGACGACGTCAACGGGGACCGTCGGCGCGCTGACCCGACCATTCGGACCCCAGCCGATCCCGCCGAGGGCGCCCGCCTTGACCGCCAGCAAGGGCCCCAGAGCCCGGATCTCGAGTGCCGCCGCTTCGATGGCGGCGGCGCGCCGGATCGGGTCGGGTTCGTCGACCGGTCGGCCGGTCAACGCGAGCAGCTCGCCGATGTTCGGCAGCAACACGTCGGTGTGCCGGAGTACGTCGCGCACTCCGGACCACTGCCCGGCCGGATCCCAGTTGGTATCCAACGATGTGCTGACCCCTAGCCGGTGCGCGCGTCCGAAGAGCTCGGCCGCACCAGCGGCGACCGCCGGCAGCAGGAAGAAGGAGGATACGTGGAGGTGCCGAACCGACGCGAGCAGCGCGTCGTCGACATCGTCCGCGCGCAGTTCCGGGATCACTCCGGGGAAGGTCAGGATCGCCCGGTCCTCGGTGCCGGACAGCACGACCGAGACCCCTGTCCCACCTGACCGGGAGGCGATCAGGTGCACCGTCCCCACGCCCCGCTCGCCCAGTGCCAGCCGAACCAGACCGCCGAACATGTCGTCTCCGACGCACGCGCACAACGTCGTACGAATGCCCAGCCTGGCCGCGCCGCACGCGGTGATGGCGGCGGAGCCGCCGAGCACCAGGTCGGCGCCGGTCAGCAGTTGCTCCTCCTGCCCGAAGCGAGGCGAAACGTCACCCCGGAGAACCAGGTCGGGGTTGGCGTCGCCGACGACCAGAACGTCCCACGGCCGGTCTGGCGCAGGTGACATCGGCTGCGGTGACATCGGCTAGCGCTCGGTCGCGGGCGCAGCCGTCACTGCGACGACTGTGACTCCCAGCGCGCGGATCGCGTCGATCTCGGCGGTTGTGTCATCGACGTCCGTACCGGAGTCCGTTATCAGTACGTCGACCACATCCAGTGCCGCGATGCGGGCGAGCATCACCCGCCCGAGCTTGCTGCTGTCGGCAACCACGACGACCCGCTCGGCCCGGTCGATCATCGCCCGATTAGTGGCTGCCTCCATCTCGTCATGGGTGGTGAGGCCGCCACGCGCACTGATGCCGTCGACGCCGACGAATATGGTGCCGATGTTGACGGCTGCGATGAAGTCCTCCGCCCATGGTCCGACCAGTTCGTAGGACTGCGGCCGGGAGACCCCACCGACGACGATGACTTTCACCTGGGGGCGCAGAACCAGGTCCATCGCGATATTGAGCGCGTTCGTGACGACGGTCAGCTCGCCGTGGTCCGTCACCCGCCGGGCGACCTCGCTGGTAGTCGTGCCGCCGGTGAACGCGACGACGTGCGGCCCGATGGGCACTTCGGCCGCCGCCGCTTCGGCGATCGCGCGTTTCTCGGCGCGCCTCTGCGTGCCGCGATACCGGACCGGGAGCTCGAACGCCAGGTCCTGAGCGACCGCTCCGCCGTGGGTCCGCGTGAGCAGCCGCTGCTCCTCGAGCAGGCCGAGGTCGCGCCGCAGGGTCGCCTCGGAGACGGCGAACCGGGTGGCCAGCAGACTGACCTCGACCGACGACTGCACGGTGAGCGACTCGAGGATCGCCGCCATCCGCTCGGAGCGGCGTACCGGCCTGCGCTTGGTCTGGTCTGCCGCCTCGGTCACAACGCCGATTCTTGCACGGCGCGGCCTGGTTGCACCTGAGATGCGCGAATTCGAGCTTGAGAATTGCGTGTTTATGCGCGATCTGCAACAGTGCAGTCAGGCCAAGCCGATTGCACGCTTCACTGAGGAGAGGGCGCAGGTGCCGCTGGTTCCGACGTCGGAGATCGTGGCGGCCGCCCAGGCGGGCGGCTGCGGCGCCGGGGCGTTCAACGTCATCACGCTCGAGCACGCGGAGGCGATCGTCTCCGGCGCGGAGGCGGCCCGCCGGCCCGCGGTGCTCCAGATCAGCGAGAACGCGGTTGCCTTCCACGGCGGAAACGTGGCGCCGATCGTCGCGGCCTGCCGGCTGCTCGCCGCCGCCGCAGCCGTTCCCGTCGCTCTGCACCTGGACCATGTGACCGCGCCCGCACTCGCCCGTCGGGCCGCCGACGAGGGCTTCAGCTCCCTGATGTTCGATGCTTCACACCTGCCGTACGAGGCCAACGTCGAGGCCACCGCGGCCATGGCGAGCTGGGCGCATGATCACCACCTGTGGATCGAGGCGGAGCTCGGCGAGATCACGGGCAAGGACGGCGTACACGCCCCGGGGGTGCGGACCGATCCGGACGAGGCCTGCAGCTTTGTGAGCGAGACCGCAGTGGACGCGCTGGCCGTGGCCGTCGGGAGTTCGCACGCCATGACGGAGCGCACCGCCGAACTCGACGTGGATCTGATCGCGCGGTTGCACGCGGCCCTGCCGGTTCCACTGGTCCTGCACGGCTCGTCCGGCGTTCCTGACGCGGCCCTGCGCGCCGCCGTGACCGCCGGCATCGTGAAGATCAACATCGGCACTGCGCTCAATGTGGCGTTCACACAGGTCCTGAGGACGCGGCTGCGGACCGATGACAGGGTCGTCGATCCGCGCACCTACCTGCTCGCGGCGCGGGCGCAGATGTCGGCCGAAGTCCAGCGACTGCTGGAAGTGCTGCACCCCTGACCACCGCCGATCGGCGGCCCGCGCCCTTACCGGCCCACGCACCGTGAGGAGTTCGAGCAGCATGTTTTTGACGCAGTCCGAGATCGACAGTCAACCCGCCGTCTGGGAGGCCGCGCTCGAACACACCGAAGCCGCGCGCGACATCCTCGCCGCGCCCGGCGAGCGGCTACTGATCCTGGGTTGCGGCACTTCTGCGTTCGTCGCCTCCTCGTTGGCCGCCTTGCGTGAGGACGCCGGGCTCGGCGAGACCGACGCGGCGTACGCATCCGAACTGCCTGCTGGGAGGCGCTATGACCGGGTTGTGGCGATCACCCGCTCGGGCACGACCACCGAGGTCGTCGAAGCGCTATCAGCGTGGGGACCATCAACAAGGCTCAGCGTGATTACGGCAGTAGCGGGCATGCCGGTCGAGAGGGTTTCGGACGATGTACTCGTCCTCGGCTTCGCCGACGAGCAGTCAGTCGTTCAGACGCGGTTCCCGACTACGGTGCTGCTGCTCGGGCGGGCCGGATTCGGCTCGGATGTCACGGCGCTGCCAGCGGCCTGCCGGCGGGCTGTCGAAACGGAGCTACCGGTGCGCGTCGAGAGCATCGACCACCACGTCTACCTCGGCCGCGACTGGACCATCGGCCTGGCGAACGAAGCCGCGCTGAAGATCCGGGAGGCGGCACAGGCCTGGTCGGAGTCGTATCCGGCGATGGACTACCGGCATGGTCCGATCGGTGTTGCCGGCCATCGCTCGGCGGTCTGGATCTTTGGCTCGCCGCCGCCACGGCTGGTCGATGACATTTCGGCAACCGGCGCCGCGGTGGTGACATCGGAGGACGACCCGCTCCTGCAACTTGTGATGGCACAGCGGGTGGCGGTCGCTCTCGCCGCGCATCGCGGCCTGGATCCGGACCGGCCGCGAGGCCTGAGCCGCTCGGTGATCCTCGCCTAGCCTCGCGTCAGAAGGCGGCCTCGTCGAGATCCATCAGATCCAGGTCGGTGGCCTCGATGACCCGCAGCCGCCCCGAGAGTTCGGGGAGAACCTGGGCGCAGAAGAACTTCGCTGATGCCACCTTTCCTTCGTAGAACGCCTGATCCCGGCCAGCGCCTGCAGCCAGCTTCGCGACGGCCACGTCCGCGTGCCGGACCAGCAGCCAGCCGACGATCAGATCACCGAGGCTCATCAGCAGGTCGGTGGTGCACAGGCCGACGCGGTAGACGTTCCGTGGGTCCTCCTGGGCGGAGGCCAGGAAGCCGGCCATTGTCCCGAGCATCGCCTGTACGTCGGCCAGCGCGGCCGCGATCGAGTCGCGTTCGCGCTGCAGCTCGTGGCGTCCCGTGGTGATCTCCGAGATCTCGGTGAGCAGGCGGCGCAGCGCCTGACCTTGGTCGCGGACGACCTTGCGGAAGAACAGGTCGATGCCCTGGATCGACGTGGTGCCCTCGTAGAGTGTGTCGATCTTGGCGTCGCGGATGTACTGCTCGATGGGGTAGTCCTGCAGGTAGCCCGCTCCGCCCAGGATCTGCAGCGATTGGCTGAGCAGCGTGTAGGACTTCTCCGACCCGTAGCCCTTGACGATCGGCAGCAGCAGGTCGTTGACCCGCGCGTACTCGGCCGCCTCGGGCCCACCGAGTTCGACCATGTCCTGCACTGTCGCCGTGTAGAGCACGAGGGCTCGCATGCCCTCGGCGTGCGACTTCTGCAGCATCAGCATGCGGCGTACGTCGGGATGGTGCGTGATCGTGACGCGCGGCGCGGACTTGTCGGTCATCCGTGTCATGTCGGCGCCCTGCACGCGCGACTTCGCGTAGTCCAGTGCGGTCAGGTAGCCGGTCGACAGCGTCGCGATCGCCTTGGTGCCGACCATCATCCGGGCGTGCTCGATGACGCGGAACATCTGCGCGATGCCGTCGTGCACATCGCCGACGAGCAGCGCCCTGGCGGGTACGCCTGCGCCGAAAGTCAGCTCGCAGGTCGCCGAGCCCTTCAGTCCCATCTTGTGCTCGAGGTTGGTCGCGAAGACGCCGTTGCGCTCGCCGAGTGAACCGTCCTGCTCGACCCAGAACTTCGGCACTATGAACAGGGAAAGCCCTTTGGTACCAGGGCCTGCGCCAACCGGGCGGGCGAGCACGAAGTGCACGATGTTTTCTGGCCAGTCGAACTCGCCGCTGGTGATGAAGCGCTTGACGCCTTCGATGTGCCACGTGCCATCAGGCTGCTGGACCGCCTTGGTCCGGCCGGCGCCGACGTCCGATCCCGCGTCCGGCTCGGTGAGCACCATGGTCGCGCCCCAGTGCCGCTCGATCATCGGCAGCACGATCCGCGTCCGCTGCTCGTCGGTTCCGATCGCATCGAGGATCTTGGCGAAGAGCGATCCGCTGGCGTACATGAAGACCGGAGCGTTCGCGCCGAGCAGCATCTCGTTGGCCGCCCACCGCAGGCTCGGCGGGGCGCCGAAGCCGCCGAGGTGTTCTGGCAGGTCGAGCCGGAACCATTCGCCGTCAGCGAAGGCGTCCAGCGCGCGGTGGTAGCTCTTGGGGATCTCGACCGTGTTTGTCTCGGGGTCGAACACCGGCGGGTTGCGGTCACCGTCGGCGTACCCGTCACCGAGTACGCCGCTGGCGAGCTCTTCGACACCGGCGAGGACCTCGCGCGCCGTCGCCTCGTCCATCTGCCCGAACGGCCCCTGGCCGAGCTGGTGCTGCGTTCCGAACACTTCGAAGAGGTTGAACTCGATATCACGCAGGTTGCTGCGGTAATGACTCATCCGGCGCTCCAGAACGGCATTCGGTTTTGACGACAGCGTACAGAATGACATTCGGTTTCCGCGGAGGAACCCTGAACGGCCGAATGGCGCGCGTCGTAGTCCAGCCCGCCGTAAGTCCAGCCCAACCCATAGAGGTTGGACCCTCAAACATCCGCGCGAGCGTCTTGTTTGGGGGTCCAACCTCGGTTTAGGCGGAGGGCTAGCCGCCTATCGCCGACATCGGCCGGGCCGGCGGCACGAAATCCGGTTCGCCTATGCCGTGCCCCTTCTTCTTTGCCTGCACGGCCTCGCGCCAGATCTGCGCCAGCTCGTCGTCCGTCCCGCCGGCGCGCATTGCACGGCGCAGGTCGGACTCCTCGGTGGCGAACAAGCAGTTGCGCACCTGCCCGTCGGCGGTCAGCCGCAGCCGGTCGCACGCGCCGCAGAAAGGCGCGGTGACCGAGGCGATGATGCCCACCCGGCCCGGCCCGCCGTCGACCAGCCACGATTCCGCGGGGGCGCTGCCGCGCGCCTCGACCGGGGTCAGAGTGTGGACGGACTCGATCGCCGTGCGAATCTCGGCGGCGCCGACCATCCGGTCGCGCGACCAGGCGTGCTGCGCGTCGAGCGGCATCGATTCGATGAAGCGGAGTTCGTAGCCTCGCTCGAGACAGAAGTGCAGCAGATCGAGGACCTCGCCGTCGTTTACGCCGCGCGTCAGGACCGTGTTGACCTTCACGGGGGCCAGCCCGGCTGCCGCTGCTGCTTGCAGCCCGAGGAGTACGACGTCGAGCCCGGTCCTGCGCGTCAGCGTGAAGAACGTCTCGGGGTCAAGGGTGTCGAGGCTGACGTTGACCCGGTCGAGCCCGGCGTCGGCGAGCGCTGGTGCGAGTTCGGGCAGCCGCAGGCCGTTGGTCGTCATGCTCATCTTGAGCCGTGGCTCGATGCCGGCCAATCGGCGTACGAGGTCGGGCAATCCCTGACGCAGCAAGGGTTCCCCACCGGTCAGGCGAATGCTGCGTACGCCGAGTTCCGCCGCGATCGAGACCAGCCGGACGATCTCGTCGTCGCTGAGCACCAGATCCCTGGCCAACCAGTCGACGCCCTCCTCAGGCATGCAGTAAGTGCAGCGCAGGGTGCAGCGGTCGGTCAGGGAGACGCGCAGGTCGGTGTGCGGCCGGCCAAATCGGTCGACCAGTGGCTCGCGCGGCATGTTGCCATGGTACGGCGACGGGGCGGCCGTGACGGCCGGTGCTATTCCTGTGGGCCGCCGGTGAGGGCGCGGAACATCGAGGCCACAGTCTCTTCCTGCGCCGGCCGGTACACGATCTCAACGGTGTCCCAGGCGCGGATCTCGCCCTCCTCGAGGACTCGCAGGTAGGCCCCCGGCACGGCGGCGGCGATGAACTGCTTCATCCAGCCGGGGATCTGCATCCAGCCCTGGAAGGTCGCACACGGAATCCGAGGACCGGAGACCTCGAGTACGACGTCCGGTCCGATCCGCCACCGTTCGCCGATCAGAGCGCCGTTGACGTCGAGTCCGGCCGTGGTCAGGTTCTCGCCGAAGCAGCCGTTCGGCAGAGTCCTGCCGAGTTTGGTCTCCCAGCGATCCAGGTCCTCGCGCGAATAGGCGTAGACGGCCTGGTCGGTGCCGCCGTGGTGCTTGACGTCGTACACCCGGTCCCCAGCCAGGCCGACGGCGCCGGTCCCCTTCGGACCAGGGGGCGTGACCCGGACCGCACCGGTCACGGGCGCCTTGTCGATGCCAGTGGCGACCAAACCCTTCCAGGGGTTCGGCTGCGGTTTGCCGACATTGACGGAGATGATCTGCACGCCCACGACGGTACCGGGAGCCGCCAGTGCTTACTCGGACCGGGTTCGGTTGGTGTCTGGTTTGCGGGCGCTCATGCAGTCCGCGCAGGTGCCGAAGACCTCCAGCGTGTGACTGACCTCCGCGAAGCCGTTGTCCGCTGCGACCTTGACTGCCCACGTCTCGACTGCCGGGCCGTCCACCTCGAGGGCGAGGCCGCAAGATCGGCACACCAGATGATGGTGGTGGCCCAGGCTGCAACGGCGGTACATCGTGTCGCCGCTGGCGACCCGCAGTACGTCGACCTCACCCGCCTCGGCCAGCATCTGCAACGACCGGTAGACGGTCGTGAGACCGACCCGGTCACCGCGGTGCTTCAGCAGGTCGTGGACCTCCTGCGCGCTGCGGAACCCGTCCAGTTCGTCGAGCAAGGCAGCCACCGCGACCCGCTGCCGGGTGGATCGGACGGCCTGGCCTGCGCCGCTGATCACCATGAGACCTCCGCTGGGTGTTCTCGTCTTTCGGTAACAGCACCAAGTTTGACATACGAAATGAAAACCGATGTCATTTCGCCTATGCCTAGATCGTGGTGGCGCGTCGGACTTGCACTGAGCAGCCTCATCGCGCTGCCCGGATGCATCGCTTCGTCGCCGAGAACGGCGGCCGCCGGCACCGGCTCGAAGGTGATCCAGGTGGTCGCCGCTGAGAACTTCTGGGGCAGCATCGCCGCCCAGCTCGGCGGCAGGCAGGTCCAGGTGACCAACCTCATCGACGGCCCGGACGCCGACCCGCACGACTACGAACCGACAACCGCCGACGCGCGCGCGATTGCCTCGGCCGACCTAGTGGTGATCAACGGCGTTGGGTACGACGTCTGGGCGAGCAAGCTCGTTGCCAACAAAGCGGCCAACCGCATCGACCTCACTGTGGGCCAGCTGGTCGGAGTCGCGGCGGGCGGGAATCCGCATCGCTGGTACAACCCGGACGACGTACAGAAGGTCATCGAAGCGATCGCCGCGGACTACAAGAAGATCGACCCTGCCGACGCGGCGTACTTCGATGTGCAGAAGGGCGCGTTCGAGACAACGGCACTGGCCGACTACAAGGGCGTCATCGCCGAAATCAAGGCCAGGTACGCCGGGACGCCGGTCGGTGCGTCGGAAAGCATCTTCGCGATGATCGCTCCCTCGTTGGGGTTGGACGTGCTGACCCCGACGGGGTTCCTGACCGCCATCAGCGAAGGCACCGACCCGACGGCCGCGGACAAGTCGGCGATCGACGCGCAGATCAAGGACAGGAAGATCAAGGTCTTCGTGTACAACACCCAGAACGCGACCCCCGACATCCAGGCGCAGATCCGTGCGGCCTCAGCGGCGGGAATCCCGGTCACCACCATCACCGAGACCATGACCCCGGCCACGGCATCATGGGAACAGTGGCAGACCGCGCAGCTGACGGCGTTGCGCGACGTACTGGCAAAGGCCTCGGGACGGTGACCGGCTTGACCGAGCCACGCGCGCCTGTCGGCAAGGTCGTGCCGACTGCCGGGCCGGCCCAGATCGAGGCCCGCGGCGCCGCTGTACGGATGGCCGATTTCACGCTGTGGAGCGGGGTTGATCTCGACGTTCGGGCCGGCGAATTCGTAGCCGTGCTCGGACCCAACGGCGTGGGCAAGTCGACGCTCATCAAGGTCCTCCTCGGTCTGATCCCACTGGCGGCCGGCACGCTCACGGTGCTGGGTGAGCAGCCGGGTTCGCCGAACGCACGCATCGGCTACCTGCCGCAGCGCCGCAGTTTCGATCCGGCCCTGCGGGTGCGTGGCATCGACATCGTCCGGCTGGGTCTCGACGGGCACCGGTGGGGAGTCCCCCTTCCGGGTGCTCGTCGGTGGAGTTCGCAAGCCAGGGCAAAGCAGGCGCGCGTCGAGAAGGTGCTGCACTTAGTCGACGCGCAGGACTACGCGCATCGGCCGGTCGGGCAGCTCTCAGGTGGCGAACAGCAGCGGATTTTGGTCGCCCAGGCGCTCGCGCCGAGCCCTGAGCTGTTGCTACTCGACGAGCCGCTGGACAGCCTGGACCTGCCCAACCAAAGTGCGGTCGCCGCGCTGATCGCGAGGATCTGCCGCGACGAGGGCGTGACAGTGATGATGGTCGCGCACGATGTCAACCCGATCCTGAGCTACCTGGACCGGGTGGTCTACATCGCGTCCGGGGGCGCGGTTTCGGGGACGCCGGCCCAAGTCATCACCAGCGAGACGCTGTCCCGCCTCTACGACACCCCGATCGAGGTCCTGGCTACCAGCGATGGCCGCCTCGTCGTGGTCGGGCAGCCCGAGGCCCCCGCACACCACAGTGACCGGCATGCAGTCTGAAACTCCCCCGCCGTGCTGACCGCGGCTGGTGGGCTCGAGCCGCGGCTGACCTGGAATCTGGTCCAGGACGTCCGGCAGACCCTCGAGTTCCCTTTCATGGTCAACGCCTTCCGAGCCGGCTTCATCGTCGCTGTGCTGTCCGGGCTGGTGGGCTGGTTCATGGTGCTGCGCCGGGAAAGTTTTGCCGGTCACACACTGGCCATCGTGGGTTTTCCGGGCGCGGCAGGTGCCGTACTGATCGGGGTCAGCGCGACGTACGGCCTGTTCGCCTTCGCGCTGGTAGCTGCGGTCCTGATCGGAGTAACCCGGGGTTCGGGCGGTCGCGGCTACGGGGCGCAGCCCGCCGTCATCGGAACCATTCAGGCCTTCGCTCTGGCCTGCGGGTTCCTGTTCGTCAACATCTACGGCGGGTTCCTCAGCGGCACGACCGCCTTGCTGTTCGGCAGTTTCCTCGGCATCACCCCGGATCAGGTCGCGGTGCTGGCTGTCGTCGCGGTCATCGTCTCGATCGTCCTGGCGGCCATAGCCCGGCCGCTGTTGTTCGCGTCCGTCGATGCCGACGTCGCGCAGGCGCGCGGCGTTCCGGTTCGGATCCTGTCCATCACCTTCCTGGTGCTGTTGGGCTGCGCGGCAGCCGAGGTCAGCCAGATGACCGGAACGCTGCTGGTCTTCGCCCTGCTCGTCGTCCCTGCAGCCACGGCTCAGGTGTGGACGCCGCGCCCGTTCGCCAGCGCCGTGCTGACGGTCGTGATCGGGGTCTGCGTGACCTGGCTGTCGCTGTTCGCGGCGTACTACTCGTCGTCCTATCCGATCGGCTTCTTCCTGACGTCGTTCGCCTTCGCGGCCTATCTGCTTGCGAACGGGTGGCGGCGTCTCAGGGACCACCCCGCCAGCCGGCCAGGGGCACTCGTGTGATCGCCGCCGGCGCGGTTTCGGCGGCCGCGGGCACCGGGCTCACCGAGATCCTGGGGCACGACTTCATGCGGCACGCCTTCCTGGCCGGGGTCCCGATCGCGCTCGCCGCCGGCGCCGTCGGCTACTTCATGGTCCTGCGCAGTCAGGTGTTCACCGGTGACGCGCTCTCCCACGTCGCGTTCACCGGAGCTCTGGGGGCGCTGGCGTTCGGCGTCGATCCGCGGCTCGGACTCTTCGCGGCGACCGTTCTCGTCTCAGTGATTCTCGGGATGCTGGGCCACCGCGGCCGCTCCGACGACGTCGTCATAGGCACCGTGTTCGCCTGGGTTCTGGGACTCGGTGTGCTCGCGCTCTCGATCTACGCCTCCAGCGACCGCGCCGCGGCCAACGGCGCAGCGGGGGTGAACGTCCTCTTCGGTTCGATCTTCGGCCTCAGCCGTAGTCAGGCAACCGCGGCGGCGTCGGTTGCGGTGTTGTTGCTACTGGTGGCGGTTGCCATCGCCCGGCCGTTGCTTTTCGCGAGCCTCGACGAGGCCGTCGCCGCTGCGCGTGGAGTGCACGTGCGCGCCTTGGGCGTCGGCTTCCTGATCATCGTCGGCGTGACCGCGGCCGAAGCGACCCAGGCCGTGGGTGCGCTGCTGCTGCTGGGTTTGCTGGCCGCTCCCGCAGGTGCCGCGCAACGGCTGACCGACCGCCCGTACGCCGCCCTGGTCCTGTCGTCGTTGCTCGCGGCTGCATCGATGGCGCTGGGTCTGACCGCGAGCTACCTGCTGCCGAAGGTACCGCCGAGTTTCGGAATTCTCGCCGTCGCGTCCGGTGTATACGCCGCGACATTCGTCGTGACCCCGCGAGGTAGGAGACCGGCGCCAGCCATGCCGAGCCGGTGACGGCAACCAACCGCTGGTGCTCGACAGTACCTGGGCCGATAATCGCCGACGTGTCTCCGCCTGAGCGTTTCGCCGACATGTTCATCGACAGCGACTCTGATCAACGCGCCGAGCCGCCGCCTCAGGCCGACGAGCGCGGGACGCTCACCGGCTTCCTACGCTGGCAGCGCGAGACATTCGAACTGAAGTGCGCGGGCCTCGACGCCGACAGCCTGGCCCGTCGGGCCGTCGAGCCCTCGACGCTGTCGCTGCTGGGGTTGGTACGCCACCTGGCCGATGTGGAGCGGGGCTGGTTCCGGGTCGTGATGGCAGGCCAGGACGCGCCCCGGCACTTCGCAACGGAAACCGACGCCGACGGGGATTTCAACGGCGCGGTGCCGGACCCGGTTGTCGTTGCGCAGGCTTGGAGTGTCTGGCAGGGAGAGGTCGCGTTCGCGGAGAAGTTCGTGGTCGAGGCAGCCGATCTCGACGTCACCGGAAATGAAGCCTGGCGCGGAGCGATGTCCTTGCGCTGGGTGCTCGTGCACATGATCGAGGAGTACTCGCGGCACCTCGGCCACGCCGACCTGTTGCGCCAGCGGATTGATGGAGCAGTCGGTCAGTAGCGGCGCGGGCCAGTGATGGCCGGCGATGGCCGGCGCGCAGTTTGCC
>JBDTYE010000003.1:0-33628 GCA_040005895.1 Actinomycetota bacterium | reverse complement strand
GACCGCGACCGCGGCCTGGTCGCTGACGCTGGCCTGCACCGGCCCGACGGGGTCGGGCATCCAGCGGGCGACGATCACGGCTCTTGCCGTCGGCGCCGCGCACTAGATCGTCAGGTCCCTTTCGGCGTCCTGAGCAACGGGCCCGGGAGGACGGAGCCGGGTTCGGGATTCAAGGCTGACGGCGCACCCGTTCCGCGTGAACCGTCAGTTGAAGCCCGTCAGGGGCTGCGACTGGCGCTTCATTCGTTTCGGGTGATGCTTGACGCCGTCTGGACTGATGCTTGACACCCATTTCGGCTGAACCCTGTGGGCCGACAGACGAAAGGACCAGCGTGCTCTCCGACGACTTCCCGGCGCGGTCCGGCGCAAGACCGCAGACCACCCCGGTCAACCCGCACACACAGCTCGACCAGAACGCTCCCGTCGAACTTCAGGACAGACTGCGGGAGCACGCGCTCTCGCTACCTGGTGTACGAGGCGGCGAGAGCAACGTCTCGGTCCCAGGCGCTGTGGCGTTCTTTCTCGACGAACCGCAGAACGACCCGCTGATTCCCGATCTCTTCGGCGGCGAATGGGGCCACATACACCCCGCCTACGACGGCAGCCTCCACCTGAACGTCCCGACAGAGGTGGCCGAGCAGCTGATCGACCTCGGCTGGGCCGAGTACCACCACGTCGTGACCCAAGGGCTGTTGCCGCCGTTCATCGTCATGCTCTACGGGCCGCGTGACGAGGGGGAACTCGCGAGTACCGCCAAGATTGTCGAGGCGGCGTACATCGCGGCCGGGGGCTACCGGCCGACTCCGTAGCCTCCGGTTACCGGCTTTGGGCTCACAGGCAGACCCAGTGAGCACGACGTCGATCGAACCGTGAGTCGGGACGTCGCGCGGGCCGGGCGCTGGACGAGCAGCTTTCGGCTGGTTGAGCGGCGGGGCCGCTGGCAAGTTTGCCGGCTGCGGGTTCCGTCGTGACGGCTGCAGCCGGCCGTCGGCGAAGGTGGTTCAACCGTGGGCGACTGAGGCGTCAGAGAGCCGGTCGACAGACCCGGGAGTGGCTGCCGGCCTCTGAACTATCGGTCGCAGGGCCATGGTGATGCTGGTGACGAGTATCCAAGCGTGCATGAGCAGCCAGGACAGGAAGCTCATCGGAGTGAACTGGAGCGCCACGAGAACCAACCCCGACAAGGCGAGCCAGAGGGGGAACGCTCGCGCCGTCAGGGCTGCGGCCGCAACGGCAACGATCAGGACGATGGCCCCGGCGCTGACGTTGCCGGTTGCGCCCGCGATGTGCCAGGCCTGCAGCGCGGCGGGCGTCGTGCCCGGCCGGCCGCCGATGACACCGAGGGTGGCGTAGTAACCCGAGGCGCCCATCAAGTCCGACGCGGTGAGCGCTGCTCCGAGCAATGCGGCGGCCGCGAGCACGGGAGCTGCGGCGGTGCGGCGGATCCGGGCCCAGATGGTGGCGCCGAAGAAGATGAAGAAGATCACGGAGTAGCCCAGCATCACTCCGCCTCTGCCGACCTGGGCGTGGTGTGCCGCGTAGAAGGTGCTGAGCGTCGAGACGGGCGTTTGCTCGTCGGGAAACTCGCCGATCGTCAAGTAGCCAGCCATCGCCAGCACGGCGAAGACGACGCCGCTGAGAGGCGCGATCCGGTCGAGTCTCGGAGTCGGGTGCTCACTGCCGGGTCGGTCGTCCGGTGCGTATGAAAGCTGCTGAGTTCGGGTGATCATCGTGGCTCCCTGATGTCGTTGCGGCGGGTGTCCTTGCGGCCTCAGCTGGTGGCAAGAACCGAAGCTAGGCCGCAATAGCAGCGCCGTCGTCGGTGAGACGGATGAACTTCCTGTCAGCCGGTCGACGGATCTGTAGGCCCGCACTGATCAGCCAACCGGATGACGCCACGCCGGTTGGCTGCGGTCTACATTCGGTTGGTGCGGAAGCCGTTGGCGCGATCATTGTTGGCCCGATTCGACCCATTGACGGTCGACCGGACACTCGCCGTCGTACTCACGATCGGCACGCAGATCGAGATCTGGCTTGGCAGCGACGCGGCCGCGCACCGAGTTGAAGGCTCGCTCGTTGCGCTGGCGATCACAACGCCGATCGCCGTACGCCGCCGTTACCCGACGCTGGTCGGCATCGTCGTGCCAGTGCTGAGTACCGCCGACCATGCCTGGTGGAATGCTCAGTCCGCCGGTTACCCGCTCGCGAACTTCCTCGCCATGTATGCACTCGCTGTCTGGACGCCACGGCGGCTCTTCGCTACCGGTCTGGCAGTGCTGACGGTCGCTGATCTCGCGGCGACTGGGACTAAGACTGCACTCCTGGCTGCGACCGTCCCTTACCTAGTCGTGACGACAGCGGTGATGGTGCTGGTACGCCGCATTGTCGGTGACCGCGAACGCCGCGCCGCGCTGGCGGAGCGGGAGCGCGACGTGGCCGCCCGTGAGGCCGTGCTCCAGGAGCGGTCACGGATCGCGCGCGAGTTGCACGACGTGATCGCGCACAACGTTTCGATGATGGTCGTGCAGGCCGGCGCGGAACGACGGGTGCTCGACGGCGCGGGCGGCCCGACGCGGGACGTCCTCGAAGGAATCGAGCGCACTGGTCGTACCGCGCTCACCGAGATGCGCCGTCTGGTCGGCATGCTCCGCAGCGACCGCCCCGACTCGTTGGCACCGCAGCCCGGCCTCGATGACCTGCCTGGTTTGGTGACCCAGGTGCGGGAGGCGGGCCTCCCGGTGGAACTGCACGTCGATGGCGATCGGCGCGACATTCCGGTAGGGATCGAGCTCTCTGCCTATCGGATCGTCCAAGAAGCGCTCACGAATGCACTAACACACGCCGGCGATGCGCGCGCGACCGTACGCGTCCACTATGCCGCCGATCTCCTCGAACTCGAGATCAGCGACGACGGCTTTGCCGCGGACGCGGCGGTGACCGGAGGCGGGCACGGGCTGGTCGGAATGCGTGAGCGGGTCGCGTTGTATGGCGGTCGATTCACCGCCGGCCGACGCCCCGGCGGCGGGTTCACCGTACGCGTCCTACTGCCGATCCGATGACCACCGTTCTGATCGTCGACGACCAGGAGCTCGTCCGCGTCGGACTGCGCAAGATCCTGGAGATGGAGCCGGGGATCGCCGTGGCCGGTGAAGCCGCGAATGGTGCAGACGCGGTCCGAAGCTCGCCGGTTGAGGCCCGACGTCACCTTGATGGATATCCGCATGCCGATACTCGACGGGATCGAAGCGACCCGCCGGATCAGCAACGACCAGCCTGGTTCCCGCGTGCTGGTGCTGACCACGTTCGGGCTCGACGGATATGTGTTCGACGCCCTCCGCGCGGGTGCCAGCGGATTCATGCTCAAGGACGCGCCGCCGGAGGAGATCGTCGCCGCCGTCCGCATCGTCGCGAGCGGCGAGGCGCTGCTCGCTCCGGCGGTGACCCGCAGCGTGATCGAGGAGTTCGCCCGGCAAAGGCCCGCGCCCGGGCCGCCAGCCGCAGTCGCCGAGCTGACCGCCCGCGAGCGCGAGGTCCTGGAATTGCTTGCCCGCGGATTGTCGAACCCGGAGATCTGTCGGCGGCTCGTCATCAGCGAAGCGACTGCGAAGACCCACGTCGCAAGGATCTTGCAGAAGCTGGCTCTGCGCGATCGTGTGCAAGCCGTCATCTACTGCTACGAGAGCGGCCTCGTGGCTCCCGGCTCCACCTAGCCTCGAGTGCGTTGGCCCCGGTCGTCTCTGACCGCTATGGGTCCGCCGCCAAGGTTGAGAGGTGTTCTCGGTAACATGTGCTTCCCACGATCGGACTTGGCAGCTGCATGAGAGTCACGGTTCACGAAGTCGCAAAACTCGCTGGTGTATCAGCCATGACCGTGTCGAGAGTCGTCAATCGCGCGGCCTACGTTTCGCCCGCGACACGGCAGCGGGTCGAGGCGGCGATTGCCGAGCTCGGCTACGTACCCAATGGGCTGGCCCGAGCTATGACGTCGAGAAAGACCGGCGCGCTCAGCGTTGTCGTACCAGACGTCACCAACCCGTTCTTCACGCATGTCCTCCACGGCGCGGAGAAGACTGCGCGGCAGGCCGGCTATCGGGTCACGATTTGTAGCTCCGAAGCCGACGAGGAACTCGAACGCCAGTACCTGAGCGACATCATCAGCAATCAGGCCGACGGGGTGATCATCGCTCCGGTCGGCGACAGTTCGCGGGCTCGGCTTCAGGTGTTGCGGCGTAACAACGTCCCGTTCGTACTGGTCGACCGGTCCGTCGCGGGCCTCGAGTGCGACCTCGTTCAGGGCGACAGCGTCGGCGGAGCACGCACGTTGGTCAGCCACCTGACGTCCCTCGGTCACCGGCGCATCGCAATGATCTCCGAGGACGAAGGCGTCTCCACCGCGAGGGACCGGCAGCGCGGTTACGAAGATGCGCTGCATGACGTCGGCGTGCAGGCCGACCCGAAGCTCTTTGTTCGCGCGACTGTGACGGAGGACTTCGAGGGCGGCGCCCGCGCCATGCGCCAGCTGCTGACGCTGAAGGAGCGCCCGACGGCGGTTTTCGTCGTCAACAACATGGCCGCGGTCGGCGCCATCCGCGCAATCCGTGAAGGCGGGCTGGAAGTCCCCGGAGACATCGCCGTCGTGGCATTCGACGACGTGGCTCACGCTGCCGTGTTGTCGCCCTTCCTGACCGTCATGGCGCAGCCCGCGGACATGTTCGGCATGTTGGCGGTGCAGCTGTTGCTCGAGCGAATCACCGGGCGCGACGAGGCCCGCCGCCGGATCGTCGTACTGCCAGGTGACCTGATCGTCCGAGCGTCGTCGGGCACCCGGGTGAACACCAAGGAGTCACGCAGGCGCCGATGACGGCGGGCGCGTACGACGAATGTCGCACGCGCCCGCCGGGTCCAGCCGCGCCCCGCAGCTGGCTTAGCAGGAGACCTTGTACTGGAACTTCTTGCCCGAGCCGTCTGCGAGGGTCTCGCGGGTGATGATGTGCAGATCGGTGAGGACGTCCTTCGTCGGCTGACCTGTGGCAGCCGCGACAGCCTGGTTCACCGAATCGATGCCCTCCTGGTAGGGGTCCTGCGCGATGAGCGCGTCAAGCACTTTCGACTGCAGCTGCTCGACCTGACCGGGGGACGCGTCGTACTGCACGACCTTGACGCGGCCGGATGCGTTCGCGGCCCGCAGTGCTGCGGCGGTTCCTTCCGAGCCGACGTTGCCAGCGCCGAAAACCCCTGACAGATCAGAGTTCTTGGCGATCAATCCGGTGACGATCTGCTGCGCGGTCGCGTTGCTGCCGCCGTTGTATTCGATGCCGAGGAACTTGATGCCCGGGTAGGCCTTGATGGCCTCCTTGAAGCCCTCTCCCCGCTCGTCGGTCGACGAGATGCCAGGCTTTGTGCTGATCACGACGACCGAACCCTTGCCACCAGTGAGATCGTTGATCGCCTTCGCGGCCAGCGCGCCGCCGCGCTTGTTGTCCGACAACACCTTTGACACCGAAAGCGAGCCGTCCTCGACGGTGCCATCGACCTCGACCAACTTGACGCCCTGGTCCTTGACCGCCTTCAGCGGCGGTATGAGCGCTTTGGTGTCGGTGGCCGTCACGATCAGAGCGTCGGGCTTCTTGGCGCCGACCGCATTGACGATCGGAATCTGCTGCGTCGCGTCGTAGTCGGCGGGCCCGTTGTACTCGTACTGGATGCCGAGTTCCTTCGCGCGCGCGGTGGCACCGCAGTTGACGCTGACGTAGAAGGGCAGCGCCTTCATTCCCGACACGTACGAAACCTTGACCTTGGACAGGTCAGCGGTCGCCGGTTGACTGGCTGCCGCGCTCGAGGCTGCCACCGCCGCGGATGTCGCGCTCGACGCCGTCGAGGCTGTGTCCTTCTTCTTGTCGCTGCTGCACGCGGTCAGTACGAGCGCTCCGATCGCCAACGCGGCGACCGCCTTCGTGGTGCTCCTGATCATGACGATCTTCCTTCCATGGACGTGCTTCACCGACCGACGTGCTCGGCGAGCCCGACGGGTTTGTTCTGCTGAAGTGCGGTACGCCGCCGCGTCCTACCGCGCGGCGGTTCTGCGTCTCCCGTCGATGTAGACGGCAGCGATCAGCACAGCGCCGATCGCGACCGGTTGCCAGAAGGTCGGTACGCCGACGATCACGAAGCCGTTCTGCAGCACCACCGGGACCAGGACACCGGCGATGGTGCCGAGCACACTGCCGGTGCCGCCGAACAAGCTGGTGCCGCCGATGACCACGGCGGCGATGACGACGAGGTTGTCGTTGCCGTGCGCGCCGATCGTGGTGTTGTTGTAGAGAGCCAGCGCCAAGAACCCGCCCAGGCCTGCGAGTCCCCCACTGATCATGTAGAGCGAGATCCGCTGCCGGTCGACCTTCACGCCGACCCGGCGCCCGGCCTCGCGGTTGGACCCGACGGCGTACGTGTACCGCCCGAAGCGAGTTGCTGTGAGGACCACCTGCATGACGATCGCGGCGACAAGGGCGATGAGTAGCAGCCAAGGGACGCCGAACGCGTTGCCGTTGCCGAGCTTGGTTGTGAGCTTCAGCGGAGTCGTGATGTCACTTCCACCGGTGATGACTGCGGCAAGACCGTAGGCCATGCCGAAAGTGCCCAGCGTCACGATGAAGTCCGGGATCCCGCCGCGCACCGCAAGGAATCCGTTGACGGCACCCCAGGAGGCGCCCGCTCCGAGCCCGACCACGGTACCGACGAGCACGATGGCGCCGAGCGACGTTGCCGCTCCGAGGCCGTTGATCGCCTTGGCGGCGACGACGCCCGAAAACACCAGGACGGAGCCGACTGACAGGTCGATGCCGCCGCCGATGATGACAAAGGTCTGGCCGACCGCCAGCAACGCGATCACCGACGCCGACAGCCCCAACGATCTGAGATTGAACGCCGTCGGGAACTGCGAAGGCCGCATGACGCTGAAGAGAAGGAACAGACCGAGTAGCACCACGAAGATCAGACCCTGACCCGATCTCTCGCGCGCGATCGTCACCAGGGCGCGAGCGCGTGGCAGCGGTGTGGCGGCCTCTGTCACAGCTCGTCCTCGCGCAGGCCGGCATCTCGCTCGCCGGCGCCGCCGTAGACACCCGTGATCGTCCCGACCAGCTGGTCGATCGACACCGCCCGCGCATCGAAGTCCGCAGCGTCACGGCCGAGCCGCAGTACGACGACCCGGTCGCAGATCCGCAACGCCGACGGCAGGTCGTGGGTCACTATCAGCACCGACAGGTCGCGCTCGTCGCGGACCCGGCGGACCGTGTCGAGCACCTGCTTCGTCTCGCGTACGCCGAGTGCTGCCGTCGGCTCGTCCAGAATCAGCAGGCGCCGTCCCCAGGTGATCGCCCGCGCCACCGCGACCGCCTGCTGCTGGCCACCCGAAAGGGATTCGACCCGAGCCGTTGCCAGGTTCTTCCGCACCCGCAGTCCGAGAAGGTGCAGGTCCTCCTCGCACGCGATCTGCATGGCCTTCTTGTCGATGAAACCAAGCTTGCCGAGGACGCCGGACCTGGGCGTCTCGCGGCCGAGGAAGAGGTTGGCCGCCACGTCGAGATGCGGCGCGAGGGCCAGGTCCTGGTAGACCGTCTCGACGCCGTGCGCATGGGCATCGTCCGGCGTTCGGATATTCACCGGCTGGCCGCCGACGCGGATCTCGCCCGAGTCACAGGACTCCACGCCGGAGAGAATCTTGAGCAGCGTGCTCTTGCCCGCGCCGTTGTCCCCCACCAACCCGACGATCTCGCGGCGGCGTACCGACAGGCTGACCCCGCGGAGCACGTCGACGCGACCGAACGACTTATAGATGTCGACGGCCTCGATGACGGTGTCGACAGCCGCCACCGTTTCCATTCAGCGCACCACTCGACGCCGGCTGTACTGATCGAGTGCGACAGCGAGCAGCAGCACGACACCGCGCGCGGTGTCCTGATAGAACGTCGGCACGTTCATCAGACTCATGCCGTTGTTGAGGCTGCCCATCAGCAGGGCGCCGACCAGCGCGCCGAACACCCGGCCGCGGCCTCCGGTCAGCGACGTGCCGCCGATGATCGCTGCAGCGATTGCGTCCAGTTCGAGAAACAGGCCGGCGCTGCCGGCAACGGCGCCGGAGACGCGGGCGGTCAGCGCAATGCCGGTGATGCCATAGGCGAGGCCTGCAATCATGAAGTTGGTGAGAATCACGCGGCGGCCGTTGATGCCGGAAAGCCTTGCAGCTTCAGGGTTGCCGCCGATCGCATACAACTGCGAGCCGAACCTCGTACGCCGCATCAGCAGGTCAGCGCTGATGGCGCAGACGACCACGAGCATGACCAGCCACGGCATCCCCGACCGCGACACCAGCCAGAGGGCAAGTACGCCGAGCAGGAGGACCGGCGCGGAGGCACGCACCACGACCGCTCTCGCGTCCGACACGACTCCGAGTCGCTGAGCCCGGCGCGCGGAGGCAATGTGAACGGTGAGGAACAGCGCCAGCCCGGCCAGGATGAGCGATCGGGAAATCGTCGGGTTGATGAAGCCGGTCGCGAACCGCGTCAGTGACCCGGGAAGTGGCGCCACGGTCGAGCCGTTGGTAATGATCATCGACATGCCGCGGAAGTAGAGCATGCCGGCGAGCGTCACGATGAAGCTCGAGACGCCGAACCGGGTGACCCAGACGCCCTGCCAGAACCCGAGCGCCAGCCCGACACCGAGTGCGGCGAAGCATGCGATCAGCGGGTTGACGTGGTGTTTGACCGTGAGCGTCGCCAGGACCACGCCGACCAGAGCAACCGCCGACCCGACTGAAAGGTCGAAGTTGCGCGTGACAATGAGCATCACGGCGCTGATGGCGGCCAGCGCGACGATCGAGGTCTGCAGGGCCAGCAGGATGAGGTTGCGCTGCGTCAGGAAAGTTCCATGAGTGCGCGCGTAGAAGAAGGCCCAGATCACCGCAACCACGAGCAGGAGCGACGAATCGCGAAGGGCACCGGCGCCGAGGACCGCGCGCAGAGACCGCAGCGGCGAGCCGCGTCCGCCTTTGTTGATCGGCTGATCGGCAACGGACTCCTGCACTGCCTCAGTCATGACGTCCGTTCTCCGAATGCATTCGCATAAGACTCAGAAACCCGCCGCGGCGTGAAGCAGCTGGTCTTGGGTGACGCGGTCGCCGGCGTGCTCGCTCACGATCCGGCCTTCGCGCATGACGAGGATGCGGTCGCAGACCTCGACGAGCTCCTCCGCCTCGGACGAGGCAAGGACGATCGCGTAGCCCTCGGCGGCGAGCCGCTGCCATAGCGCGTTGATCTCGCCGCGCGCGCCGACGTCGACGCCCCGGGTCGGGTCGACGAGCAGGAGGACGCGAGCTCCCGCCGCAAGCCACCGGGCAACCTGCACCTTCTGCTGGTTGCCGCCGCTGAGTGCGGAAACCGGCGTGTCGACCGAGGGCGCGCGGATGCGCAACAGATCGACGTACTCCTGCGCCAGCTTTCTCTTGGCGGTGATGTCGAGGATGCCGCCGCGTCTCGACAACTTGCCGAGGCTAGCCATCGCGACGTTGTCGGCGACGGACTGATCCAGCACCAGCGTCGTACGCCGGTCCTGCGCCATCAGGCCGATGCCATTGGCGATCGCGTCGTGCGGCGCGGAGATGCCAGCCGTCCGGCCGTCCACCTGGACCACGCCTCGTACGGCACCCTCGGCGGCGCCGAAGATCGCCATCGCGAGTTCGCCCGTGCCCGCGCCGAGCAAACCGAAGAGGCCGACGATCTCGCCTCGGTCGACAGCAAAGCTCACATCGTCGACCCGCGGCCGCTTGCGGGGATCGGGATCGGCCGCGCTGAAATCCGTGACCGCCAGGGCTGGTACGCCGCCCCGCGCGCCCGAGCGCCGAATCACGGGGTTGACCCGGCGACCGACCATCTCCTCCACGACTACCTCGCGGGTCGTCTCTTCTGTGCGGTGGTCGCCGCGCAGCCGGCCGTCGCGCATCACAAGGATCCGATCGGAAACTGCGAAGACCTCGGCGAGTCGGTGCGAGACAAAGATGCACGCGACGCCGCGATCGCGCAGCGACCGCATCCGGGCAAATAGTCGACGCGCCTCGTGCTCGGTCAATGCTGCGGTCGGCTCGTCGAGGATGAGCACCCGGGCCCTCTTGGAGAGGGCCCGGGCGATCACGACGAGTTGCTGGGTCGCGAGGTCGTGCAGTCCCATCCGCGAGCGCGGGTCGGCGTCGACCCCGAACTCGCGCAATGCCTGGCCGGCCGTGGCGTACATCTGAGCGTCGTCCACGAACCCGAACCGCAGCGGTTCGGCGCCGAGGTACATGTTCTGCCCAACCGTCAGATCCGGTACGACGTTGACCTCCTGGGGGATGAGGACGACGCCCGCGGCTTCCGCGTCGGAGACCCGCGCAGCACGCAACAGCTCGCCGTCGACGCTGATCTCGCCTTCGTACGTGCCGTGCGCGTGCAGACCGGCCATAGCCTGCATGAGGGTTGACTTCCCGGCGCCGTTGGCACCGAGCAGTGCGACGATCTCACCTGCGCGAATCTTCACGGTCACCTCGTTGACCGCCAAGACGCCGGGGAAGCGCTTGGTCAGGCCGGTGACTTCGAGCAGAACAGACATCTCTCAGCAGCTCGGCTTCTTGTCGGGTGCGTTCTTGTAGACCTCGTCGACCTTCTGCCAGTAGTCGTGCTTGCAGGCGAAGTCAGCGATCTCCTTCGTGCTCACGAACGAGATCGGAGTCTTCACCCACGGGACGTCGGCGGCCTTGTTGTTGATCGTGTCAGTGGCGCCGAGATCCTCACAGTTCGCCATCTTGACCGCCGTCTTGGCGCCCGCCACGGCCATCTCGTCCGGTGCCGGCCAAACGCTGCCGAACTGCCGCCCGTCGACGATCGCCTGCATCGCCGCGAGCTCCATGTCCTGCCCCGTGATCGGGATCGATCCGGCCTTGAGCTTGGCGCCCTCGACGGCCTGCAGGACTCCGAGCGACATACCGTCGTAGGAGACGAGGAAGGCATCGACCTTGTTCTTGTTCTGTGTCAGGGCGTTCTCGGCCTCCGCCTGGGCGGGTTCGGTCTTCCACGCGGGCGTGAACTGGTCCGCGACGATCTTCACGTCACCCGAGTCGACGGCCGGCTTGAGGACGTCCTTGTAGCCCTCCTGCATTTGCGTAGAGCCGGTCTGCCCGGCGTCGCCGCCGATCAGTACGTAGTTGCCCTTCGGCACCTGGGCGAGCACCGCCTTTGCGGCTACGCGGCCGCCTTCTTTCGGGTCACGACCGATGAACGCGGCGATCTTCGAGTTGAGGATCAGATCGTCGTAGGACGCAATGGGGATCCCGGCCGCCGTCGCCTTGTCGGCAATCGCACCGGCGACGTTGAAGTCGACCGGCTGAATGACGATCGCGTCGACCTTCTGCGTGATGACGTTCTCGGCTTGCGCCACCTGCTTGTTCGCGTCATTCTCCGCGGACTGGACCAGGACTTCGTACCCCGCCGCCTCGGCGGTCTTCTTGAAGAACGGCACGTCAGCGTGCAGGTAGCGGAACGCCGTCTGCTGCTTGAGCATGAACGCGATCTTCTTCGTCGTGCCCTTCTTGCAGGCACCAGCTGCGGCAGCCGGCGCGGAAGCGGCGGCCGAGCTTGTCGCTGCCGGCGCGACGGCGGCGGCCGAGGAGGTGGAGCTGCTGCTTGCGCTGCTGCTTGTCTTCTTGCTGCTCCCGCACGCCACGTTCATCGCGACGAGTGCGACGAGCGCGGGTAGGACTGTCCGACCGAGCTTCACTGGTACTCCTTCAGGTCACCGAAGCGTTGGATCCCGCCAGTCTGCTGCGAGTTCTGCTATCGATACCAGTGATTGAACAAGCACGTCAACGGGTCGCGACCCTTTTGATACCGAAGTTTCAGCTACAACTCGGCGGCAGGTTGCCTATCGTTTGTGCTTCGTGTGTGTTCACGATAACTTGCCGGTCACATTGTCGGGAGCAGGTGGGATGAGAGTTACGGTGCGCGACGTTGCGCGGCACGCCGGCGTGTCTGTGATGACGGTTTCGCGCGTCGTCAACCGGGCCGATCACGTCTCCCCCGCGACCCGGCAACGCGTCGAGGAGTCGATCGCCGAACTCGGCTACACGCCTAACAACCTGGGGCGCGGACTCACGTCGCGACGAACCAGAGCGCTCGGGGTCATCGTTCCGGACGTCGCGAACCCGTTCTTCACCTTGGTGCTGCGTGGTGCGGAAAAGACGGCCCGCCAGGCCGGTTACCGCGTCACCATCTGTAATTCCGAAGCGGGCGCCGATCTCGAGCGTGACTACCTCGGCGACATCATCAGCAACCAGGTTGAAGGCGTGATCATCGCGCCGGTCGGCGACAGCTCACGGCTGCGGCTCCAGGCGCTGAAGCGCCACGGCGTGCCGTTCGTGTTGATCGACCGATCGGTGGCCGGTCTCGAGAGCGACCTGGTGCAGGGCGACAGCGTCGGCGGTGCGCGGATTCTGGTCGACCACCTGACCGCCCTCGGACACCGCCGGATAGCAATGATCACTCTGTCCAACGACATCTCGACCGCTCGGGACCGATACCGCGGTTACGTCGAGGCACTGCGCGCGGTAGACGTCGAGCCGGATCCGTTGCTGCTCGTCCGGTCAGACAGCGAGGACACCGAGGGCGGGGCGCACGCAATGGAAGCGCTGCTGGCGCTGAAGAAGCGTCCGACCGCCGTCTTCGCGATCAACAACATGGCGGCGGTCGGAGCGGTGCAGGCAATCCGCGCGGCGGGACTCGACGTGCCGGCGGATATCGCTGTCGTCTGCTTCGACGAGGTCGTGCACGCGACGCTCTCCCCGTTTCTCACCGTCATGGCGCAGCCGGCGGACATGTTCGGAGTCCTCGCCGCGCAACTGCTGGTCGAGCGCATCGACGCGCGCGTACAGGGGAGCCGCCGGATCGTCGTACTGCCAGGGGATCTCATCGTAAGGCAATCGTGTGGCGCCCAACTGGGCGGGCGCACCTGGCACTCACTGAGGCGGGGGAAATGAGCATCGCATTCGCAACTGACCGCTACGACCACATGCAGTACCGGCGGTCCGGGCGAAGTGGCCTCGAACTGCCCGCCATCTCACTCGGGGCCTGGAAGACGTTCGGCGACAACAAGGACCTTGACGTCGCGCGGGCCTGCATGCACGCGGCGTTCGACCTCGGGATCACGCACTTCGATCTGGCCAACAACTACGGCGACCCGCCGGGTAACGCCGAGGTGATCGTGGGCGGCATCGTCGGATCGATGCCCAGGGACGAACTTGTCATCTCGAGCAAGGCCGGCTACCGGATGTGGCCTGGTCCGTATGGCGAGTGGGGCTCACGCAAGTCGCTGATCGCCAGCTGCGACCAGTCGCTCAAGCGCACGGGTTTGGACTACTTCGACATCTTCTACTCGCACCGACCGGATCCGCGGACACCGATCGAGGAGACCCTAGGAGCCCTGGACACCCTGGTACGACAAGGAAAAGCGTTGTACGCGGGCGTGTCGAGCTACACGGGCGCGCAGTTCGCGGCAGCGGTACGCGTCTGCGAACGCGAAGGTCTCACGCGCATCACCGTCCACCAGCCGCTCTACAACCTGTTACACCGAACGGTCGAGTGGGATCTCCTGCCGCAGACAGAGGCGGCGGGCACTGGCGTCGTCGCGTTCTGTCCGCTCGCTTCAGGATTGCTGACCGGCAAATTCCTCGACGGCAACGTGCCGGCCGGCGCCAGGGCGGCGGGAGACTGGACCTGGGCCTGGGTGGAGAAGACCAAGCCTGCAGACAGGGCGCGCATCCTCACCGGACTGAACTCGATAGCTGCCGAGCGGGCGCAGAGCCTCGCGCAGATGGCGCTGTCGTGGACGCTGCGTCATTCCGGCGTGACATCGGCACTCATCGGGGCGTCTCGCCCCGAACAGGTCGTGGAGAACGTCGCCGCGCTCCAGAACCTGGACTTCACTACTGACGAGCTGGACAGAATCGATGCCCTGACCGCAACAACGGCTACGTCATGACCCGACGCCGAATCGGAGCGTCACCACCTGGAACGGCCGCAGCTCCAGCAAGACGTCGCTTCCTTCGACTCGGCTGATCGGCGCCAGGTCAGACTCTCGCAGCTCGTCCTCAAGTAGGTCGACCACCGTGACACCGCGCACCGCGAAATTCGGGCGGACGCGCGTTAGAGCGCGCCCGCCGCGCGATTCGTAAAGACGCACGACGACGTCGCCGGACCTGTCCTCGGCGAGTTTCAAGGACTCCACGGCAACTGCGGCGTTGTCGACCGTCAGCAGCGGCATGGCCGGCGGCCCTGGTACGACGCGAAGCGGCAGGTTGACCGCGTAGCCGTGCTCGACGGCGTCCCCGATGCTTGCCCCGACGACGAGCCCGAAACGAAGGTGGTGCCGGCCCTGGTCGGCGGTTGGGTCCGGGAATTGCGCTGCGCGCAGGAGGGTTAGTCGAACGGTGGTTGTCGTGCCGCCTCCCTCGCTCGCCGAGCGGGCGACGTCATGTCCATAAGTCGAATCGTTGACGACGGCGAATCCGTAGTCGCTGTCGGCGACGTGCAGCCACCGGTGCGCCCAGATTTCGAAGCGCGCCGCGTCCCAACTGGTGTTGGAGTGTGTCGGCCGTTGCACATGCCCGAATTGGATTTCGGCCGACGACCGCTCGGCGTGGATGTCCAATGGAAACGCGACTTTGAGCACCTTCTCGGTTTCGTGCCAGTCGATGTCGTTGTCGACGTCGAGCCGCGCACTGCCCGCTGTGAGGCTCACGATCTGCGTGATGGTCGACGTGCCGAAGGACCGCTCGATGCGCACACTGGCGAACAGGGGGCCACGTTCCACCACTTCGACCGACGTCGCAGTGACGAGGTCGACTCGAACCCGTCGGTAGTGCGCGTCGATGTCCCAGGCATCCCACTGGTTGGGGTGGTCGGGGTGCAGCTGCAGCAGGTTGGCCATCGCGCCGCGCGGCAACGCCTCGCGGCCGCAGCGCACGTCGTACACACTGGTCATCAAGCCATTGGCGTCGAGCGTGCAGCGGATGAGGCCGTTGTCGAGGGCGATGGTGTCTTCGCTCACTGTTACGACGACAGGCATCGCGGGCTCGGGACCCGTCACCGCCGCCGTGCCGAGCGCCGGCACATCGACCAGCAGGGCGGTCCTGCCATCGCTGAGGATCTGCGCGTATTTGCCCGCAACCTTCGGCGAGTTTTCGCTCGATACCAGTAGCACCTCGCGGCGCCGGTGCGGCGCAGAGTTCATCACGACGAAGTCGTTGGTGTCGGGTGCTGGACCGGCCTTGACCGATGCCGTCGATCGCTCGATCAATTCCTCGAGCTCGGCGGCTACGACGGCGTACGTCGCCGCGGCTTCCCGATGCACCCAGCCGATCGAGCTGCCAGGAAGAATGTCGTGGAACTGATGCAACAGCACGGTTTTCCACGTTCGATCAAGGCCCTCGTACGGATACTCCATCTCGCCGCGAACGGCGGCAGTGGCCGCCCAGAGCTCCGCTTCGCGCAGCAGATGTTCGCTGCGGCGGTTGCCCGACTTCGTCTTGGCTTGTGTCGTGTAGGTGCCGCGGTGGATCTCGAGGTAGAGCTCTCCCGACCAGACCGGAGCGTCTGCGTACTCCGCTTCTGCGGCGGCGAAGAATGCTGTCGGAGTTTCCACCGTCACCCGGGCCGAGCCTTCGACGTCCGCCAAGCGGCGCGTCCGCTCGAGCATCTCCCGGGTCGGGCCACCGCCGCCGTCGCCGTACCCGAACGGCATCAGCGATCGGGTGCCGCCGCCCTTGTCGGCGTAATTGTGCGTCGCGTGCGCCAACTCGCTGCCCGTGACACGGGCGTTGTACGTGTCGACCGGCGGGAAGTGCGTGAATACCCGGGTTCCGTCGATGCCTTCCCACCAGAACGTGTGGTGCGGCAGCTTGTTCGTCTGGTTCCACGAGAGTTTCTGCGTCAGGAACCAGCGCGCACCTGCGAGGCGGGCGAGTTGGGGGAACGCCGCGGTGTAGCCGAAAGAGTCGGGCAGCCAGACTTCCTGGCAGTCGAAATCGAACTCCTCCTTGAAGTAGCGCCGGCCGTGAATCAGTTGCCGCGCCAGAGCTTCACCACCGGGCAGGTTGGCATCCGACTCGACCCACATGCCTCCCACGGGCGCCCACTGTCCACGCGCGACCGCAGCCTTGATGCGCGCGAAGATCTCGGGCTGCTGTTGCTGCACCCATGCGTACTGCTGAGCGGAGGAGCAGGCGAACACGAGCTCCGGATAGTCGTCGGCCAGCGCAACCACGTTGGAAAAAGTGCGCGCGCACTTGCGCATTGTCTCGCGGATCGGCCACAGCCAGGCACTGTCGATGTGCGCATGACCCACCGCTGAGACGCGGTGCGCCGTCGCATGCGCGGGTCTGGCCAACGCGTCCGCCAGCTGCTTGCGTGCCGCGGTGGCGCCCGTGGCCACGTCCTGCAGATCGAGGGAATCCAGGGCTCGCTCCAACGCACGGAGGATCTCGTGCCGGCGCGGTTCGTTGGCGGGTAACTCCCGCATCAACTCATCCAGTACCTCGATGTCGAGTGTCAGGTGGAAGACCTCCACGTCACGCACCGCGAGGTCGACTCGGCGCAACGTGTAGATCGGGTCCGTCCCCGCCGTTGCGAGTTCGCCCACTTTCGTGGGACGGAAGTCCGACTGGCCGCCATCAGAGGCCAGCACGGTCGGATTCGCGGCCGCTTCGACGAGCAGGTCGATGCGATCGCCGGCGCGGGCTTCGATGGGAACGTAGGCGTTGCGCGGCGAAATCCCCTTGATGGGCCTGCCGTTCATGTCGTACGCCAAGCCCTCGGCCTGGAAACCCGGGTGGTCGGTTCCGAATCCGAGGTCGACGACGACCTCCAGTCGCTTGCCGGCAAATTCGGCGGGGACGCACCCGGAGATCCGCAGCCAGGTCGTCGACCACGGCGTACCCCATCGCGAACCGATTGCGAAGGGGACGTATTCGGCTGCGAGCGCGTCGGTGACCGGAACCGGCTCGCCGGGAACCTCCCACGCGGAAACGTCGAGCGGCATCGACTGCGGGTAGATGGCGGGCCGAATGCGTTCGCGCAGAGCCCGCTGAATGCGTGCTTCGACCTGGCTGCGGTCGTCGTGCATAGGGAACTTCCTTCGCGTCTCGAGGGCAGTGGGCCGGATGGGGCGGGAGTTCAACCTTTCACTGCACCGCCGAGCGTGAAGGCACCGCCGAGCTTGCGCGAGAGAAGCAGATACAGCACCACTACCGGCATCGCATACAGCAGGGCGTACGCCGCGAGCTGGCCGTACTGGACCTGCCCGTACTGGCCGAAGAAGGTGTAGATGCTCACCGAGGCCGGCAGCTTCTTCGGTGACAGCAGCAGGACGAACGGGACGAAGAAGTTCCCCCACATGCTGATGAACGTGAAGATCGCGACCACGGCGATGCCCGGCCACATCAGCGGCATCACGATCAGCCGAAGCGCCTGCAAGTTGGAAGCCCCGTCGGTCCAGGCGGCTTCTTCGAGTTGGATGGACACCCCGTCCATGAAGTTCTTCATCAGCCAGATGGCGAACGGCAGCCCGGCGGTGCCGAGGAACACGATCGTGCCGAGTGTCGTGTCAACGAGATTGAGCTGCACGAACAGTCCGTAGACCGGGACCATCAGTGCCGTGATGGGCAGGCCGGTCGTGAACAGGATCGTGTAGAGGTAGGGCTTTCGGTATCGGGTGCGATAGCGCGAGAGTGGGTACGCCGCCAGGACCGCACCGACCAGGGTGATGGCCGTGCCACCACCGCACAGGACCAAGCCGTTGCGGATGGGTCGATAGGTTGTGTCCTCGTTCATGACGGCGCGGAAGTTGGCGAGACTCGGATGGCTCGGCCAGCTGACCGACAACCCCGCGGTGCTGTTGATCGACGCCAGCAGCATCCACAGCATCGGAACGAAGAACAGCACGCCGATCAGTATCAGGACGCCGTTGACCCAGCGCGTCCTTCGTGCGGCACGTGATCGCCGTTTCCCGCCGGTGTGCCGCGTGCGCAGTTCTATGGGCCGGGTCATGGTGATCGCCATCAGACCTCCGTCCGCATGGCTCGCAGATAGATCAACGAGAACACCGCTCCGACGGTGAGGAGCACGGTCGCGAGCGCTGTGCCATAGCCGAGCTGGCCGAAGCTGAACGACTGCTCGTACATGTAGAGCGGCAGGGTTTGGCTGTGCGAACCGGGGCCACCCTTCGTCATCGTGAAGATGAGCCCGAACACCGACAGTGTTTGCAGCGTGATGAGCATCAGGTTGGTCGTCACCGACCGCCGAATCAGCGGCAGCGTGACATTCCACAACCGCCGGATACCAGTGGCGCCGTCCATCTCCGCCGCTTCCTCGATCTCCTTGGGAACCTCGGAAAGCGCCGCCGAGTACACCAGCATCGAAAACGCCGTCCCACGCCACACGTTCGCCAGCGAGACGGCAAGGATCGGACTGCTGAACAGCCATGACTGACTGCCGAGGCCGGTCGCGTGCAGGAAATGGTTGAGCGAGCCCTCCTGCGCGAGGAACGCGTACCACAGGTAGCCGGCGACCACCTCCGGTATGACCCACGCGCCCAGCACGAACGCGCCGACGACGACGCGCACCACCCGGCTGCCGGAGCGCATCAGCAGAGCCAGCCCGAGTCCGAGCGCGTTCTGGCCGATGATCGCCGAGAGGATCGTGAACGTCAGCGTGAGGACCACTGCGTTCTTGAAGCTCGGACTGTCGAGCGCCTGCCGGAAGTTTTCGAGCCCGATGAACTTGGAGTGCCTGGCGGCTTCACCGCTCAGCGCAGTATTCGTGAACGCCGCGTACAGCGACCACAGGATCGGGCCGGCGAGAAAAGTGAGTAGAAGCACCGTTGCCGGTGCCAGGGGCAGAGCCCTGGCACCGGCCCGGCGTGTCGCCGTCAGACTCACTTGGTAATGGTCTTGTCTTCGCCGACGATTCTCTTGACCGCTGCGTCGTAGGCCGCGGCCGCCTTCTCCGGGCTCTGGCCCGTCGCGACGGCTTCTGCTGCAACCTGGATCTCGTTGGAGATCCGCGGGTATTCGGAGTAGGCCGGCCGGTATTGCGTAACCGCCACGACCTCGGACAGGGCGCCCATCTTGCCCGTCCAGTCCTTGTACGCCTGATCGCCCGCAACGTCCTTGCGAACCGAGATCTGCGCGGCGTCGTTGGTGTACTTCGTCGCGTTTTCAGCGTTCTGCAGGGCCTGGATCACCTTGAATGCCTCGTCCGGGTGCGCGGATTTCGCACTGATCGCCCAGGTCCAGCCGCCCGAGAGGCTGACCGAACCGGGTGCCTGACCGGTCTGGGTCGGCATCGCGGTGACGCCCAATTTGTCAGCCCATTCCGGCCACGGCTTGCCGCCCTTCGGGCCCCATCCGCCGGGCAGCCACGATCCGTCGAGCGCGATGGCCAGCTTGCCCGAAGGCAGCAGGTCGTCGTGGACGATGTTGCCGAGCTGCGCGTCGAGTGCCTGCTGCGGGTTCGGGCCGAGCTTCTCCGAGAACACGGTCTTCATGAAGCCGAGCGAATCCTTGAACTGCTTGCTGCCGACGATCCACTTCTTCGACTCGGCGTCGTAGAGCGAGGCGCCGGTGCCGTACATCAGCATTTCGAAGCCCTGCATCGAGGTCGCCTCACCGGCGGCCTTGCTCGCGTAGACGTTGATGGGCGTGACTCCCGGGACCTTTGCCTTGACGGCGCGCGCCGCGGCGAGAACGTCGTCCCAGGTCTTGGGTGCCCACGGAACCGCGATGCCGGCCTTGGCGAGAACTTCCTTGTTGTACCAAAGCCCGCGGGTGTCGGTGCCGTCAGGAACGCCGTAGACCTTGCCGTCAAGACCCCGGCCTGCGGCCTTGGCGTTGTCGACGTACTGTGGCCACTGATCCCAGGCCGCGAGGTAGTCGTCGAGCGGCTTGAGGTAGCCGGCCGAGATGTCGGAGTTAATGAGGAACGTGTCCTCGTGGATGATGTCCGGCGTCGTCTTGTCCGACTTCACCAGCAGCGCGAGCTTGGTGTAGTAGTCGTTCTCCGAGGCCTGGATCGCATTCAGCTCGACCTTGCTGCCGGGATTGTCCGCCTGGTACTTGTCGGTCACGGTCTTGAGGAAGTCATCCATGATCCGGCCCTCGCCGAACTGTTGGAACGCGATCTTGATCGGCTTGCCGTCGCCGCCCGGCGCCGTCGTCGCCGCCACCGTACTCGCCGGTGTACTGGCCGCGCCTGCTGTAGCCGACGAGGAGCTTGCGGGCGCCGCACTGGGCGCGGCGCTCACCGCGGCCGAACTCGTTGTCTTTGCCGCTGGGGTGGCGGCCTTCTTGTCCTTCGAACACCCCGCCAAAACCATCGTCGTCGCCGTGACCACCGAGAGAGTAACCAGGAGTCCGCGCTTCATGGGGAGACTCGTCCTAACTCACGCGAGACGCGTGCGGTCGGCGTGCGCACAGGGCGCACAGTATCGGTCCGAACAATGACGCTTTGGGGGTTCATGGTCGCGTCGGATAACGTTATACCGGACTCCTCGGCAACGTTGTCAAGAGTCCCGAGCTGTCGTTATCAACCCGTTGCCGGCGGCTCGTCGGGTCGGTCTTCCACCTATGCTCCACCCGTGACAAGGGAGACCAGTGCGCGCCGATAGGCGACCCACGATGCGGGACGTGGCTCGCGATGCCGGCGTTGCGCTGCGCACGGTGTCGCGCGTCGTCAACGGCGAGTCCAACGTCAACCCCGAGCTCGCGCGGCGGGTTCATGCCGTTATCGAGACGCTCGGCTACCGGCCTGATGAGCGGGCGCGCCAATTGCGCAGCGGCTCGAGCGGCACCATCGGCGCGGCCGTCCGTGGACTGGGCGGCACGTGGTTGAGGGCAGCGGAAAGAGCGGCACGGGAGGCCTCGCTGATGCTGCTTTCCGCCTCCACTGAAGACGACGAGACGCTGTACGCAAGCGTCATCGAGCTGTTGTGCCGCCGCAGGGTCGACGGCCTGATCGTCGAACCCATTGGCGCCGACACGCCGTACCTCATCGCCGAGGTAGAGGCCGGCCTGCCGGTCGTCGCAGTCGACCGCCAGCTCAGAGGCATCGACACCGATTCGGTGATCAGTGACAGCGAGAGCGGTATCCGGACCGCCTTTGCCTATCTGTCCGAACGGGGTCACCGCCGAATCGGCTACGTCGGTGACAGCGAGCGCATTTCCACCGGACGGGTCCGCGCCGAAACGGTACGCGAGTGCCTGCGGCAGGCCGGCGAACACGGCGTAGGCGATCTCGTCTGGTCCGGCGAGGTCGACCTGGAGTTCGTCGGGTCGTCCCTCGACGCGTTGCTGTCGAACCCCGAGCCCCCGAGCGCCCTCATCACCGGCAACTTCCACGCAACCCGCCATGCCCTCCGGCATCTGGGCCCAGCGATCGAAAACATCGCGTTGATCGGATTCGACGATCTGCTCAACGCCGACCTGATGGCAACGCCCGTCACCGTCGTCGCCCAGGACTGGGAAGGCATCGGACGCACCGCGATGGAACTACTGCGCGCACGCATGGCTGACGGGGACGCCCCGCGAGTGCATCGCGTGCTGCCGGTCAGCCTGATCGTGCGGCAGAGCAGCGAGATCCCGGCGCGAGTTCGATAGGCGACCCCACTTCGACTCCCACCGCGAGAGACGCAAAGCGCTCCTGTGCCGCACGCGCACGAGACTCGGGCGACACGGCCGGATACGTTCTGCGCGACCGGAATGACGCCGTAGGTTCCGGGCTGGGTCGGACGACCAGGTGAGGAGCCACGGTGCGGGTCATCGCCACGTACGGGATCAAAGGCGGCGTAGGGAAGACGTCCGCCGCGGTCAACCTTGCGACGCTGGCCGCGGAGGAGAACCGCCGGACCCTGCTGTGGGACCTGGATCCGCAAGGCGCGGCCGGCTACCTTCTCGGCGTCAAGCCGAAGGTGAAGGGCAAGGTGGGCAGCCTCGGACTGCTCACCGGCGAGACCGACCTCGAGGACGCAGTCAAGGCGACCAGCGTCGACAACCTCGACCTGCTGCCCGCCGACGTGACCATCCGCACGGCGGACACCGCTCTCGAGGACGCCAAAAAGCCGGGGAAGCAGCTGGCCCGGCAGCTCAAAACGGTGCAGGCGGCGTACGACGTCGTGTTCCTGGACTGCCCGCCAGGGCTGACGTTGTTGTCGGAGAACGTGTTCGCAGCCGTCGACATCCTGCTGGTCCCGCTGATCCCCACTCCCCTGTCGCTGCGCACGTTCGAGCAGCTCGAAGAGTTCCTGGCGAAGGCGGGCGGCCGCACGCCGCAAGTGCTCGCGTTCTTTTCGATGGTCGACGGCCGCAAGACGCTGCATGCCGACGTGCGGGCCGAGCTGGCTCGGCGCACGTCGAAGCTGCTGACCAGTTCAATCCCCGCGGCGAGCGCGGTCGAGCGGATGGCCGTGAACCGGCGGCCGATCGTCGCCACCGAGCCCTTTGGCCGGGCTGCCACCGCCTACCGCGAGCTGTGGTCGGAGCTCGCCGGGTTGCTGGCCTGAAAGGGGCAAGACAGGGATCAGCGCAGGATGCCGGTGTGCCCGATGCTGTAGCGGCCCGGCTGGGGGAATACGCACAACCCGTGCGGACCCTTTCCGACCGGGATCGCGTGCAAGAGCCTTCCGGTGCGCGTGTCGATGACGTAGACCACGGAGTTGTGCCGGCCGCTGAGCCAGAGCTGCGTACCGTCCGCTGACACCCCGCCCATGTCAGGTGACCCCCCGATGTGCCACTGGCGCGCGATTCTTTTGGTCGCCAAGTCGACGACGGTGACCTGCCCCGCGCCGCGATCCGAGACGTAGAGAACCGTGCTGTCCCTGCTGACATACAGACCGTGCGCGCCGCGTCCCGTCCGCAGGAATCCCGCGCGCTTGAAGGTGGCCGCGTCGACGAGGAACACGCCGCCGGCCTTCTGATCGGCCACGTAGAACGTGCGCCCGTCCGGCGAGAGCTTCACGTCCTGCGGCGAGCCGCCGAGCGCGAACACGGACTCGACCGACATCCTCTGGAGGTCGAGCTTGAGCATCTGCCCGGAGAACTCGCAGGACACCAGTGCGAATCGCGCATCGGCCGTGTAGTCCATGTGGTCGACACCCCGGCACGGCGCGGGCACCGTCTTGATGAGCGCGAAGGTGTGCGGATCGCGGAAGTCGAGCTGGTTGAAGCGCTCGGCCACGACAATCGCCTTCGTGCCATCGGCCGTGAAGTACAGGTTGTAGGGATCGAGGACCCCGATCGGCTTTCCGGGTTTCCCCGTGCGGGCATCGATCGGCGTCAGGGTGTTGCCCAGATCGTTGTCGACGTAGAGCGTTTTGAGATCCCAGGAAGGGGTGACGTGCTGCGGCAGCTGATCCACCGCGAAGTGCCCAACCACGCGGTACGTCGCCGGGTCGATAACGTCGACCGTGTTGTCCTCGCTGTTGGGCACGTACACGCGCTGTACGTCGCCGGCCACCGCCGGGCTCAGCATTCCGGCGCGCGCCGCGGCGTACACATCGCCTGAGGTCACGGGATCTGGCGGCCTACTGCTCGCCGACGCGACCGGCACCGGTGCAGCGCTGTCCGTTGCTGTGCTGGTGATCCCGGGCGTCGCAGCCGACGGCGAGGAGCGTCGCGATGCGGCCGGCAGCGGCGGGCGCCCACCGTGCTTGGACGTGCAAGCAGCAGGCAGCACAAGGGCGCAGACTAGAAGCGCGATTCGTCCAGCTGGCGGTTTTACTCTGCGGTGACCCATACGGCTCAAGGCTATTCGTCGACAGGTAAGCGGCTGGTAAAGGGGCTCCCGATGACGGCTGTACGCAGGACCCGCCGCGACGTGCTGCGCGCGCTGGCCGCTGTCTGCGCCGTTGCCGCGGCCGCTTGCACCAGGCCCCGGCACCGGACTGCCACGACTTCCGCTGATGCCGCCGCCACCATCACGCCGCCTCACGCCCGTCCTTCCCAAACCACCTCCCTGCCACCGGCGAAGACACCCGAAACACCCGCTGTCGGCTCGAGCGCACCCGTGTCGCACAGCGTTGCACCCCCGGGTCAGCCGGCTGCCTTCCTGGCCCGCAGCGAATCGCACCGAGCTGAGATCTCACTGAGTTTCCACGGCTCAGGTGACCCAGCGCTCGCCCTCGAGCTGCTCGGGATCGCCGAACATGCGGGCGCGCACCTGACGATCTTCGCCGTCGGTCAATGGCTTGCGCAGCATCCGACGATGGCCCGCCGGATCACGGGCGGCGGGCACGAACTCGCCAACCACACCTGGAGCCATCCCTCGCTGGGCCGGCTGGGTGCGGCTGATGTTCTGATGGAGATCACCCGCTGCCGCGACGAGATCGCGAAACGGACGGGTGCGCCCGGCAGCTACTTCCGGCCGTCCGCGATGCGCACCCCTTCCCCGCGCGTCCTGCAGGCCGCCGGCGCCGCGGGCTACCGCACGGTCGTGGGCTTCGATGTCGACACCCTCGACTTCCGCGATCCGGGACCGGTCGTCGTAAGCCGCCTGGCCGCGACCGCGAAGGCCGGGTCCATCGTGAGCATGCACCTGGGGCATCCTGGCACCGTCGCGGCCCTGCCCGCGATCCTGCGGGATCTACACGACCGTGGGCTGGCTGCCGTGACCGTCAGCGCTCTGTTGCGTCCCTGAGTTCGCGTTCGTGCCTGCTCGGGCTGGAAGCGGCGTAGGCATCGGGCCTCCGGAGACCGGCGTGCCGCCGACCTAAGCTCATGTCATGGGATCGCGGGTTGTAGTCATCGAGGACGACCGGGACATTGGCGGCGCGGTTCTAGAAGCCCTGCTGCAGCAGGGGTACGACGCCGAGCTGTGCGGCGACGGGTCGAGCGCGACGACCGCGATTGAGCGCGCCCGTCCGGATCTCGTGCTGCTCGACGCCGGCTTGCCGGACATGGACGGGTTCAGTCTGTGCCGGTGGCTGCGCGAGATGCATCCGAGCATGCCGATCGTGATCGTCACCGCCCGGGACGCCGAGATCGACATGGTCGTCGGCCTCGATGCCGGAGCGAGCGACTACGTGACCAAGCCGTTCTCGATGAACGTCCTGCTGGCGCGGGTCCGCGCGCATCTCCGGGGCGTCGACACCGTGGATGCCGGTGCACCGATCGACGTCGGGCCGTTGCAGGTCGACCCGGCGGCGTACACCGCGACCTTGTCCGGGCAGCCGCTCGAGTTGCGCCGGCGGGAGTTCGAACTGCTGACGTTCCTCTGCCGCGAAGCAGGCCGTGTCGTCACCCGCGAGCGGCTGCTGTCCGAGGTCTGGGACCTGCATTGGGAGAGCTCGACGAAGACGCTGGACATGCATGTGCTCGCGCTGCGCAGAAAGCTCGGTGACACGATCGAGATCGCTACCGTTCGTGGCGTCGGCTACCGGATCTCCGCCCCGTGAGACGGCGCATCGTCGAGGCAATCGTCGGCGTCGCAGCGGCGGTGCTGCTCGCGGTCGGAATTCCTCTCGCGATCGCAATTCACACTGCCTTTCGCGATGCCGAGGTAGTCGAGCTGCAGGCGACCGCCGCCCGCACGCTGGTCGAGATAGGCGGCCGTCTCGACCACGCCGACCTCGAACGCATCGCCCATGAAAGCGACGACCCATCGCCGTTCGCCGTCTACGACGCTGCTGGTGAGCGCCTCTTCGGATTCGGTCCGGCTACAGCCGACGGACCGGCGCGCGGCGCGCTCGCGGGCGTCACGTCGTCCGCGACGGACGGCGCCATCGTGGTCGCCACGCCCATCACCGATCGCGCCTCGGAAAAGGTCATCGGCGCCCTGCGACTCTCCGAATCGCTCAGCGAGGTCGATCACCGCGCGCGTTTCGCCTGGTTGCGGCTGGCGGGCGCGGCGCTGATAGCACTCGCGCTTGGGTGGGCAGTCGCACGCCGGCTCGGTCGCGTGCTTTCCCGGCCACTGACCGAACTGGTCGCGGCGGCCGAAAGGCTCGGTGACGGCGGGGTTTTTGCGGGACTGCCTCCCTCCCATGTCGCTGAGATCGACACGCTTTCTGCCGCGTTCGCGGATAGCTCCAGGCGGGTCAACGACGTACTTGCGCGGGAGCGGCGGTTCAGCGCCGACGTGTCGCACCAACTGCGTACGCCGCTGACCCGGCTACGGCTGCGGCTCGAACACGACCTCGGCATAGATGCGGTAGAACCCGCGCTGGACGACCTGGCCCGACTCGAACAGACCGTGGATCACCTGCTCGCATTCTCGCGCGACGCGATGCCGGCCTCCGCCACCGTCCGGCTCGACGTTGCTGCTGCCGAGGCCGCCGAACGGTGGCACCAACGCGCGCGCACCGAGGGCCGGGGCATTTCGGTGGCGCCGGCCGAGCCGATTGTCGCCAAGGGTTCGCACGCCTCTGTCGAGCAGATCCTCGACGTGCTCGTAGACAACGCTCTCGGCCACGGCGCGGGAGACATCCACCTCGTCGTACGGCGCCTGACCGGCGGAGCGGCGATCGACGTCACCGACCAGGGAGCCGGCATCGCACCTGGCGACGAGGATCGCATCTTCGAACGGGGCTACGGACGCGGCACCGGGATCGGCCTGTCGTTCGCCCGCTCGATCGCCGAGGCGGAAGGCGGCCGGTTACTGATTGTCCGAGCCCGGCCGCTCACGCTCTCGCTGATCCTGCTGGGGACGGAGGATTGAACCGGCCGACGACGATCTCGAACCGCCTCCGCTCGCCCTGACGAACGATGTTGAAACGGCCAGGCATCGCCTCGATGAGGCGTGCGGCGAGCGGCAGGCCGAGTCCGTGCAGATCGCCGGCCGGGCCATCGCCCGCATCGGCAGCGGACGCCGACTGCGGGGGCGCGTTGGCCGCCGGAGCCGGATTTTCGTCGGCGACAGCGATTGTGACCGCGGCGGCCGCAACGTCGTAGTCGACCCGCGTTTCGCCGGTCCCATGCACCAGGGCGTTGTCGATCAGTACGTCGAGCGCGTGCCGCAGCAGGACGCCGTTTGCTGCGAGTGGTGGCGCGTCAGCCGCGTCTGCGATGAGGAGCGGCCGGCCCGCCGCGGCGAACCGGCCGTGCCAACTGTCAGCCAACTGGCCGAGCACTGAGACCAAGGAGCACGATGCCGGCGCCAGCTTCGGTGCCCGCGCCAGCGTCAGCAGTTCGGTGATGGTCGACTCGAGGCGCCCGATGTCCTCCAGCGCTTCGCGCAGGACTTCGGTCCTGTCCGCGCGGGGGAACTGCAGTTCGGTCTCGAGGCCGGAGCGCAGCCCGGCGAGCGGCGTACGCAGCTGATGGGAGGCATCGGCGCTGAACGCCCGCTCGCGGCTGACAAGGTCGTCGAGCCTCTGCGCGGTGACCGCCATTGCCGTGGCCGCCTCGTCAACCTCGGGGATGCTGCTGTGCTCCATCTGTGCGGAGAAATCCCCGTGACCAAGCTGTACGGCGACATCCCGCAGCCGATTCCAGGGTCCGACCAGTCGGCCCGCAACGACATGGCCGATGAGCGCCCCGACGGCGAGAACCCCTATAGCGAGTACGGCGAGCAGCGCGACATAGCGTCGGGCCCGGGCATCGCTCTGGCTGGTCGGCTGCACCGCTTCGATGGCACCGACGACGCGCTCGTCAGCGGTCACCGGCACGGCGACGATCCGCGAACCGCCGACCCGGTCCGATGAAACCTGATTGCCCAGGGCCTTGACCGTCGTGCCAACGGCGGCGCGCGATCCGTTGCCTACGACGAGATGCCCTGCATCGTCGTACAGCGAAAGAGAAACGCCGTCGGTGCCGGCCGGCAGCTCGACCGGATCCCCGCTGATGGCAAAGTCTCCAGGCACGTCCCTGGCTGCCAGGACCGCCTGCCGTTCGACGCGCAGCATCGCATCCTCGCCGACGAGTCGCTGCACCACGAAAGCCAGCGGAATGCCGAACAGCAGGAGTGCTGTTCCCGTCACGGACAGGATCGCGATCAGGATTCTGACTCTCACGAAAGCTCGTACCTGTAGCCGACACCGCGCAGAGTCGTGATACGGCTCGGGGCTCCCGGCTTGTCGATCTTTCTGCGCACTGCGGCGACGTGGAAGTCGAGCGTCTTCGTCGACCCGAACCAGTTCGTGTCCCAGACATCGCCCATGAGCGTCTCGCGGGCCACGACGTTCCCGGCGTCTTCGGCCAGGCGGGCGAGCAGATCGAACTCCTTCGCACGCAGCGCGAGCTCCTCGCCGTCGAGCCAGGCGCGGCGGGCCGGCGCATCTATCGTCAGCCCGCCGATCGGGCCGCTCGGCTGGGGACGCGGCTCGCCGCGGCGGAGCTGGGCGCGGACTCGGGCGAGCAACTCGGCGAGGGTGAACGGCTTGGTGATGTAGTCGACAGCGCCGGCGTCCAGTCCGACGACCACGTCGAGTTCCTCGTCGCGCGCCGTGAGCATAACGATGTCCAGGCTCGGGTCGGACCTGTGCATCTGCCGGCAGACCTCGAGGCCGTCGATGTCCGGCAGGCCGAGATCGAGCAGTACGAGGTCCGGCCGGCTGGCCCTCGCGGCGGCAATGGCGTGGCCGCCGTAGCGCTCCCAGCGGGCGTCGTACCCACTGCCCTCAAGAGCCCGCAGCAGCGACGACCCGATGCGTTCGTCGTCCTCCACCAGAAGGATGCGTTCGGCCGGCACGAGCTCACGGTAGCGAGCAGAACGGCCTGCGGCGGATTTCTGGCGAGGTTCTGGCCGAGCGCTCACCAGGCTGCGGGCGGCCGCTCGCTCGCCGGCTCGTAGCGTCGCCGGTAGTCAGCACAGGTCTTCGGGACTACGTACAGGAGCGGCCAATGCGCCACAGATCCCTCGTTGCAGCCAGCTTGGTCGCGGTAGGTCTGCTCGGAGCCTGCAGCGGCTCGAAGCCCAAGTCGACCGCGCCGACATCGACGGTCCAAGCGACCGCGGCGGAAACCGGCAGTGCGCCCCCAACTGGGTCCGGGTCCAGTGCCCCGCCGTCGAGCGATGCCGCCTCATCGGCACCGGCAAACAGCAGGACCAGCGCCGCAAGGACAACAACTCCTGCCCCGGCGAAGAGCCCGCCGAAGGGGGCCGTCGACCCTAACGCGCCGGAAGTTGTCGAACCCGGAGACATCCCGGACAACCAGGCGTTCGTGGCATTCCCTGCGGCCGATCACACGTACAGCGTCGACGTACCGGAGGGTTGGGCGCGCACCGAGCGCAGCAGCGTCGTCACCTTTACCGACAAGTACAACTCGATCCAGATCGAGTCGCTCGCCGCAGCCGCGGCGCCGACGCCCGAATCGGTGAAGGCGGACAACCTCGGTGACGTCTCGGTTGATCCGACGTACAAGCTGGTCGACGTGAAGCCGGTCGAGCGCAAAGCCGGCCACGGTGTCGTCGCCTTATTCGAGATCGGCAGCCCACCCAACAAGGTGACTGGCAAGAAGGCACTGCTGGCCGTGGAGCGTTATGTGTTCTTCCATAACGGCAAGGACGTGGTTCTCACACTGTCGGGCGCGAAGGGCGCCGACAATGTCGACCCCTGGAAGACCGTCAGCGACTCGCTGAAATGGTTGTGACGGTATGACGCCGAACTCTCAAGCGGTCAGCCTCGACGTTTCAGACAGGCGTTCGGCTGCCAGAGCTGCGGTGCTCGACGCGGTCGACCTGTATCGGTTCTTCCACGCAGGCGACGACGAGGCGCTCGCGCTGCGCGGAGTTTCGCTGCGCCTGCTTCCCGGCGAAGTCGTCGCTGTGACCGGGCCTTCCGGTTCGGGCAAGTCGACCCTGCTCGCGTGTCTCGCGGGGCTCGACGACCCGGACGGAGGCCACGTGCGGATCGCCGGATCGATGATGTCGCGGCGGCCCGAGGCCGAGCGGGCGGCCTTGCGGGCCCGGTCGGTCGGCATGCTGTTCCAGACAGGCAACCTGCTCGATCACCTCAACGTGCAAGCAAACGTGCTCGTCGCACAACGGCTGGCGGGGCGCGTCGATCGCGGCCGGGCGCAATCACTGCTCGAAGAGGTAGGCCTGCGCGACCGGGCCGGCGCCGTCGCTGCAACACTCTCCGGCGGCGAGGCGGCCCGCGCCGGACTTGCCGTGGCACTGGCCAACAAGCCCGCCGTGATACTCGCCGATGAACCGACCGGCGAACTCGACGATGCGACGGCGTACCGGATCCTGGAATTGCTGCGCCGGCAGGCGGACGAAGGGTCCGCGGTGCTGATCGTGACGCACAACGCGGCAGTCGCCGCCGCTACGGATCGCGAGATCGCGCTCCACGACGGGCAGGTCGTCCGATGACCGCTGACCTGCTGGTCCGGGCGGACGGTATGGCGCGTACGTTCGGCAGCGGCCGCGGCGCAGTTGTCGCCGTGCACGGCGTCAACTGCGGAGTCCGTGCGGGCGAGCAGATCGCGCTCACCGGCCCCTCCGGCTCGGGGAAAACCACTTTGCTGCACTTGATGGCGGGCCTCGACGCTCCGACACAGGGCACGATCGACTGGCCCGCGCTCGGCGCCGCCAAAGCGCTGCGCCCCGGGCCGGTTGCCATTGTTTTCCAGGCGCAGAGCCTGCTGCCACCCCTCGACGTACTCGAGAACGTCACCCTTCCCCTGCTATTGCAGGGGATCGGCCGGGATGCGGCGCGGCTGGCCGGACTCGAGGCGCTGCACCGGCTAGGGCTCGATGACCTCGCCGCGCGGCTGCCGGAGGAACTCTCCGGCGGCCAGGCACAGCGCGTTGCGGTCGCTCGCGTTCTCGCCGGCCGCCCCCGACTGATACTCGCGGACGAGCCCACCGGTCAGCTCGACCATGCCACCGGTGCGGTCGTGATCGATTCGCTCGTTGAAGCTGCTGAGCACCTCGGCGCGGCCCTCATCGTCAACACGCACGACGCTTCCGTCGGTGACCGGTTCGCCATCAACTGGCGGATGGCCGCCGGACGCCTGACGCTGGAAGAGAGCGCATCGAGATGACCGCCCGAGCGCTCGATCCCGTCCGCTGGTACGCCGAGTGGCTCGGCGGCCTGATCCGACACCGCGCCGGTCGGCTCGCCGCGGCCGCCGCCGGCGTTGCGCTCGGCGTCGGACTGCTCGCCTCGCTCGGCACATTTCTCTCGGCGTCCAAAGCCACCATGACCAAGCGGGCGATCGACACGGTGTCCGTCGACTGGCAGGTCGAGGCAGCCCGCGGCGCGGACGCGAATGCGTTCACATCGCAGGTTGCGGCAACCAAGCATGTTGTCGCGGCCGAGACGGTGACCTTCGCTACGACGAGTGGTTTCGAATCGTCGAAGGACGGAACCACGCAGACCACCGGTCCAGGACAGGTGGTCGGCATCAGCGACCGCTACCGGGCGACCTTCCCCGACGAGTTCCGGGACCTCGTCGCGCCGGCCAAGGGGGTACTGCTCTTCCAGCAGACTGCGGCCAACCTCGGCGCCGTGCCGGGAGACATGGTCAGTGTCGGGCGCGCCGGACTTCCGCCCGCGACGGTGAAGATCGACGGCGTCATCGACCTGCCGCAGGCCGACTCGCTCTTCCAGCAGATCGGCGTCACGTCGGGAGCGCAGGTTGCCGCGCCGCCGGACAACGTGCTGATCCTTCCCACGGCAACGTGGCACCAGCTCTTCGACCCGCTCGCCGTGGCCCGACCTGACCTGGTACGCACGCAGGTCCAACTCCGCCTCGACCACCAACTGCCGACCGACCCGGCCGCGGCGTTCACCACGGTCGCCGGCCGGGCCCGGAACCTCGAAGTCGCCCTCGCCGGCGCCGGGCTCGTCGGGGACAACCTCGGCGCGACGCTGTCGGCCGCCCGCGGCGACGCTCTCTACGCGCAGGTGCTGTTCCTGTTCCTCGGCGCGCCCGGGGCGGTGCTGGCCGGGCTGCTCACCATGGCGGTCGCGGCCTCGGGTCGTGAGCGCCGGCGGCGCGATCAGGCCCTGCTGCGTACCCGGGGAGCGACCACGAAAGCGCTGGTGCGACTGGGGATCTGCGAATCCCTGCTCGTCGGTGTCGTCGGCGCCGCCCTCGGACTCGTGATCGCCTTGCTGGTCGGCCGGACGGCGTTCGGGACGTCGAGCTTCGGAGCGACCACCGCGTCGGCGATTCGCTGGGCCGGCGCGGCCGTGCTGCTCGGGCTCGTGATCTCCGCGGCCAGCATTGCGCTGCCTGCGCGTTCCGATGCCCGTCTCGTGACCGTGTCAGCGGCCCGGCAGGCGGTCGGCCGCGCCGGCAATCCACGCTGGATGCGCAGTGGGCTCGACTTCATGCTGCTGGCTGCGGCGATAGCCGTCTTCTGGTCGACTTCGCGCAGCGGCTACAAGCTGGTGCTCGCGGTCGAGGGTGTCCCCGGAATCTCCGTCAGCTACTGGGCTTTCGCCGGTCCAGCCCTGCTGTGGATCGGTGCCGGTCTGCTCACCTACCGCGTCACCACCGTGTTGTTGGACCGAGGCCGGCCGGTGCTGCGCTCACTTCTCACCCCACTGGCGGGCGGCCTGTCCGACACCGTCGCGGCCAGCCTGCAGCGGCAACGCCGCCTGATCGCGCGAGGCGCCGCGCTGGTCGCTCTGACGATCGGATTCGCCGCGTCCACAGCGGTTTTCAACGCGACGTACCACCAGCAGGCTGAGGTCGACGCAGTGCTGAGCAATGGCGCCAACGTCACTGTGTCGGTCTCCCCCGGCACCGTCGTCGAGCCGAACTCCGCGGAAGCCGCCAGGATCGGGGCGACTCCCGGCGTCAAGCACGTCGAACCGCTGCAGCACCGGTACGCCTACGTCGGCAACGACCTGCAGGACCTGTTCGGCGTCAACGCGTCGACCGTCGTAAAGGCCGGTCGACTGCAGGACGCGTACTTCCACGGCGGCAGCGCACGGCAGCTGATGGCGGCTCTCGCCGCCCAGCCGGACGCGCTGTTGGTGTCGGCCGAGACGGTCAAGGACTTCCAACTCCTGCCGAACGACTCGGTGACGCTGCGCCTCCAGAACGGCAAGACCAAGCAGTACGTCGACGTCCCCTTCCACTACGTCGGCGTGGCCAAGGAATTTCCGACAGCACCGAAGGACAGCTTCCTGCTCGCGAACGCGGACTACGTTGCGAAGAAGACCGGAAGCAACACCGTGGGGGCCTTCCTCGTGGACACCGACGGCGCGAAGGTGACGGCGGTCGCGGACTCGCTGCGCCGCGAATTCGGCGGCACGTCGACGATCACCGACATCGTCAGCACCCGCAAGATCGTCGGATCGAGCCTGACCGCGGTGGACCTCTCGGGGCTCAGCACGGTCGAACTCGGATTCGCCCTCGCGCTAGCCGCCGCAGCCACCGGTCTGACGTTGTGGCTCGGTCTGGCCGAACGGCGGCGGACGTTCACCATCGCCACGGCTCTGGGTGCGACCGGTCGGCAGGTCGGCGCCTTCGTCTGGGCGGAAGCCGCAGCCGTCACCGTGCTCGGGTTGTCCGCCGGCGCGGCCGGTGGCTGGGCCCTGTCGAACATGCTCGTCAAGGTCCTGCGGGGTGTCTTCGACCCGGCCCCGGAAGCGCTGGCCGTGC
>JBDTYE010000002.1:0-33892 GCA_040005895.1 Actinomycetota bacterium | reverse complement strand
CACCGGTCCGTAGATACCGCTGACGCCGATCGGGTGACCCGTGCCGGCGAATACCCGCTGCCTGTCCCGAGCGGCCTTGGCGAGTCTGGCCGCGGTCGCCTCGATCCCGTCGAGGCTCAACTCGACGTCGATCGTGTCGGTGCCCTCGGTCTGCGCCGGGTCGGCGTTGATGCCGGCGCGCTCGGCGACGATGCGGAGGACGTCGTAGAAGGAGTGTTCCCGGGCCGGTCGCACGCCCAGCCAGTCGGTGTCGCCTTCACCCTCGTCGAGCAGCAGTTGCCGGATGGCCTTCAGGTTGTGGGCGCGGCTGGTCGCGACGGCGCCCGCAAGGTGGGCCGCGAGGAGATGGTCGCGCAGCCGTGCGCGGTCCATCACGCTACGCCCAGCAGCGGGAAGACAGCGTTCTTCGTCGCGTTGACGGCGTGCGCCAGCGGTCCAGTCTCCCCATCCATCGCCGCCCAGGCGGGCGTGCGGCCGTCGCGCAGGTCGCGCGGCGCGTGCTCGCCCGATCGCTGGAACGCCAGCTCGCGCCACTCGTCGGGTGTCGCCCCCTCGGCGGATCCTCCGACCATTTCGGCGATCGCATGCGTCCACGCCCGCGGGACGACCTGCACGATCTCGTAGCCCCCGCCGCCGACCGCAATCCATTTGCCGTCGCACAACTCGTGCGCGAGCTCGTGCAGCAGCCGGTACGCGGTCCGTTGGCCGTCCACGGACAGCGAGAGATGGGCGAGGGGGTCGAGGGCATGCGTGTCGCAGCCGAGCTGCGTAACTATCAGCTGCGGACGGAAGGCGCGCAGCACCGGCGGGACGATCTCGCTGAATGCCTGCAGCCACTCGGCGTCATCGGTTCCGGGGGGCAGCGCCACGTTGACGCTGGTACCGCGTCCCTCACCGGTGCCGACCTCGTTCGCGAAGCCGGTGCCCGGGAAGAGATGCTGCCCGGTCTCGTGCAGGCTGATCGTGAGAACCCGCGGGTCGTCGTAGAAGGCGGCCTGTACGCCGTCTCCGTGGTGGACGTCGGTGTCGATGTAGGCGATCCGCTCGGCGCCCTGCGTGAGCAGCCAGGCCATCGCGACGGCCGGGTCGTCGTAGATGCAGAAGCCCGAGGCCCGGTCGCGCATCGCGTGGTGCAGCCCGCCCGAGATGTTGATCGCGTGTTGCGCCTGCCCGGTCCAGACGGCGCGCGTGGCATCCACTGTCGCCCCTGTTACCAGGGCGGACGCCTCGTGCATCCGGTCGAAGATCGGGTTGTCTGCTGTGCCGAGCCCGTACCGGCCGGCGATCGTCTTGTGCAGGTCGACGGGAGCCGCCTTCACAGCAGCCACATAACCCGGATCGTGAATGAGTGCGAGTACGTCGTCGGGTGCCGAAGTCGGTGCCGCGACCGTCACGTTGGGCAGGTCGAGAAATCCGAGCGCACGGGTGAGCGCCATCGTAAGCTCCAGCCGCAGCGGGCGAAGCGGGTGGTGATGGCCGAAGTCGTACGTCGTGAAGACGTCGTCCCAGATGATCCGCACGGAGCTGCTCACCGCGCCAGCGTATGTCCCTGAACGGCCGCTTCGGGACCGGGCGCGAGTTTCGGAACTGTCGACGGGGAGAAGTTCGTCGCGAAAGGCAGTCCAAATCCGGAGAACAGCCGTACTCAGGGAGAACGTCCTGATCCGATTAGGGAGACCAGACCCATGTCACTGATCCAAGCTCCGCGCCGCCTCGCCGCGCTTACGGCTGTCGCCGCCGGCGGCGTACTCGCCGGCCTACTCGTCGCCATGCCAGCAGCCCAGGCACATCCCCGCCTCGACGCGCCCGTGCGCTGGCAGCTGCCGAAGGGATTCCAGCCCGAGGGCATCACGACCGGGCGTGAGGCGAACGTCTACGTCGGCTCGCTCGTCGACGGCGCGATCTGGCGCGGCAATGCACGCACCCGAGTAGGCAGCGTGTTCATTCCGGGAGTCGCCGGCCGGGTAGCCGTCGGAGTCGACTACGACAAGCGATCGAAGCGCGTCTGGGTGGCCGGCGGCCCGACCGGCGTCGTGACGGCGTACGACGCAACGACCGGTGCGGAGCTGATGCGCTACGTCATCCCGGGTGCCGGCTTCCTCAACGACCTCGTCGTGACCCGCAAGGCCGTCTACATAACCGACTCGTTCGTACAGCGGCTCGTGGTCATCCCGCTCGGGGAGCACGGCGCCCTACCGGCTCCGCTCGACGTGAAGACTCTTGCGCTCACCGGCGACATGAGCTTCGTGGCCGGCGCGTTCAACGCCAACGGCATCGTGGCTTCCGAGGACGGCCGCATGCTGGTCGTCGTCGTGTCCTCGACGCACACGCTGTTCCGTGTCAACCCGCGAAACGGCGAGTCCCGGGTGATTCCGCTGACGGGCGGCGCGCTCACCGACGGAGACGGACTCGAACTGCACGGCCACACGTTGTACGTCGTCCGCGGCACTGCGAATGCCGTCGTCGTGGTCAAGCTGGGCGAGCACCTGCGCAAGGGCAAGATCGTCGCGACGCTCACCGACCCGAGCCTCGACGTACCGGCGACGGGCGCTCTGGTGGACCACCGGCTGTTTGTCACCAATCCCCGATTCAGTACGCCGGTTACCCCGACCACGGAGTACTGGCTGACCCAGCTGTCCGTGCAGCACTAGCGATCGGGTTCCTCCATAGTTGCGAGCACGTCCATACTGGCGCGTGTTGGGCGGGACACCAATTGGCGTCCCGCCCGGCCCCCCAGACTGGACGTGATGGAAACAACTGACTTTCCGCGGAGATATGAATGAAACGCGTTACTGGCATAGGTGGTATCTCATTCAAAGTCAAAGACGCGGGGGCAATGCAGGCTTGGTACAAGCAGCACCTCGGCATTGATGTGCAGGACTGGGGAGGCGCCGCCTTCGGCTGGACTGATGAAGCGGGCAAGCCTGTAGGCGGTACAACTGCCTGGTCCATCGTGCCCGCTGACGGCGACTCTTTTGCACCAAGCACCGCCTGCTTCATGGTGAACTACCGAGTAGCCGACATTGACGCACTGCTAAAGGCACTCCGCGACGAAGGCTGCACCGTATTGGACAAGATCGACGGCTCGGAATATGGAAAGTTTGGCTGGGTCGTAGACCCGGAAGGCAATAAGATCGAACTCTGGGAACCGCCTGCTGGAGAATAGAGCCGAAATGTGCTGGGCGTGCTTCCGACCTCATCCGGTGACGGCCGTGAGGGCCACCTCCAGGCGCTCGCTGGGACGGGGGCGGTCGCTCTGCTGGGTGGGCCGGTCGAGGTGCCGGGTTCGTAGCTCGTCCATGAGCTCCTCGACAAACGGCATCCCCTCGCTGCGCATCAGCTCCTGCCGTGCCCGTAGCTCCCGGGTGCCCGTACGCCAGTCGAGGCCCCAGTTGCCCAGGGCGTAGATGATCGGCAGTGTCTGGATGCCGGCCTCGGTAAGGCTGTAGCGGACGCGTTGTCCTCGCAGCGCGTCGTCGCGGCTCAGGATCCCCGCGGCGACGAGCCGCTTCAACCGGTCGGCGAGGATGTTCGAGGCAATCCCCTCGATGGAGCCGGCCTGGAGCTCACGAAAGTAGCGGCGGTCTCCGAAGATGATGTCCCGCAGCACGAGGACGGACCAGTGGTCACCCAGGGCCTCCACTGCGGCGTTGATGGCGCATCCGGAGCGTGGCTGCACGGGTTCCTCCCGGAATTGACTACCTCGTACGATAGTGCTTGCATCTTGCAATTGCTACCGCAACACGGACGACGCGAAGGAGACTGCCATGCCTAGGTACGTCACGATCGGGTTCGGTGACCAGGAGGGTTACGACCGGACCGACGCAGCGGTCAGGGACGAAGCCCACGCTGCTGATGCCCGCCTCCAGCAGTCAGGAGCGATCATGGGCCGAGCCGGCTCTCCCGTGCAGGTGCGCAACCATGACGGCGCCGGCGTGAACGTCACGCACAGCCGGTTTTCCACCTCCGCCCTGCCGATCGCTGGATTCGGCATCATCGACGCAGTCAGTCTCGAGGAAGCCATTGCCCTCGCGTCCCGCAATCCGTGCGCGGTCGCACACGGCGTCGTCGAGGTGTGGCCTCTGGAGCAGGACTGACCGGCCGTGAAGACCGTTGAGACCCAGCCGCAAGCAAAGGTCACCGACGTACCCTGAATGCAATTGAGGTTGACGTTGACGTTGCGTCAACTCCTACCGTTGCTGGCATGAGCTGGCCGATCGAAGAAGTCGCGCGCCTGTCCGGGGTGACGTCGCGCACACTGCGGCACTACGACGCGGTCGGGCTGTTGCCGCCAGCAGGCGTTGCTGCGAACGGCCACCGCTGCTACGAGCGGCCACAACTGCTGCGGCTGCAGGAGATTCTCCTGCTGCGTGCATTGGGCCTGCCGTTGCCGACCATCGCCGCCGTGCTCGATTCCGGACGCGACCAGATCGACGCGCTTCGGCACCACCAAGCCGCATTGCTCGCAGAGAGCGACCGGCTGGCTGCTCTGGCGCACACCGTCGAGCTGACCATCGAAGATCTACAGAAGGGGAATGACATGCCTGCGGAACAGCTGTTCGAGGGGTTCGACCCGAAGCAGCAGGCGGAGTACGAGAACGAGATCGCCGCCAAGTACGGCGACTCGTCGGTCGCGGAGAGCCGGCGGCGTACCGCGGGTTGGACACCCGCGCAGTTCGGCGCCGTCGACGGCGCCTACCAGGCCGTCGACGCCCGACTGGTCGCCTTGCTTTCGGCGGGAGTCGCGCCGGACGACGCACGCGTTTTCGAAGTGCTCGCCGATCACTACGCGATCGTCGATCAGTTCTGGACACCGGACCGCCCGGGCTACACCGGACTTGGCCAGATGTACGTCGACGACCCGCGTTTCCGAGCCCGTCACGACGAGCAGCACCCGGACCTGGCCGAGTACAAGCGCGATGCCATGGCGGCGTACGCCGAGTTGCACCTGTCCTGACGGCACTTTCCACAGCCCGGATTCCTTGTCGGCCGTGCTTGCTAAGGTCGAACACATGTTCGAGTTACTTTCTTCTGAGGGGTTGCCCGGCACACCGTGGCCAGTGCTCCGCCAGCTGCGGCTGGTCGGGCCCGCGGACGCTCTAGGCGATGACGAGTCAGGACCGGACCCGCGGCTGGCGGAGCTGCTCACCGAACCTCTGTCCGCATTCACCCTCGCCGAAATCGACGGCTATGACCGCGTGCCACTGCACCCGGCCGACCGGGTCAACATGCTCGCGCTGTGGGAACGGCACGTCGGGTGGATCGCGAGCCGGCAGCAGCAGGCCATCGTCGACGTCACCGGGCCGGCTACTGCCTCACCAGGCTCTTCGCCGTCGCGGGAGTCGATGGCGCGCGGCGACTGGGCCGAGCTCGAAGTCGCCGCTGCGCTGCGCCTGTCCCCGGTTTCCGCATCGCGCCGGGTTGCGGCCGCCAGGGAATTGACCGGGCGGCTCACCGCGACGCTCGAGGCCGTTGCGACCGGCGAGATCACCTTCTGGTACGCGCTGTCCCTGGTCGAAGCTTTCTCCGACCTCGACGATGCCACCGCCCACCGGGTGCAGCGCCAGGTACTGGCCGGCGCAGCCGGCCTGACCATCAGCGGGTTCCGTGCCCGGCTACGCCGCGCCGTGCTCGCAACCGGGCCGGCTGCCGCCGACCAGAGGCACACCGCAGCCCGCCAGGATCGCCGGGTGGTGCTCGACCCGCAGCCGGATGCGATGGCCTGGCTCTCGGTATTCCTCACCGCCCCGGAAGCCATCGCCGCCTACCGGCAGCTCGACGCCGACGCCAAGTGTCAACGCGAGGGCGCCGACCCGGCCGCGCCGAGCAGCACAGCCGACCCGATCGATACGCTGCGCGCCGACGCGTTCCTCGCTGCCGTCCTCCGCGGCCGCTCCCAGCCCCCCGGCCAGGCCCAGCCGCGCCGCGCGTCGAGCGGGGTCACAGTCCAGGTTCAGGTCACCGCCGACCTGCCGACCCTGCTCCGCCTCGCCGACAACCCGGCGCAGCTCGACGGCTACGGGCCGATTCCACCCGAACTGGCCCGCCAACTCGCCGCCGATGCCGATTGGCGGCGCTTCCTGCTCGACGACGTGACCGGGCACCTGCTCGACTACGGACGCAGCACCTACCGACCGCCCCAGGCGCTCGCCGACTACGTCATGGCGCGCGACGTCACCTGCCGCTTCCCCGGCTGCGCCCGCGCTGCCCGCCGCTGCGACCTCGACCACGAGCAGCCATGGAACTGCGCCGGCAGCACCTGCAGCGCCAACCTGGGCGCCCTCTGCCGGCATCACCACCGCGCCAAAACACACGCCGGCTGGAAACTCCGAACTCAACCCGACGGCGCAGCCCGCTGGACCAGCCCGCGCGGCCACCCCTACCTGCGGCCGGCAATCAACAACGCCCCCGAACACATCGCCCACCTGGCAGCCCGACGCGAGCCAAAGCTGGAACCGAGGCCACCGGCACGGCCGCCGGGAGCGCAGGCGGGTCCGGATCCACCCGCCGACTGATGGCACGCGGTCGCGGAATCGGCATGTAGTCAGTGGACGGGGCTCGGTTACTCGTGGCCTTCTGCAAGTTCGCGGCTGCGGTCGCGGGCTGCCTCGATGGCGGCGAGGAAGGCGGCTCGCACGCCGTGTTTCTCGAGTTCCCTGATGGCGTTGATCGTCGTGCCGGCCGGCGAGGTTACGGCTTCGCGCAAGCGGACCGGATGCTCACCTGTGTCGCGCAGCATGACGGCGGCACCGACGGCAGTTTGGACCAGGAGATCGGCCGCGACCGCACGCGGCAGGCCCAAGAGGATGCCCGCGTCGATCATTGCTTCTACGAGGTAGAAGAAATAGGCGGGACCGCTGCCGGACAGCGCGGTGACGGCGTCCTGCTGGTACTCCGGCACGCGGAGCACCTTGCCGACGTGCCGGAAGACCTCTTCTGCTCGGCTCAGATGGGCTTCATCGGCGTGCGAACCCGCGGACAACACGCTCATCGCTTCGTCGACCAGGGCAGGGGTGTTGGTCATGACCCGGACGACCGCTACGCCCTCCGCCAACTGTCGCTCGATCGTTGTCGTCGGGATGCCGGCCGCCATCGAGACAACGAGCTTGTCGGGTGTGATCGCGTGCCGGATTTCCAGGAGCAGCGCGTTCATGTCCTGCGGCTTTACTGCGAGGAGGACCGTAGCGCCGCGCTCGGCGGCGTCAGCGGAGCCCACGGCGCAGACGCCGTACTTCTCCTCGAGCGCCTTCGCCCGCTCAGCGCGGCGGACAGAGACGATTACCTCGGATGGCGGCGTACCGGACCGCAGCAAACCGGACAGAAGCGTCTCGCCCATCTTGCCGGCACCGAGAATCGCGAGCGTCGTCATGATCGCGAGGCTAGCGCGCGAACGAGGAACATGACGTTGGCGGGGCGTTCCGCGAGCCTGCGGACGAGGTAGGCGTACCACTGGTTCCCGTAGGGCGTGTAGACGCGGACCCGGTTGCCGTCGGCAGCCAGCCGCCTTTGCTCCTGCGGCCGAACGCCGTACAGCATCTGGTATTCGAACGTGTCGCGGGCCCGCCCGGAACGGCGAGCCAGCTCGCCCGCGACCGAGATCAGCCGCGGGTCGTGGGTGGCGATCATCGGGTAGTGGCCGTGCTTCATCAGCCGGGCCAGCAGCCGGGCGTAGTTGGCGTCGACCTCCTGCTTACTCTGGTAGGCCACCGATTCGGATTCCCGATATGCGCCCTTGCAGAGCCTGACGCGGGCGGTGCTCTTGATCAGGTCGTCGACGTCGCCGGCGCTGCGCCGCAGGTAGGCCTGGATCACCGCGCCTGTGTCGGGGTAGCTGACCCGCACCTGCTGCAGCATCCTCAGGGTCGTCTCAGTCGTCGTGTGGTCCTCCATGTCGAACGTCACCGTCGTGCCGGCATCCGTCGCGGCCTCGACGATCCGAAACGCGTTCTCCACACACCAGGCTTCGTCCAGACCCTGGCCGATCGCAGACAGCTTCAGCGAGACCTCCGTCCCGCCCGTCAGCCCTTCGGCCGCCAGCCTGGAGAGCAGAGCGACGTACGCCGACACCACCTGCTCGGCCTGCGACCGCTCAGTCGTGTTCTCACCGAGGTGGTCGAGGCTGACAAGCAGGCCGGAGCCGACCAGGCGCGTCGCGACGTCGACCGCGTCCTCGAGCCTGTCCCCGGCCACGAAGCGCCGGACGACCGGCCGCGAGAGCGGCGAAGTTCGGGTGAACCGTTCGAGAGCGCGGTTGTCCGAGGCGGAGAGCAGCAATCGGCGTAACACCAGCAGTCCTTTCTGTCATCGGCAACCTCAACGGCAACGGCGTGCAATGGCAAGCCTCCGCCAGAGGCAACCCGGTTCACGGGCCGGCGGGCCACCTGCGCTGCCGCTGACTGCCGGGGCCGGCAGAACCCGTCGCGCGCAGGTCGTCGACACCATCGGCACTCACCGCGAAACGGGCCCGGCGCGCCGCCTGCTCTGCCTTCGACCGCAGCCCCGCGACCGTGTCGGGACCGGCGGCAAGATTCAGCCGCGTGAACGCCAGGGCCTCCGCCAGATCAGCCTCCCGGTCGGCTCGGTCGGTCGCCTTGCGGGTGTTGACCTCGACCACGACCAGACCGTTGAAGTCTTGCTGCGCAAGGGTTTCCAGCAGCTCGGCGCAGGGTTGAATCCCCCGGCCGGGGATCAGGTGTTCGTCCTTCACCGACCCCGTGCCGTCGGCGATGTGCACATGTGCGAGCCGGTCGCCCATGTCCCGAGCCATCTGCATTGCATCCGACTGCGAAACCGAGGTGTGCGAGAGATCTAGGGTGTAGTGCTGGTAGTCGCCCTCCAGCGGATTCCAGTCAGGTGCATACGGCACGACTGAACGGCCACCGGCACGCAGCGGAAACATGTTCTCGACCGCGAAGCGGATGTGCGTCTCGTCCGCCATCCGGCTGATCCCCTGGATGAACTTCGCCGCGTACTCCCGCTGCCAGCGAAACGGCGGGTGTACGACGACCGTCTCGGCTCCGAGCGCTGTCGCCGCATCCCTGGCCCGGTCCAGTTTCAACCAGGGGTCGTTGCCCCAGACGCGCTGCGTCAGCAGCAGGCACGGCGCGTGCAGGGCGAGCACCGGCAGCTGGTGGTACTCGGAGAGCCGCCGCAGCGCGTTGACGTCCTGGCTGACCGGATCGGTCCACACCATGACCTCGACGCCGTCGTAGCCGAGCCGCGAGGCAATCTCGAACGCCGCCGCAGTGGTCTCCGGATATGTGGACGCCGTCGACAGAGCCACTTTCGCGGCGGGAACGGTCGGCATCCCGTCGGTCACGTTGAGGAGGGTACCCGGGCAGGTGACCGCTACGCTTCTGCTGACTCGAGAGGATCCACGCACCGTGCCGCGACGCCCCAAGCCAGCGCCAGAAACCACACTCGACTTTCCGCGCGAGTGGTTCACGTTCGCCGACCCGGACGATCCGGAGCGCGAGTTCAGGGCCGACCTGACGTGGCTGATGTCGAGCTGGACCTGCATCTTCGGCCGCGGCTGCCACGGCATCAGCAGGGAACGCCCCGACGACGGTTGCTGCAGCCACGGCGCCTTCTATTCGGACAAGGACGACCAGCGCCGGGTTCGTGCAATGGCCAAGGAGCTCACCGCGGACGACTGGCAGTTCCGGTCTCAGCGCAAGGGCGGCATCGACGAGATCGACGAGGAGGACGGCCGACGGCGTACCCGCAAGTTCGAGGACGCCTGCATCTTCCTCAACCGCCCCGGGTTTTCGGGCGGCGCCGGGTGCGCGCTGCACCGGATGGCCCTGCGCACCGGCAGGCACCCGCTCGAGACCAAACCGGATGTCTGCTGGCAGCTGCCCATCCAGCGGTTCGTGGAGTGGGACGAACGCACGGACGAAACCAAGATCCTCGTCACGACGATCACGGAGTTCACCCGGCGCGGCTGGGGTCCCGGCGGGCATGACCTCGACTGGTTCTGCACCACGTCACGGGAGGCGCACATCGGCGCGGAACCTGTCTACGTCAGCCTCGGCGCGGAGCTCACCGCGATGATGGGCGAGCCCGCGTACGCCGTTCTGGTCGCCCACTGCGCCGCGCGGGCACGGGACGGGCTCATCGCCGTACACCCGGCGACCGCCGAGGCCCTGGCAATCGCGACGGAATAGGACTTCGCCTTGCCGAAGGCGGTCCGCGGGCCGAGCATCGACCTGTGAGCCTGCCCGCGGAAGTGCTGTCGGTCGGCGGTACCCGCCGGCCACTGCGGCCGCCGCGGCCGCCGCGCGCAGTGATGCTCGCGGTCCTGGTGCTCGTCGCCGGCGTTGCCGGCTGGCAGCTGCTCCCGGCCGAACCGCACGCAAAGCCCGCAGCCACACCGATCTCCAAGCCAGTCGCTGCCCAAACACCCGCCAGCTCTGTGGCATCCACTGTTGCTGACCACCTGGTGCTGGCGGAGCGGACCGGCGCGAAACTGGCGATGGGCGGCGACTCGCTGGTCGACGTCGGACTCGACGACGGGTTCGTCCGCTGGACTTCGCTGCCCGGTACGACGCTGGAGTCCGTGCACGTCCGATCCGGCGATGTAGTGCTGGTGTGGTCTCCCGGCGACCGGCTGCCGACCGCGGTCTACGTGCCGGCGGACCGCAGCCGTGTCGTGGAGCTCGGCGCGGCCCGAGCACTCGTCCCCGCCGCCGACGACGGTCACGTCTGGCTGGCGGAGAAGGCGAACGCCGTCGGGGCGCTGTGGAGAGTCGACCTGACCGGCCGGGTGGTCCGCAAGGTCTCTCTCGGCGACCGCAGGAGGGGCGTCCGCGAAACGCCGTACGGGATGATCACCGAGTCCTTCGAGAACTTCTCCAGCTCACTCGAACGATGGGACCTGGATGCGCGCCAGGTCGTCCAGATCTACTGGACTGCGGCCAACTTCCTCGTCGTCGCCGCCGATGCCGAGCACACGGCGTTCACGCTGCCGAACTGCGACCTGCCCGCCTGCCCGATGAAAGTCGCGGTCGACAAGACCGGCGAGATTCTCGACGTCGGGGTGCCGACGGGATGGGCGACCGGGGCGGCGTCGTTCTCGCCCGACAGCAGCCGGCTGGCGGTCGTCGGCAGGCGGATTCCCCGTGCCGGCGAGGACGAGCCCTACCTGCTCGTGGCGGACCTGGCGACGGGCGCGGTGCGGCAGGTCGGCGGCCTGGAACCGGGAACGCCGCGCGCGGCTCTGCTCACCTGGTCGCCCGACAGCCGCTGGTTCTTCGCCGCGTCGGAGAGACCCGCGGTCAACCTCCTGGGTTACCGGCTCGGTGACAAGCGGGTGCGATACGCAAGCGACCCGATGTTGCGCCAGATGCAGCCGGCCGACATCCGCTCGATGTCGGCGTACTGAACACCGTGCCGGCGATCAGGTCCGCTTCTTCCCTTGCGCCGCAACCGCTGCAGCCGCCGCCTCGGCGGCCTCAGGGTCACCGAGATAGGCCTTCGAGACCGGCCGGAAATCATCGTCGAGCTCGTAGCGCAGCGGGATCCCGGTCGGGATGTTGAGGCCGGCAATGTCCTCATCGCTGATCCCGTCAAGGTGCTTGACCAGGGCGCGCAGGCTGTTGCCGTGCGCCGCGACCAGCACGGTCCGCCCGACCCGGAGGTCGGCGGTAATGGCGTCCTGCCAATACGGCAGCATCCGCACGACGACGTCCTTGAGGCACTCGGTCGCCGGCAGGACGTCCGGCGGCAGGTCGCGGTAGCGCGGGTCGAAGCGCGGATGACGTGCGTCGTCGTACTCGAGCGCCGGCGGTGGCGTGTCATAGCTGCGCCGCCACAGCTGGAACAGCTCCTCGCCGTGCTTGTCCAGCGTCTCCGCCTTGTCCAGGCCCTGCAGCGCGCCGTAGTGCCGCTCGTTGAGCCTCCATGACTTCACGATCGGGATCCAGAGGCGGTCGGCTTCCTCGAGCGCCAGCAAGAGAGTGCGGATCGCGCGCTTCTGCACAGACGTGTGCGCGATCTGGATCTCGATACCCTCGTCGGCGAGTAACCGGCCGGCCGCCCTCGCCTCGTCTACGCCTTTGTCGGAGAGATCGACGTCGGTCCAGCCGGTGAAGCGGTTCTCCTTGTTCCACGTACTCTCGCCGTGGCGAACCAGAATCAGGGTGCTCATGGCGGGCAAGGCTACAGGCAGTGCAGTCTCATCACCGCTGCGTCTTGCGCTGACCGGCGCAGTCGGCTTCTTCGTGCTGGGCATCGTCGTGAGCGTCCTCGGGCCGACGCTGCCCGAATTGCGCAGCAGACACGGCCTCGACGCGACCGGTGGGGCAACACTGCTGGCCGCCTTCTCGGTCGGCTCGGCCGCCGGCGTCGCGCTCTCGGGTTTCATCCGGCACCGGTATCCGGCACCCCGGCTGTTGAGCATCGGCGCGCTCTGCCTCGCAGTCGGCTGCGCCGGTGTGCCGTTCGCGCCGAACGGGCCGCTGGTGGCCTGCTGCCTGCTGTTCGCGGGTCTGGGTTTCGGCATGTTCGACGTACTGCTCAATCTCGTCGTCGCGACCGCATACGGCCGGGGTAGCGGCGCGGTGCTGTCAGCCACGAGCGCGGCATTCGGCGCCAGCGCGGTGCTGACCCCGCTACTCGTCGGCCGGGCCCCGCGGAACCTGGCGCTGCCCTACCTGGTCTGCGCGGTTACCGCCACCGCGCTGCTGGTGCTGACGACCACTCTGCGTACGCCGAACACGTCGCCTCTGACCAGCCGGCGGGCCACCCGCCGGGAGCTGCGCGTGATTGTCCTGCTGGGCAGCGTCCTGCTCGGCTACGTCGCATTCGAGGGCGGCGTCTCGAGCTGGGAGACGACTTACCTGCGCGGGGTGTCGTCGATGTCTGCGGCCGGGGCCGCGAACGCCGTCGCGTTGTTCTGGCTCGGACTGACTGTCGGCCGGCTGGTCTCGACCCCGCTGGCCCTGCACTGGCACCCGGCCCGTCTGGTGCTCACATCGCTCGCCCTTGCCACCTGCTCCGTCCTGGTCGCCACCAACACGGCGTACGCCGTCGCGGCCTTTGCAGTGACTGGCCTGCTGCTCGCGCCGGTCTTCCCTGCCGTCATCACCTGGCAGGCCAGGGTGGTGCCGAGCGGGCGGGGGGCGACCCGGGTGTTTGCGGCCGGTCTGGCCGGTCCCATCGTCGGCGCGCCCATCCTGGGCCTGGCGACCGACGCGTCGAGCGCCGCCGCCGTGCCGTGGGTGCTCGCGGCGTTCGGGGTTGCTGCCACTTCGGTCGCGTTCCTCAGCTACCGGCTTGCGCAGCCGGGTTGACCTTGGACCCTGCGGCTGGTCCGCGACTTGAATCCGGGTTGCGGCTATTCGGTTGGGCGCAGGAAGGGCGCCAGGTTGGTGTCGTCGAGACCGTTCTTGTCGCGCCACGCCTTTTCTGAACGGATCGCAGCAGCGAAGCCGAGACTGATCGCCGGATTGAAGCATTCGTCGGCGGCGGCGATCACCGCGCCGAGCAGGGTGTCGATGTCCGCGGCGTTGACGGCCGGCAGCGGCAGCCGGCCGGTGAGGTAGATGTCGCCCAGCTTGTCGACGGCGAAGTGCACGCCGAAGGTACGCAGGTTGCGGCGCAGCAGGAACGCATAAACCTCGTCGAGGTTGTCGTCCGGCCGGCGCATGAAGAACGCTTCGACGATCAGCGCGGACTCGGCGACCGTCAACAGCATGTTGGTCACCAACTTGTTGTCACCGCGCAACGGCACCAGGAACTCGCCGTCGCCGACGCGCTCATACCCCACCTCGAGGCCGTCGAGAATGACCTGCAGCTGGTCGGCGGTGGTCACCCGACGGATTCGCGCGCCAGCATCGAGTGTTCGCGAAGCACGTCCCGATAGACGTCGACGATGCCGTCAGCGGTTGCATTCCAGCTGAACTCGGCCGCGTGCGAGATGGCCGCGCGGCTCAGCCTCGACCGGAACATGGGCGCGCGTACGACGCTCCCGATCGCGGCGGCGTACGAGGCTGGATCGTGGCCCTTGACCAGGATGCCCGAGACGCCGTCAGCTACGGCGGTCCGCAGACCACCGACGGCGGCCGCGATGACAGGAGTGCCGCAGGCCTGCGCCTCGAGCGCCACAAGACCGAACGATTCGCTGTGGCTGGGTACGACGACGACATCGGCGGCGCGGTACCAATCGACCAGAACCCCTTGTGCCGCAGGGGGTTCGAAGCGCACGACGTCACGCAGGCCGAGCTGGTCGCGCAGATGAATCAACGCTTCCGGCTCGTCACAACCACTGCCGCTTGGGCCGCCGACGATCGCGACGACAAGGCGCGACCGCAACGCAGGATCCGCCGCGAGCAGGTCGGCTGCTGCGCGCAAAAGCACGTCGGGCGCCTTCAGCGGCTGGATGCGGCCGACGAAGAGCAGCAGCACGGCGTCCGGCGCGATCCCGACGCGGCGCCTGGCCTTGGCGACGTCGCCCGCGCTGAAGCGGTCGAGATCGACGCCAGGAGCGACAGTGACGACCCGGGCCGGGTCGGCGTCGTACAACTCGACGAGCTCGCGGGCTTCCTCGTCGGTGGAGGCGAGAAGCCGGTCCGCGGTCGCGAGCACCTGCGCCTCGCCGATCGCGCGGGCGGTGGGTTCGGGTTCGTCGCCGTCGGCGAGGGCGAGGTTCTTCACCTTGGCCAGGGTGTGGCTCGAGTGCACCATCGGCACCCCCCAGCGCTCCTTGGCGAGCCAGGCGACCTGGCCGGAAAGCCAGTAGTGCGAGTGCACGAGGTCGTACCAGCCGGGCTCGCGGATGGCCTCCGCCCGCAGCACACCGGAGGCGAAAGGGCAGAGCTGGGTAGGCAGGTCGCGCTTGGAAAGCCCTTCGAAGGGGCCGGCAGTGACGTGCCGGACCCGCACCCCGTCTGCCAGATCGACCACTGCGGGCAGTGCGCTCGACGTCGCCCGGGTGAAGATGTCGACCTCGATGCCGCGGGCGGCGAGCCGTTTGGAGACCTCGACGATGTAGACGTTCATGCCTCCGGCGTCACCGGTGCCGGGCTGGTCGAGCGGCGAGGTGTGCACGGAGATGGTCGCGATCCGCCGGGGAACGTCGGGGCGCGACAACGCGCGGGCAGATGACAGCGGCACACCAAAGAGAATGCTCACAGCTGGGCTCGACATTCCCAATCGGGCTACGGTCGTCGCATGTGGCCACGGGTCGAGGGCATGCGGGCGATGGAGCTCGGCACCCCCGGCGCCATGCGTGACCGCCTCAACGCGCTGGTGCTGGCGGGCACCAAGCGGGCGACCGCCCTTCGGGTGCAGGACTACGCAGACGACGGCGAGGAGATGGAGCGCGTCGCAGAACGCCTCGCTCTACTCGACGACGACGGCGCGCGGTTGGCCACGCTGGAGGTGACGGCGGTCGACGTACGCCGTTTCGGCGACGTTCCGTGGGAACTCGCCGAGGCCGAGGGCGAGGGCTTCACGGACATCGAGGACTGGCGGGTGCGTCATCGCGACTTCTGGAACCAGCACGGCGCGCCAGTGACCGACGACACGGGGATCGCCTGCATCTGGTTCCGCGTGCTCGGGTAGCGTTCGGGGAATGCGATGGACGGTGCACGGGGAACGTTCGGTCTATGAGAGCGACTGGGTCAACCTGTCGCTGGCCGACATCGAGATCCCCGGCGGTGAGCGATTCGAGCACCACGTCGTACGGGCCCCGCGCAAGGCGGCGGGCGTCGTCGTACACAATCCCGATCGCGGCGTCCTTCTGCTCTGGCGGCACCGGTTCATCACCGACTCCTGGGGCTGGGAGATTCCGGCGGGCCGGATCGAGGATGGCGAGGAAGCCGCGCAGGCGGGCGCCCGCGAGGTCCTGGAGGAGACGGGCTGGCGGCCGGGACCGCTGTCGCCGCTGCTCGCCTACCACCCCTCCAACGGCATCAGCGACCAGGTCTTCCACCTGTTCCAGGCAGCAGGCGCCGAGTACGTCGGCGAGCCGGTCGACGTCAGCGAATCGGAACGCGTCGACTGGATGCCGGTCCACGAGCTGCGTTCCAGGATCGGGCGGGGCGAGCTGCTGGACGGGCTCTCGCTGACCGCTCTCCTCTACGCACTCACTTTCGGTCCGCTCGCCGACGGTCGGTAGCCTCACAGCCATGACCCCCGCGCCCGAATCGCCCGCGATCCACACTGCGGTCAAGCCGCTCGCTTACCTGCTCGGCACGTGGCGCGGCGAGGGCCACGGCAGCTATCCGACGATCGAGGACTTCCACTACGGCGAGGAGATCACCTTCCGCCACAACGGCAAGGCGTTCCTGTCCTACAGCCAACGGTCCTGGTCGCTCGACGACGGCCGGCCGCTCGCCGCGGAATTCGGCTTTTGGCGGCCGCAGGCGGATGGCACGATCGAGGTGGTCATGTCGCACCCGACCGGGATCAACGAGATCTACGTCGGCACGTTCGAGGGTCGCAAGATCGAGCTCGCTACCGACCTCGTCGCGCGGACCGCCACCGCTAAGGAAGTGACCGCGATGAAGCGGCTCTACGGCATGGTCGGGGTCGAGTTGATGTACGCGATCGACATGGCTGCGATGGGTCTGCCGCTGCAGTCGCACCTGGCGGGCACCTTGAACCGGATCGGTGACTGACGTGAAGGTCGGTTTCATCGGCCTGGGCGTCATGGGCCGGCCCATTGCCAAGCACCTGATGGCCAACGACCACCACGTCACGGTGGCATCGCGCAGCCGCGGCCCGATCGACGACGTGCTGTTGCTCGGCGCGGTCGACGGGGGCAGTCCGGCCGGCGTCGTCGCGGCGAGTGACGTCACGATCCTGTGCGTGCCGAATTCGCCCGACGTCGCGGGCATCATCGACGGCGTACTCGATGTCGTCGCCGGCAAGGTGATCATCGACTGCTCGACGATCGATCCTGACGTCGAGCGCGAGCAGCATGATCGGGTCAGCGCGGCCGGTGGGGACTATCTGGAAGCTCCTCTTTCCGGCGGCAGCACGGGCGCGGAGAACGGCACCTTGACACTGATGGTCGGCGGCGACGCCGCGGTGCTCGACCACGTCCGCGCCGTGCTCGAGTCGTTCAGCCGGATGATCGTGCACGTCGGCGGGCCGGGACTCGGCCAGGCGGTCAAACTCGCCAACAACCTGATCTACGCCGCGCAGATGCAGGCGACTGCGGAGGCGTTCACCCTGGTCGACCGGGCCGGGGCGGACCTCGGCAAGACTCTCGAAGTCCTCAAGGCGTCGTCCGGTGACTGCGTCGCGGTCCGCACGCGGGTGCCGTTCGAGGGCGTGCAGCCCGACTCCCCTGCCAGCAACGGCTGGCGGCCCGGCTTCGCGACCGACCTGATGGCGAAGGACATCGACCTCGCGATCGCGTACGCCGCCCGGCTCGGCGTGCCAGTCGAATCCGCAGTTCTCGCCCGGCAACTTCTCACCGCGGCGCAGGACGCCGGCTACGGCGCGGAGGACTTCTCGGCTGTCGGCAAGGTAGTCCGCGCCCGCGTCGCGCGTCCGTAGTCTCCGTGGCTGCGCATCTCCCACCGGGCGAGCGGCCCGTCGGCGCGCAGACGCGCGGCACGACGAACGCGAACCGGCTGCGTCGCGTCGATCGCTGGCTGGTCGCGCTGCACGGCTCCCGGCTGCGGCGCGCTCCCGTTCCCCTGGTCGTCGACCTCGGCTACGGCCGGCATCCGATTACGACGATCGAGCTCGCAGACCGGCTCTGTTTGGTCCGCCCCGATGTCCGGGTCGTCGGCGTCGAAATCGATCGCGCCCGGGTCCTTGCGGCTGCCGGCTTTGCCCGGCCGGGACTCGAGTTCGCCCGCGGCGGTTTCAACCTGCCCGCCGGCGTACGCCGCCCGGTCGTCATCCGCGCGATGAACGTGCTGCGGCAGTACTCGCCTGAGGCGGCGCTCGCGGCCTGGCGCGACCTGTGCGGCCAGCTGGACCAGGACGGAGTACTCGTCGAAGGCACCTGCGACGAGGTAGGCCGGCGCTGCACGTGGGTCGCGCTGGATCCCAGCGGTCCACGCACGTTGACTTTCGCGGCGCGGGTGGAGGACCTGGAACGGCCCGGTGAGCTCGCCGAACGGCTGCCAAAAGCATTGATCCACCGGAACGTGCCGGGTGAGGCTGTTCACGAATTCCTCGCTGCGTGGGACGACGCCTGGCTGCGCTCGCGCGGGGGCGCTGACGGATCCCCGCGGACCCGCTGGTCCGAGGCGGCCGCCCTGCTACTGGCCGGCGGCCGCCGGATCGCCCGCAACCCGGCCCGCTGGAAGCTCGGCGAGCTCACCGTCGCTTGGAGCGAGGTCGGTTAGGGCGCTGCCTATTGAAGCGCTGCGTTTTGGAGTGCTGCGTTTTGGAGCGCTGCCTTGGCCGCGATCCTGGCAACTACTTCGGGCCTTCTCAGCGGCGGGGGATTCGCCGGAGGCTGCCTTCTTGCCGGGGCTATGGCCAGCAGCTTCGCTGTCGCGGCCGCTACCTCGGCTACCGCCTGTTCGAATTCGCCGCGCACTGCCTCGGGGACCTTCTGCAGGCCGCTGACCTTGCGTACGTATTGCCGGGCCGCCGCCTCGACCTCCTGCGGCGTGGCCGGCGGTTCGAGCCCACGCAGTTCGGTGATGTTTCTGCACATGGCCGCAAGCCTACGTCCCGGGCTCGGTCCCCTGCCTCGGTTTGTGATCAGTCATAACCGACTGAGGCCGCCATCCACAGATTCGCGCTCGGCCCCCCTCCGGCCGCCGCCGAGCAGGACGATCGGCGGGTGGAGATCGACGACCCAGCCGAGCGGCGCAAGCAGCTGGAAAAGCTGCTGGCGGATCAGTGCGGAGTACTTTCCACGGCTCAGGCGCGGCGGCACTTCACGAAGTCGTCGTTGCAGTGGTCGACCTCCGCTCGCGGCCGGTGGCAGCGGCCGCTGCCGGGCGTGGTTGTGACGCACAACGGGCCACTGTCGCGGCAACAACAGATGCAGGCTGCATGTCTGTACGCCGGACCGTCTGCAGCGATCAGTCATGCCACCAGCCGGACTCGCCGGGTTGACCGGGTACGACGACCCGGACCGCGTTCACATGCTTGCACCGCACCCGAGTTGCGTCCGCTCACGGTCCTTTGTCGTCGTTCATTCTTCGCGCAACCCGCCCGACGACGTCGGCGACACGCATCCGCTGCACACGCCCAAACGGCTCAGGTTGCCACGGGCATTGATCGAGATGGCGCGGATTGCGCGGACGTTCGACGAAGCACGAGGGCCTTTGGCTGCTGCGGTCCAGCAACGGCTGGTGCGGCCCGACGATATTCGAAGCGTGCTTGCGCGCACCGGGCCTTTGCGTTTCCAGGCGCAGCTGTTCGCCGCGCTCGATGACATCGAACTCGGCGCGCATTCGGGACTCGAACTGGACTTCTTGGCCTTGCTGCGCGAGCACGCACTGCCGCTGCCAGCGCTCCAGAAATATGTCGACGCACACGGCGTCCGCAGGCTCGACGCCTTCTGGCCGGCGTACGCCGTGTGGGTCGAGATCGACGGGGCTGCGCACCGTGACGACGATCGATGGCAGGCCGATCTGGACCGGCACAACGAACTCAGCACCAGCGGCAAACCTCTACGAGCCCTGCGCTTCAGCGGGCATCTGCTACGGACCGGGCGCAAGCGCTGCGCCCGTCAGCTGACCGCTGCTCTTGGTCTTGGGGGATGGGCGCCAGTCTGAGCGCTGATCAGGTTGGTGGCTGCTGGGACCACGATCGCTGGTCCTGACTGCCACCGAACTGATCGTTGCCACGGTTAGTGGAGCTGGACCCTCAACCGGCGGTTGGCCTTGCCCTTGCTCTCGACTTTCACGACCTCGATCGTGCCGATCTGGCGGGTCGAAGCCACGTGGGTGCCGCCGTCGGCTTGCGCGTCGAGACCGACGATGTCGACGATGCGGATCTCGGTGAGTTCGGGCGGCACGAGATTGGTCGCCGTACGGATGATGTCCGGGATCGCGAACGCCTCCGACCGCGGCAACACGCGCACGTCGATGCGCCGGTCGGCTTCGACCTCGGCGGCACACAGTTCGGCGATGCGTTCCTTGAAGCCTTCGGGGATCTCCGGGAGGTTGAAGTCGAGCCGGCCTGACAGCGGCTCCATGTTGCCGCCGGTGACGAGCGCTCCGAACTCGCGCCACACCACGCCGCCCAGCAAGTGCAGCGCGGAGTGCGTCCGCATCAGCGCCGTACGCCGCTCGTCCTCGACCGCGCCGCGCACGCTCGTGCCCACGGCCGGCACCGGATCGCCATCCGCCAGCTGCAGAACCAGGTCATCAGCACGTCGTACGCCGACCACGCGCGACTGCACGCCGCCCCAGATCAGGACCCCGTGATCGGGCGGTTGGCCGCCCCCGCCGGGATAGAACGCCGACCGATCAAGTACGACGCCGTCTTCTTCGACGCCGACTACGGCCGCATTCCACTCCCGCACCGTCGCGTCGGCAAGCTCGAGTCGCTGCGTACGGCCATGACTGTCAGCGTCCATGGTTCGACCCTACGACCCCGACCCTGCTAGGTGGAGAGGTCGGCGGTGAATCCCCACGAGCCCACGATCGAGACGACGCGCATCTCCACGATGTCCTGGGCCCGGATCGCCATGGCGCTGCCGTAGGAGCCCTTGCCGTCCTTGACCCAGAACCGCTGGATGACGACGGTGTTGCCGTCGCGCAGCCGGGCCTGGACGTCGTACTGGCCCTGGGCAGCCTGGGTCGCCAGCGAGACGAAGCACCACGATCCGGTCTTGTCCCCGTAGAGGAACACCCGCCCGACGTTGGTGCCGTTCGCAGAAACCAGGTTCGCGCTCCGCAGCGGTTCGCGGGATGCGGACGTGCGCCCGGCGACGCCGGCGGCAAGGAGCGCGAGGACGGCGGCGGCCACCGCGACCAGCTGACGCCAGCGCGGCCGGCGGGCCTGCGCCGCGGGCCGAAGCAGCGCTACCGTGCGTGCTTCGAAACCGAAGGGCGGCTCCGCCTCGGGACCTGCCAGCAGTATCGAGTCGGCGGTGGTCGCGAGCTGGTCGACGTAGGCGCGGCATGGGGCGCAGGTCATCGTGTGCGCGACGGCGCGCGCTCGTTCCGCGCCGTCCAGAACCCCGAGCGCGAGTTCGGGTGCCAGCTCGCGGCACTCGTCGCAGCTCAGCGGGTCGTTCATGCCTCACGCTCCATCACCAGTGCCGAGTGCAACCGGATGAGTCCGGTGCGAATCCGCGTCTTTGCGGTGCCGAGCGGGATGCCTTCGATCTCGCCGATCTCCCTGGCCGTGCGGCCGAGGTAGGACGCGAGCAGGACAGCTCGCCGCTGTTCTGTCGGCAACAATTCCAGGGCCTTTCGCAATTTCGCAGTTTCGTCCGACAGCACCGCCAGGGCGTCCGGATGCGGCTCGGCCGACGGCAGATGTAGCGCCGCGATCGATTCGGGGTCGATCGGTTGCGGTCTGCGCATCCGCACCGAATCGATCGCGGCGTTCCTCGTGATCGCCAACAACCACGTGATGACCGGTCCGCGGCGGGCGTCGTACGTCGACGCATGCCGCCAGGCGCGTACGAAAGCCTCCTGCGCCACGTCCTGTGCCAGCCCGGCGTCACCGACGATGCCGACCGCGAGGCCATAGACGCGGTGCTGGAAGCGCCGCACGAACGCTACCGCCGCCTCCTCGTCCCCCGCGCCGAGGCCAGCGAGCAGCGCGTCATCAGATGGGGACCACATAAGAGATCTACGGTCCCACCGGGCAGATGGATTGGGCAATGATGAGGGCCCCGAACCAACCCCCTGATCCAGGAGCCCGCGATGCCCGCACTCGACGACCCACCCGTCCGGCTGCGCGGCGGTCCGCATTCCGGTCGGATCGCCACTGTCGACCCGGCCGTCACCCGCCTCTACACGCCGTCGGAGGCTCCTGGCCTGCTCGACGTCTACGAGGAGTCCGACGCGGAAACCGACGGCGAGGACATCCGCTCGGTGTTCGATTTCGTCGGCCAGGTGCCGGTCGATCCGGGTGTCCCGGAACATCAGCACCCGATCACCTGGGACCGCTAGCACCTGGGACCGCTAGGTAAGGTCCACGTCCCCGGTGCGGCGCATCTCGTCCTTGGCGCGGCGGGCCATCCTGGTACTGCGCGCGTCCAGGAAGCCCAGGCCAGGGATGTGCTGGATCTCCAGCAGCAGGAGCACCGTCGCGGTCATGAGCGACGACAGGACGAAACGACCAGACCCGGCGAGTACGCCGATCGCTGCCGCCGTCCACAGCGCGGCCGCCGTCGTAAGACCATGGGTCTTGCGGCCCGACTGGAAGAGCAGCCCGCCGCCGATGAAACCGATACCTGTCGTGATCCCCTGGACGATGCGGTCGGCGTTGCCCAGCGCGTCGATGCCCGCGATGGTGAACGCGGCGGCGCCCAGGCCGACGAGGGCGAAGGTGCGGTCGCCGGCGTCCTGGCCGCGCAATTCACGCTCGTAGCCGAGCGCGAAGCAGAGCAGCGCCGCCGTCACGACGCGGGCCCAGAGGCTGAGATCGTGAGTCAGCACGTCAGGCGGCCGGACGGGCGGAGGGCACGATCTCGTCGAGCGCCGCGAGCACTTCCGGGTCGGGCTGCCAGAGGCCGGCCGCCGCATTTGCCGCGACCTGCTCGGGACGGGTGGCCCCGGCGATGACGGAGGCGACCATCGGCTGCGCGGCCAGGCCACCGACGGCGAGGTGCAGCAGCGTGACGCCGATCTCGGCGGCGTACGCCTGGAGTTTGGCGACCCTGTCCATCCGGTCGGCGGTCATGACGTCGCGGGCGCGCGGCCCGTCGTTGCCGAGCCGGGTTCCGGCCGGGAGTTCGCCGCCGTCAATCGAGTATTTGCCTGTCAGCAGGCCCTGCGCCAGCGGGAAGTACGGGAGTACTCCTACGCCGTACACCTCGCACGCAGGAACCACCTCGGCCTCGATCCGGCGATCGAGCAGGCTGTATTCGTTCTGCGCCGAGACGAACCTGGTGAGGCCGCGGTCGCGAGCCATCCAGTCGGCGTCGGCAACCTGCCAACCGGAGAGGTTGGACGAGCCGATGTAGCGCACCTTGCCGGCGTGAACCAGGTCGTCGAGTGCCGAGAGCGTCTCGTCTATCGGGGTCTCAGGATCGGGCGTGTGCAGCTGGTAGAGATCGATGTAGTCGGTTTGCAGCCGCCGCAGCGACGCCTCGACCGACCTGCGGATGTGCCGCCTCGAGCCACCGCTGTCGAGGGGGTTGCCGCCGAATGGCAGGCCGAACTTGGTCGCGACAAGTGCTTCGTCGCGGCGGCCCTTCAGCGCCTCGCCGAGAATGGTCTCGCTGGCCCCCTCGCCGCCGTTGCCGCCGTAGATGTCGGCGGTGTCGAAGAGGTTGATGCCCGCTTCGAACGCGGCGTCGACCACCTGCAGAGACGCCTCCCGGCTCGCCCGGCCGCCGAAATTGTTGCAGCCGACGCCGACGACGGAGACCTGCAGTCCCGAGTCGCCGAGACGTCGGTAGCGCATGTCAGTCATGCCCGTGAGCCTAGCCGCCCGTTCGGGCACGCATGAGACCTTAAGTGTTGCGTTTTGCTGTCAGTTTTCTGCGTTCTTTGTCGAAACTATTGCGCTCATGTGTCACTCACCGTAGGTTCACGCCAGCTTGGCTCCCCGCTACGAAAGCGAGTCGACGATGGCGCTCACCCTCCCGTTCAAGCCCGCAACACGGTCGCGCAGGGGCGTCAGGGGGCTCGGAGCAGCTTCGGCCGCTGCCGTGGTCCTCTCGCTCGCCGCCAGTGGCGTCGCAGCGGCGACACCACAGGCGCAGGCAGGCGTCACGCGCGAGACGGTCGCGGCGTTGGATCCGGCGCTGTCCGCCGGCCGCGGAGCGGCCGTGAAGTTCGCCGAGCAGGAGGCGGAGAACGCCGTCACCGACGGCCAGATCATCGGGCCCAGCAGAGCGGCGTACACGCTGCCGGCTGAGGCGTCCGGCCGCACGGCTGTGAAGCTGACAGCAGGCCAGTACGTCGAGTTCACACTGACGCGCGAGACCAACGCGATCAACGTCCGCTACGCGCTGCCGGACGCCCCCACGGGCGGGGGCATCACGGCGCCGCTCGCCGTGAGTCTCGCCGGGCGGCAGGAACGGACAATGACGCTCACTTCGCAGTATTCATGGCTCTACAACCAGTACGCATTCTCGAACGACCCGAACGCCGGCCCGATCCACCCCGACTGGTGGATCACCGAGCGCGACGCGTGGTTCGGCACCGGCATCACCATCCCGTTCCGCCCGATGCACTTCTACGACGAGCAACGGCTGCGGCTCGGCAAGACCTACGCCGCCGGCACGAAGCTGCGGCTGACCTCCCCGTCGGCGACGCCGGCCGCCTGGACCGTCATCGACCTGGTCGACACCGAGTCGGTCGCGAAGCCCGCGAACAAGCCGGCGAACGCGCTGTCAGTGCTCGATTTCGGAGCTGACAAGACCGGCGCGACCGACGCGGCGCCGGCGATCGATGCCGCGATTGCGGCCGCCAAGGCTGCGGGCAAGACCGTCTTCATCCCGAAGGGCACCTACCAGGTCAACCGGCACATCGTCGTCGACGACGTGACGGTCCAAGGTGCCGGCAACTGGTACACGATCATCAAGGGTCACGAGGTGACTCTTGCTGCGCCACTACCCGACCAGTCCATCCACACCGGCGCCGGCTTCTACGGCAAGTACATGGAAGACGGGGGCAGCAGCAACGTGCACCTGTCGGGTTTCGCCATCGAGGGTGACGTACGCGAGCGCATCGACACCGACCAGGTGAACGGCATCGGCGGCGCGCTGAACAACTCCAGCATCGACGGCCTCTACATCCACCACACCAAGGTGGGGCTGTGGTTCGACGGGCCGATGCACGACACGAACGTCACGAACAACATCGTCGTCGACCAGATCGCCGACGGCATCAACTTCCGCCGGGGCGTCAAGAACTCGACGGCGGCGAACAACTTCTTCCGCAACACTGGCGACGACGGCATGGCGATGTGGTCTCACCACGCAATCTGGGAGACGCCGGTTCCGAGCGACGCACATGACGAGGACGCTGGCAATGTCTTCGACCACAACACGGTGCAGACCCCGACGCTCGCGAACGGCATAGCGATCTACGGCGGTCGCGACAACACCGTGTCCAACAACGTCGTCGCCGACCCGCTGCGTGAAGGCAGTGGTCTGCACGCCGGCCGGCGGTTCGGCGCGACAGCGTTCGCCGGCTCCCTGAAGTTCACGAACAACACGGTGGTCCGCTCGGGCACGTTCGAGCTCAACTGGAACATCGGGCTCGGCGCGATCTGGTTCTTCGCGCTCGAGGGATCGCTGACCGCCAACATCGAGGTCACCGGCGACCACTACCTCGACAACACCTACAACGCGATCATGTTCGTCGCGGACTGGCCGGTGAAGGACCTGTACTCGATCTCGAACGTGCACTTCAAGGACGTGCACGTCGACGGCACTGGTACCTCGGTCGTCAGTGGCCGGGCCGCCGGGTCGGCGTCGTTCGAGAACGTGGACGCACGCAACGTCGGCGCGGTTCCGGTCAACAACTGCGGGACCTTCCACTTCACCGCGGCCGGATCCGAGTTCTCGCTGACCGATCTCGGTGGCAACGACGGCTGGCTCGCGCGGTGGATGCTGCCGAACACGATCACCTGCGACGACCGGCCGCCGGTCGTGGCACCGCCGGCACCGTCACCCTGGTCGTAGCAGGGGCGGCTACGCCGACGACCGGGAAGGGCAGCCCTACCTTCCCGGTCGTCGGGCTCAATTCTTCGTGGGCTGCCCGGCCGCGTCCGTCAGATCGATGACGGATCCGGCGTTCTCGGTGCGGAACGACGAGTAGATCTCGAGCAGCACCTGCTTCTGCCGCTCGGTGATCTCGCTGTCACGAATTACCGCGCCGGGAACATCGGTGTCGCCGTGGTGCTCGTCGAGGATGCCGGCCTGGACGTAGAGGGCTTCGGCGGAGATCTCGAGGGCCTTGGCGATCTGATGCAGTATCTCCGCGCTCGGCCGGCGCAGACCGCGTTCGATCTGGCTCAGGTAGGGGTTGGAGACGCCCGCCAAGCGGGCCAGCTGCCGCACCGAGATCTTTGCGGTACGCCGCTGCTCGCGGATGTAGTCGCCGAGTTCACGCATTCCTCGACCCTAGAGCTGTGGTGCAGATGGGGCAAAAGGGGCAGTTCGTAGCATCAGGTGGAAGCGTTCGTGGCCGCGTCGACCGCCCTGACCTCGCCGACGCGCTCGCCGCCGCCCAGCACGGCCGGGTGCTCCAACGCCTGCAGATCGCCGGCGTCGTCGAGGGCGCCGATCCGCCGCAGCGCCGCGACAAGCACCGGCACCCTGGCCCGCGACGCGCCGTCGTCGATCTTGATCGCCACGCCGATGCCGTCCCGCGTGACGGCGGCGTAGACGCCTTCCGCCCCGTCCTTGGCGAGCAGGCCGGGGACAGCCCGCATCAGTTCGGTCACGTCCCGCCCGGTGCCTCCGACCACCTCCGGATGGGCCCGCATCGCCGACCCGACGGCGTACGCCGGTGTCCCCGGCTCGGCCGCCGCGAGACGGGCGAACGAGCGCGCGATGCTGGTCAGCGAGGTGGCGAACACCGGCGCGCCGCAGCCGTCGATGCCGACCGCCTGCACGGTCTCGCCCGCGAACTCCTCGATCACCCGGCGGACCTGTATCTGCAGCGGGTGATCCGGCGCTGTGTAGCCCTGCGTGGGCCAGCCAGCCGCTACGCAGGCCGCGAGCATGCCCGCGTGCTTGCCGGAACAGTCATGGAAGATGCGCGACGGCTGGACGTCGCGGGCCGCGAGGGTACGCCGCATGCTCGCATCGAGGGGCCAGCCATGCGGGCAGCCCAGGTCGCTCTCAGCGACACCGGCCCGGGTCAGGACCTCGCGCACCAGGTCGAGGTGCATCTGCTCGCCGGAATGGCTGGCAGCGATAACTGCCAGCTGCCGGTCGGTGAGGCCGAACGTGTCGACCATGCCGGTCAGCATCGCGGCGCACGCCTGCATCGGCTTGCTCGAGGACCGCGGGAAGATCGGCGCGTCTGGCGTACCGCCGGAGAGCACGACCCGGCCCGAGGCGTCGACCGCCACGACGCTGCCGTGATGCCGGCTCTCGACGAGCCCGGATCGGACCACTTCCGCAAGGACTGTCATGACGACGCGCGGATCAGTGCGGCTGCTGCTCTTCGAGGAGTTGGCCGGCGTCGGCTTCGCCGTCACGGTAACGCCGGGTCACCTCGGCGCTGCAGGCGTCGACGACCCGCTGAACCTGGCGCCGCTTGTCGGAGAGTTCCTCCTCCTCGTCGCGCAGGGCCTCCAGCACGGTGATCAGCTCGGCGGGTTCGCGGGCGGAGACGTCGGAGAGGTCGACGTCGGCGACCAGCTGCTCGACGTACCTGCGGTGCTCGGCCGCGCGGCTGGGCTCGATCACGGCGTGCCGGCCGAGGCCGTAGGCGGGCGAGCGCTCGTGGTCGTCGGCGAGGATGCCGGGCAGGGCCTCCAGCAGAGAGGTCGTGCTGCCGCCGTCGCGGCGGTCGAGCTCGGCGGAGATGATGTCCATCCGGCCCTGGACGAGGCGGCGGATGTAGGAGAGGTCGGTCTCCTCCTGCAAGGCCTCCTCACGGTAGGTCCGCAGCTCAGGCATCGACGCCTTGCCGATGCGGGCGAGATAGTCCGGGGCCAGCACGCGGTCGATCCGCCGGTTGCCGTGGGGCGAAGTCGCCACGAGGTCAGCTCCTCATCAGGTCGTCTTGTCTGGGCTCAGGCCGAGCAGTAGGCGCGATGCGGCCACCCCGAGTGGCGGTCGCCCCGCCAGCGTAGCGAGCGCAGCGGCCCGCGTGACCAGTTGTGCGTTGTCTCCTACCGGTTCGCCGGGGGCAAATGTCAGCGTGTCCTCCATGCCGACGCGCAGATGACCGCCGTGACCGAGGGTTGCCAGTGCCACGGGCAGCGTCGTGCGGCCGATCCCGGTGGCGCTGAACGATGCCCCCGGCGGCAGCATGGAGACCGCATGAGCCAGGGCGGACGGCGTACCGGGCATGCCGCCGGGTACGCCGCACACCAGGTCGACGTGCACCCGCCCGCCGACCGGTGGGCCGTGCTTTTCGAGCAGCCGGTGCAAAGCGGCGAGATGCCCGGTGTCGAAGCATTCGAACTCGGGTGTGACGCCCAGTTGGCGCATCCGCTCGTAGAGCCGCACCACGAACGGCCAGCGGTTGAGGAAGACGTCGTCGCCGAAGTTGACGGTGCCGAGCGTGAGACTGGCGGACTCGGCGCCGCAGTCGAGAATTGCGAGTCGCGCCTCCTCGGTATCGCTGACAGCTCCGCCCGTAGAGACCTGCACGATGAGCCCGGTGGCAGTCCGGAGCGCCTTGACCGCTTCGCTGTAGCGCTCCACGTCGACGGTCGAGGCGCCCCTGTCGTCGCGCACATGGACGTGGATCACGGCGGCTCCGGCCGCCTCACACGCGACGCCCGCTGCCACCAGGGCAGCCGTGGTGACAGGCAGTGCAGGAGCCGCCTCAGGGGCGGTTTCCGCGCCTGTCGGGGCAACCGTGATCATGGTTCCGAAAGCCATGGGGCTGATCGTGGCACGGTCGCCAATCCGCTGCGCCATCCGGCTCAACACTTCGGCCGATCGTGCCGATGGGCTAACACGGACCTGGATGCCTGAAGGTCTGTCAGCCGCAGCGTGTCTCTCGGGAGGTGGTCGTGCTCAAGGGCGACCTGGCCACCACGGGATTCGGCGCGGTCATTTCCGATCTTTCGACGTCCGGTGCTATCGGCTGTCTGCATGTAGAAGGACCCGACGGCGACGAGGCCCTCGTCTACTTCAAGAGCGGCCTGATCTACTCCGCATTCCTGCCCGGCCGGCGCCCGCAGCTCGGGGCCCGGTTGATCTCGAGCGGCGCGCTGGCCCCCGAGGCTCTTGAGGAGGCCCTCGAAGCGCAGGCCACCGAACTGCAGGGCTGGCGGCTCGGCGAGCTGCTGGTGCACCTCGGCTTCGTCGAGGCAGAGGTGGTGGAGGCGTTCAGCGTCGAACAGGTGCGCGACTCCTGTTTCGAGATGTCCCGCTGGCCCTCGGGGACGTGGAAATTCCGCAAGAACGAGAAGACACGAGAAGACATAGCCGCAGCGGTCGACGTACCAGGGGTCCTCGAGGAGATCACCCGGCGCGATCAGGACTGGGCTGTGGTCCTCGACGTGATCCGCACCATCGACTCGGTGCCCGTTCTGGGTGCCGGCGGGCTGGCGAGTGCCGAGATGGCGCTGGACCAGGACGAGTGGGCGCTGCTGTGCAAGGTCGACGGCGAGCGCAATATCCACCAGCTGGCGCGGGACTGCGGGTTCACCGACTTCGAGGCGGGCCAGATCGTGTCGTCGCTGGTGACGACGGGACTCCTCGAGATGGAACCGGCAGCCCCGGAGTCCGCCGACGACGACCCGGCGAACGATGACCAGGCTCCCGCCATGAGCCCACGGTCGGCGGCAGCCCGGCTGATGGCCGCCTTCGGTGGCGGCGACGACATGGAGACCGACTTCTCCGACGAATCCGTTCTGGTGTCGTACGGGTCCGACGACGCGGATCTGGCGATGCCTTCCTATCTCAGCTCACTGGTGCTGCCGCTGGTCGCCGACGAGGCCGAGGAGTTCGACGAGAGCTCGGTCGGCAGCGAACTCACCCGGCTGATGTCGTTCCGCGACGACCTCGACGTGATCGACGACGTCGTTGTCGAGGAGCGGCCGGCCGATGAAGGCGCTGCGAGCGAGGAGAGTGGCGATGGCCGGACCTACACGGCCTACGAGCTGCCGCCGCTCGATCCGGACGCGTTCGCCGACGAGCCGTACGCCGACCCCGACGCGAGCCTCCCGAGGTACTCAGTGGGCTTCGGGCACCGCAACGGCTTCGACGAATCGCTCTCCGCCGTCTCCAAGGCTCTCAGTGCGCTGCTCGGCAGCCAGCCCTCCGAGGCGATTTCGATGTTCAACCCCGAGTATCTGCCGCCGGACGAGAGCGAGGACGAGCACCGCTCCCGTGTCATCCGCGAAGCTGCCGCCGCGGAGATGTCTGCCGCGCATCAGGAGATGGAAGAGCAGCGGCGCAGGTTCGAGGACGCCCGCAAGCGCGCCGACGAGTCGCAGGCAGCTGAGATTGCCGAACAGCAGGAGCAGCTGGCGGCCGAGCAGGCGCGGCTGGTTGCCGAGCAGGAGGAACGGGAGGCTGCAGAGGAAGCCGAGCGCCTCGCCGCTGCAGAGGAGACCGAGCGCCTCGCGGCAGAGGAGACCGAGCGCCTCGCGGCGGAGGAAGCCGAGCGGCTCGCTGCGCAGGAAGCAGCTCACCTCGTCGCTGAAGAGGCCCGCCGGATCGCGGCCGACGAGGAGGCGGCCCGGGTTGCCGCAGCAGAGGTCGCGCTTGCCGAGGCCGAGGCTGCACGCTTGGCCGCCGAGGAGGAATCCGCCCGGCTCGCCGCACAGCGGGAAGTCGCCCGGGTCGCTGCAGAGGAAGAAGTCGCCCTCCTCGCAGTTCAACACGAAGCGGCCCGCATCGCCGCGGAAGAGGCAGCGCAACGGCTCGCCGCGCAGCACGAGGATGCCAGGCTGACCGCCGAGGAGGAAGAGGCTCGGCTGGTTTCGGAGCAGCTGGCGGAGATGGTCGTTGCCGCGCAGGAGGAAATGCGCGTCGCCGCCGAAGCGGAGGCCGTGCGCCTGGTCGCGGAAGAGGAGGCGGCCGCAATTCGGCTCGCCGACGAAGAGGCCGCAGCTGCCCGGCTCGCTGAAGAGGAAGCCACCGCCGCTGCGCTTGCCGCTCAGCAAGCCGCTGATGCACTCCGCGAACTCGAGGAGACGCCGCCACCACCCCCGCCCCCGCCTGCACCGGCTCCCCCGGCACCGGCAAGCGCGCCGGTGATGACCGACACCGCCTCACTGATGCGCGAACTGTCTTCGCTGGGCTTCGAGGACGAACCAACCCCGGCCCCGAGCAGGCCGAGCACATCAGTCGGCGCCGGCTCGCGTCCGTCCGGCGGCCAGTCGGACAAGGGGAAGAAGCGCAAGGGCCTGTTCGGCCGGGGCTGACGCCAGGAAGTGGCACGATACGGGGCGGTCCATCAGCCGCCGATAGGAAGCCCATGCGACTGCACGGACGCCGCGCTTCTGCACTACTGGTCGCCCCCCTGCTGCTCGGCGTCCTGCAGGCGGTGGCGCGGGCGGACACCGGTGCGATTCCCGCCGGCAATGCCGTGACGGTCGGGCTCGCACTCGACCGCTCGAGTCGCCCGGACGCTGCCGGGGACCTGGCCGTCGGCTACCTGCACACTCACCACTTCACGGTGACCGAGCAATCGCGCTGGCTGATCACGGCGACTGGCGACGCCGGCCTGGCGCACGCGGCGTTCGGCGGCGGCGTACCGCTTGCTCTCCAAGGAGCGGTCAGCGCCGTTGTCGGTCTTGACACGACATCGCGGTGGCGACCGCACGTGAAAGTGGGCGGTCTGACCGCAGCGGACCTCCGGTCGGCCTACCAGGTCTTCGGAACCGGTGGCAGTGCGGCCGGGATGACGGTTGCGACCGCGCAGTTCTCCGGCTGGTTGCGGACGGACCTCGAGACGTACGCCGCCGGGACCGGAGTGCCCATGCCATCGGTGACCGAGAGACCTGTCGGCGGCGCCGACCCGACCGCCGTCGACGGCACCGGCGACGAGGTCGAGGTCGCCCTCGACCACGAGGCGCTGCTCGCCGCGGCGCCTGGCGCCGCGCAGGTCATCTTCTTCGGCCACAACACCGATCTCGGCGCGGTGCAGATGTACGACGCGATCGCCACTGCCGCCGAACACGACGAGTTCGACGTACTCAGCCTGTCCTGGGGTCAGTGCGAGTTCGAGATGTCCGCCGGCGCGATGCGGGCGATCAACGACGCGATGGCCCGCATCGTCGCAGCAGGCAAGACCGTCTTCGCCGCAGCTGGCGACTCGGGGGTGCTGGACTGTGTCACCCCGCGTCTGCAGACGACGGCAGCGGTCGACTTCCCCGCATCCTCCCCCTACGTCGTCGGGGTCGGCGGCACCCGGATCGACCGCGGCGCTGACGGCTCGTGGAGCGAAGTCGGCTGGCAGGAGAGCGTGCCCGGCAGTTCGGCGGCCGGCGGCGGCGGCTTCTCTACCGTGTTCGCGCGGCCGTCCTGGCAACCGGCGTCGTTGCCGCAGGAGCCGGCCGGCGCCAAGGGCCGGATCGTTCCCGACATCGCGGCAGTCGCGGACCCGCGGTCTGATTTCCACATCTTCGCGGGCAGCCACGGCGGTTGGGTCGGCGGCGGCGGGACCAGCCTCGCCTCGCCAGTGACCGCCGGTCATTTCGCCGCGACCCTGGCCGCTGCGGGCAAGCGCAAGGGGCTGGGCCGCCCCCTGTTGCCGATCCTCTACGCCAACCCGCAGGCCTTCCGCGACGTGGTCGAGGGAGACAACTTCGGGTACGCCGCCGGGGCCGGCTACGACCCGGTGTCGGGGCTCGGCGCGCCCCTGTGGGACCGGTTGCTGCCGCTTCTGACGGCCGGGCCGATCGTCTCCGTCCCGGTCGCCACGAGCTCCCTTGCCGTCCCTGTGACGATCGCCCTCCCGGCCGGACGAGTCTTCGCGCGATACCGCATCTGCGAGAGCAACGCGGACGCGCACTGCGACACCCCCGATCTCGCCCCCGACGCCGTCCTCAACCCGGCGGGCGCGCCCGTCCTGCTCAGGCTGAGCCCGGGCAGGAGCCGGCTGGTGCGGGTCATCGTCGTGGGCTTCGACGCCGCGGGTCTGGAGTTCCCCGGCGCCGCCTACACGATTTACGACGCGACACCACCCGTCGTTTCCGCCGCCGTCAGGCTCACCTCGGCGAACGCCACCGTGGCGCGTTTCTCCTGGGGCGCGCAGGATCCGCCCCCCGGCGTAGGTGTCGCGCGGTATGAAGCGGTCGTGACCCGGTACGGCTCGGTGCAGCCGCTGCGGTCCTTCAGCGGCGCGAGCACGTCCTGGACCGCGACCCTGATTCCTGGCGCGATCTACACCCTGCAGGTGCGGGCCAGCGACAAGGTCGGCAACGTATCGGCTTGGAAGTCGGCGCAGATCGCGGTGCCGCTCGACCAGACGCAGCTCAACCTGGCGGGCGACTGGGTCAGCAGACGCGCGCCGGCTGCGTACCAGGGCAGCGTGGTGTCGTCGTCGACGGGAGGCACCACCGCAACCATCGCCGTCCGCGGCAGCTCGGTGGACCTGATGGTCGACACCGGGCCGACCGGTGGGCTCGTAGACGTCTTCGTCAGCGGAGCGTTCAGCGCGCGGGTCGACACCTACTCCGGGGTGCCGCGCCGGCAGCTGCTGGTACGGGTAGCGAGCTGGCCGGGCCCCGCGCCGCGGGTGATCGTCGTACGGGTGGTCGGCGAGCACAGCCGTTCTTCGAGCGGGTCGGTCGTGACGGTCGACGGCCTGCGCGTCAACTGGCGATGACCGCTCGTGCGGCTGTCGCGAGCGCGCTCCTGGCCGCACTACTGGTGGCGCTACCGGCCTGCACGGCCGACCGTACGCACGCCGATCAGCTCTCCCCCGCCCGCTCCTCGGCTGCTGCTCTCGATCCAGCGGCAAGTCCCGTGGTTTCCGGCGACGCTTCCGCGTCCTCTTCGTCGTCGCCGCCGGCTTCGTTCGGCGCCGGACCGGCCTGGCCGCGGGTTTCCCGTTCGGCGCCCCCGGCGGCGTACGGCGCTGTCGTCACCAACCGGATCGCCGCGATCGGCGGCCCGGCGGGGGGCACTCTCGCGGCCGGGCTGTTGCTGCCTCGACTAGATGGTGACCAGCTCTTCCCGCTCGTC
>JBDTYE010000001.1:0-36421 GCA_040005895.1 Actinomycetota bacterium | reverse complement strand
GAGAACCCGGCCTGGTACACGGCCTACACGCCGTACCAGCCGGAGATCTCGCAAGGCCGCCTCGAGGCGCTGCTCAACTTCCAGACCATGGTCTCGGACCTGACCGCCCTGCCGATCTCCAACGCGTCCCTCCTCGACGAGGGCACTGCGGCCGCGGAGGCCATGTCGCTGGCGCGCCGCACTGCCAAGAGCGGCGGCGCGTTCATCATCGACTCGGACACGCATCCGCAGACGATCGCAGTGGTACGCACGCGTGCCCGGCCGCTCGGCATCGAAGTCGTCGTCGCGGACACAGCCGCCGGCCTGCCGGAAGGCGAGATCTTCGGCGTGCTGCTCCAGTACCCCGGCACCAGCGGACAGGTTCGCGATCTCGGCCCGGTCGTCGAAGCGGCACATGCGCGCGGCGCCATCGTCACGGTCGCAACTGACCTGCTTGCTCTCACACTCCTGAAGGCGCCGGGCGAATTCGGCGCCGACATCGCCGTCGGCACCAGCCAGCGCTTCGGCGTACCACTGGGCTATGGCGGTCCGCACGCGGCATTCATGTCGGTGCGGACCGGTCTGGAGCGCTCACTGCCCGGGCGGCTGGTCGGCGTCACCATCGACGCGGACGGCGCGCCTGCCTACCGGCTTGCGCTGCAGACGCGCGAGCAGCACATCCGCAGGGAGAAGGCGACCAGCAACATCTGCACGGCGCAGGTCCTGCTCGCCGTGATGGCCAGCATGTACGCCGTCTATCACGGCCCCGACGGCCTCACGGCTATCGCCCAACGCGTGCATCGGTACGCCGCTCTGCTCACGGCCGGTCTCGAGGCCGGCGGCCTCGACGTCGTACACGAAGCCTTCTTCGACACGATTCAGGTGCGGACGGCCGGTGGCGCAATCCAAGCCGTCGAGCGGGCGCGGGAACGCGGCATCAACCTGCGCCTCGTCGACGACGACCTGGTCGGGATCTGCGCCGACGAGGCGACGACCAGGGCGCACATCGAAGCCGTCTGGGCGGCGTTCGGCGTCACTGCTGACATCGCGACGCTCGACCAGACGACGACCTCCCAAGTGATCCCGCCCGAGCTCACAAGGGAGTCGGCTTTCCTTACGCACCAGACGTTTCACTCGCATCGCAGCGAGACTGGGATGCTGCGCTATCTGCGGCTGCTCGCAGACAAGGACGTCGCCCTGGACCGGTCGATGATCCCACTGGGTTCGTGCACGATGAAGCTCAACGCGACCACCGAGATGATCCCGGTGACCTGGCCGGAGTTCGCCGGGATGCACCCGTTCGCCCCGCTCGACCAGGCCGCCGGCTACCGCAGGATCGTGCAGGATCTCGAATCGTGGCTGGCCGAGATCACCGGCTACGACGCGGTCTCGCTGCAGCCCAACGCCGGCTCGCAGGGCGAGCTCGCCGGTCTGCTGGCCATTCACGAATGGCATACCGCGCAGGGCAACCACAACCGGGACGTCTGCCTGATCCCGTCGAGTGCGCATGGCACCAACGCGGCCTCCGCGGTCATGGCCGGCCTGCGCGTGGTAGTCGTCGCCTGTGACGACCGCGGCAACGTCGACGTCGGTGACCTGCGGGCAAAGATCGCTAAGCACGGCGATCAACTCGCGGCGCTGATGGTCACGTATCCGTCAACCCACGGCGTCTTCGAGTCGACGATCACCGAGATCTGCGGGCTGGTCCACGACGCAGGCGGACAGGTCTACGTCGACGGCGCCAATCTGAATGCGCTCGTCGGGCTCGCGCAGCCGGGCAAGTTCGGCGCCGACGTCTCCCACCTCAACCTGCACAAGACGTTCTGCATCCCGCACGGCGGCGGCGGACCGGGCATCGGCCCGGTCGCCGTGCGCGCGCATCTCGCGCCGTTTCTCCCCAACCACCCGCTCACGCCCGAAGCCGGCCCCGCCACCGGACCGGGCCCGGTGTCGTCCGCGCCCTGGGGTTCCGCCGGAATCCTGCCGATCTCCTGGGCCTACATCCGGCTGATGGGAGGCGACGGGCTGACTCACGCGACCCAGGTCGCGATCCTCGGCGCCAACTACATCGCCCGGCGGCTGGCACCGCACTTCCCGGTCCTCTACACCGGAAGGCACGACCTGGTCGCGCACGAATGCATCATCGACCTGCGACAGATCACCAAAGACACGGCTGTGACCGTCGACGACGTCGCCAAACGGCTCGTCGACTACGCGTTCCACGCGCCGACTATGAGCTTCCCCGTCCCCGGGACGCTGATGATCGAACCGACCGAGTCCGAGGACCTGGCCGAGATCGACCGGTTCTGCGACGCCATGATCGCGATCCGCGCGGAGATCGCCGCCGTCGCACCGGGCAACGTCGACAACCCGCTGCACAACGCTCCCCACACCGCAGCCATGATTGCCGGCGAGTGGAGTCATCCCTACTCGCGGCAGGTCGCGGCCTACCCGCTGCCGTCCCTGCGAGCCGGCAAGTGGTGGTCGCCGGTGCGCCGCATCGACGGCGCGTACGGCGACCGCAACCTCATCTGCAGTTGTCCCGCCCCGTCGGCGTACGAGGTGTGAGAAGTCCGACTCCCCACTAACCGCTGACCAGCGTTACTCCATCTGCGCAGCCAGGGTGCCCACAACAGGGGGCATCGGTCAGTCACTTTCGGCCGGGTCTCAGAGCTCGAGTAGCTCGAAATGATGGTGTTTGCGGATGCAACCTCATGGCCCTTCGTTCGCGTGAATCATCGGACTCTGCAGTCCGGTGAACGCTCTGAGGGGGGCGCATGGGCGTAACCACTGGCGTGTCGGCGGGTCGGCGCTCCGGCGCTCTCGCGAGCGGCCGAGGGTCAGTTCAGCACGATGGACGCCGGCAAGTCCACGCCGGCGCTCCGACCAAACTACAGACAGCCAAGCCTGCGAGCCGCTCCTCTCGGCTGAATGATCAGCACCCGAAAGCCATGGCTGTTTTCCGCAGCTGCCTTCTCGCACTCTCACTCGTCGTGATCGTGCTCACGCAGCCGAACACGCTCTCAGGATGTTGGGTCATACCGCTTGCCGCCCCGGAGCTGTACATCCGCGGTCGAATTGTCCCCGATCGACAGCTGTCGCTACTCGGGTTCTGGTGGACGTCACTATCGGCGCTCGCGGTCTTATGGACCGGCGGCGGTCACAGCCCCATGCTGCCTGCCACCGCCGTCGGTGTGTTCTTCGCCGGTCTTGGCGGCGGGTTCTTCGCTTCCCTGGAGGCAAGTGGGTTGTGTTCGGCGCTGCTCCTCGGAGTGTGGCTCGTCGGGCATGGCCAGCTGCATGAATCAACACACGACTACTTGGGCATGTCCGCGCAGTGGGTTCTCTTGAGTGTCGGCTTCGGCTCGGCCGGGAGCTGGATAGGCCGACACAACACCTCCACCGAGTTCGGTTCGGCGCAGCGATATGCCGAGGCGCGAGCCCTAATAGAACAACTGCGCTCGGTCACCACGAAGCTCCCCGGCAGTCTCGACGTCGCGACGACCTGCGAAGTGCTCCTCGAATCCTGTCTCGACGCATGTCACGCGACTGTCGGCGCGGTGCTGCTTCACGTCGGGGATGCGTACCTGGTGCCGATCACGATGCGTGGAGTGACGCGCGTCCCCTGGCGGCATCCTTCAGTGGGACCAGGGCCGATGCAGATCGCGTGGGAGACCGGTCAGCCGGTAATCGACACCCGACCGGCGGATGTCAGCGCCGGGAATCCAGGTCGACGCGCCGGCTCCACGCTGTTCGTGGTTCCCGTGCTTTCTCCGGACGGTGTGCTCGCGCTTGTCGCGCTCCAAGTACCTAATGCCGCGCAGTTCACCGAAGAAGCGATGAAAGCTGTCCGGGCGACCGTGGAGGAATACGCGATCCGGCTCGAGACGGCGACGCTCTTCGAACAAGTCCGGTCAGCCGTGACGGTCGAGGAGCGCAGCCGACTCGCCCATGACATGCACGACGGTGTCGCCCAAGATGTTGCCTACATAGGGTTCGAGCTCGATCTGCTGCATACGAAGGCGGCTCGAGTCGACGATGCCCTCGCTGATTCGATCACCCAATTGCGGTCACGAACCACGCGCATCATCCAGGACATACGTGCCTCGATCACGGACCTGAGATCCAGTCGGTCGGTCGAGCGCGGATTGGGTTCTGCCCTCAGCAGTTGCGTCCGCAATGCAGGCGCCGCCGGACCACTCGCCGTGCATCTCACCCTGGACGAGAGTTCGTTTCGGCTCCCGGCCGGCGCGGAGATCGAGTTGTTCCGGGTCGCACACGACTTCACGAAGCAGGCCTGCGAGGGCGGGAGCGCCCGAAATCTATGGGTGACACTGGTCGTGGAGCCGCCGACCGCGTTCCTGCGGTTGCAGCACGACGGCGATTTCCATCCCAGGGATCTTGGGCAGCGCCACTCCGCGCAGCGTCTGGCAATGGTCGGCGGCCGTTTGCTCGTTGCGGAACGCGCACCGAGCGGCCTGCTGGTTGAAGCCTCGATCGGAGAGGACTTCTCATGACGATGGACCTGGTGCTCATCGACGATCACGAACTCATCAGATCCGGCTTGCGCCGGACGTTCGAGGCCCAGGACGACATGACTGTCGTCGCGGAGCTCTCGACGTGCGCACAGGCGCGCGCAGCCGTGTGGACGGGGCCGGCACTTGTGACGGTCGTCGACGTGAACCTGCCGGATGGCAGCGGCCTGGATCTCGTACCGCAATTGCGGGAACTGGCCCCGAACATGGGGATCGTGGTTTTGACCATGCTCGACTCGGATGAGCACTTGCTGCGCGCGCTCGATGGAGGTGCTTCGGCATTCGTCACAAAAAGCGCTGCATCCTGCGAGCTCGTTGCCGCGGTGCGCCACGCAGCAGCATCGCCGCACGCGTTCACGGCAGCTGACCTCGCCGGCGCCATGCGCCGGAGGATGGCTGCGGGTAGAGGAGTCACCTTGACCGCCCGCGAGCGAGATGTCCTCGATCTCCTGAAGCTGGGAATTCCCGTGAGCAGTGTCGCGGCGCGTCTCTGCATCAGCTCTTCGACGGCGAAGGCGCACATCTCGAAGGTCTACGAGAAGCTCGGCGTCGAGAACCGGACACAAGCCATTATGGAAGCCCTTCGCCTCGGATTGCTCGCCTCGTAGTGCCCGCGGTTGGACGTACGGCAGCAGGGCGGATGGGCGTCAATCCCTCGCGCAGGCTCTTTCGACGGATCGGCTGATCAGTGCCTGATCCGGTCGCTGGGCGAGTGAGGCATCTTAGCGACGTCGTGGCGACAGCCGACGCCGCGGCGCGTGCCGGCGAACCCTACAGCGCAGCACCGTGGCCGACCGGATTCTCCCCGCTCGACCGGGAGTTGGCCGGCGGGCTTCGGGCCGGTGAACTGATTGTCGTGGGAGGCGCGCCGGGGTTGGGAAAGACCACGTTCGCCCTCCAGATAGCGCGCAACATCGTGTCGGCCGGAGGCAGGGCGGCGTACGTGTGCTACGAGCACGAAGAGCGAGTCCTCCTGCAGAAGCTGGTAGCGATGGAGGCAGGGCTCGCAGATCCGGTGGACGGCGCCACGCTGGCACAGTTGGCCACGTCACTGCGCGCCCCAGGGGCTACCGACCAAGGGCTCCTCGGGCGGATCGGCCGACTTCCCGGCGCTGCGGCAGCGCTCGTGCACATCGCGTCGTACGCCGACCGCATGCAGCTTGTCAGCGCATCAGGGCGATCGACGGGGCCGGAGGAGATACGCGCCATAGCAGCCGGACTGGATGGCGGCGGCGTCGTCCTCGTCGACTACCTGCAGAAGGTTGCGGTCGGGAACTCGGCAGGCACCGAAGATGACCGAGTCAGTGTCGTCGTCGAATCGCTCAAGGACTGCGCGATGGAATTCGGCGTACCCGTCATTGCCATTTGCGCCGCAGACCACCACGGACTGGCCGCTGGTAGGACAACGCTGGCGCACATGCGCGGGTCGACGGCAATCGCCTACGAAGCCGACATCGCGCTGATGCTCAATGACAAATGGCATGCGGTCGCCAGGCACCATCTCATGTATTCGACCGTCAACGCCGAACAGTTTCGAGAGTGGGTGATCTGTTCGATCGAGAAGAACCGCACGGGCAGAGCCGACATCGACATCGAGTTCCAGAAGCAGTTCAGTCACAGCCGCTTCGACCCGTGTGGGCGGCTGGTCCGGGAAGAGCTGATAGACAGGATCTTTCGCGAATGACGACGACCCCGAGCCTTCACAGCACGCCCGACGACGAAGCAGTTCCGCTCCGGCGCAAAGCGCGGATCGACCTAGGCCGACTTCTGATGGTCCCGCTCGCCTGTGGGCTGCTGACGCTCAACCTCCTCGGGGCGATTGCCAACGCAAGGAAGCAATTCGACGCGGTGGCGCTCGCCGGCGCCCTGCTCACAGCTCTCTTCTACGCCGTCGTGATATTCGCCTATCTCAGACGCTCGACTGCGGGGGCGACGACCAAATCGTGGTCGAGCCACGTCGCGGCGATCGTTGCGACCTGGCTGCCTTTCGCATTCGTCTTTCTGCCGCGCGGGCACCACGGCCGCGCGATCGGCGTCCTGGCCGATCTGCTGATCCTCACGGGGTTGGCCTGGTCGATCTGGAGCCTCTCGACGCTGGGTCGCAGCTTCAGCGTGCTTGCGCAAGCGCGCAAGGTCGTGAGTGCGGGCCCGTACCGGTTCGTTCGGCACCCCGTCTACTTCGGCGAGATAGCTGGTTCTCTCGGGTTGACGCTGGCCCGGCCGGGCTTCGCCTCGATCACGATGTGGCTCGGGTTGGTTAGCCTGCAGTTGTTCCGGGCGCTCCACGAAGAGCGGGTACTGGCCGCGAACCTGCCGGCGTACGCTGCCTACCGGCTGGCAACTAAGAGACGCCTGATTCCGTTCCTCCTCTAGCTCTACCCAATTGGCCGCAGGGGCTCCGAAGCGGATCCGCGCCGACCGGTCAGTGCGAGAACAGGTGCGACACGTTTATGGCGGCCGGACCCGCGACCAGCACCATGAGGGCGGGGAAGATGAGGAAGAGCATCGGGAACAGCAACTTGACGGGAAGTTTCTGGGCTCTCTCCTCTGCGAGCTGCTGCCGCTTCACGCGCAGTTCTTTGGCCTGCTCGTGCAGGACCCTCGCCACCGGAATGCCCAGGGCATCTGCTTGCACAATGGCCTGCGCGAAGTTGCGTGCTTCTGCCACGTTGACTCGTTCGCCGAAGTCGCCGAGCGCCTCGCTGCGCCGCTTGCCGATCTGAATTTCCTGCAGCACTCGCGAGAACTCACTGGCGATCGGACCGTCACCGCGGCGTGCGACCTGCGAGAGACCGGCGTCGAATCCCAGACCAGCCTGGACGCAGACCACCAACAGGTCGATCGAATCCGCCATTGTCGACCGGACCAGCAGCTGACGCTTGAGGCCGGCGTTGTAGAGAAGGATGTTGGGCGTGAAGAAACCGAACGCGCCGAACCCGCCAGCGAGGAACACCGCGAGACCAACTGTGCTGTGACCGTAGAGAAGTCCGATGAAGGCGCCGATCAGGAGCCCGAGACCCTTGCAAGCGAAGATCCGATCCACCGACCAGCCCACCGGATTTCCGGCCGTATCCAGACGTTTCTGGATCTGGTCCACCGCTCCGGCGGGCGACAGACGCAGGCCTATCCGCAGCATAGAGCCGCCGGCCGGCCGGAGAACCCGATCGAAGAAACTGGCCGACTCATCAACGACCGCGCTGCGACCTGCTGCGATTCGCATCCGGTGGGCGACAACCAGCGTCTTTGACACATCGCGCCGATGCGCGTCCAGTACGCCGAACGCCGAGATCGCCGCCAGCACAGCTAGCCCCACGGAGCCGGCTCCGAGCCACAGCAACAGATTTGGGTTCATCACATCTCCGACTGAACGAGTTTGCGCATCCAGATCCACCCGACGGCAACCATGAGAACCGCCGAGATGGACATACCGACGCCGATCGAAGTTGTGTAGAGCGGTCGGACGTAGTCGGGCCGGACCAGAAACAGGTAGGCACCCATGACGATCGGCATTCCAGTAAGGATGTAGGACGACAGGCGGCCTTCTGCCGAAAGCGCCCGGACGTGGCGTCGCAGGCGTTCCCGTTCGCGTAGCGTCTCGGCAACCGTCTCCAGGACTTCGGCCAGGTTTCCGCCGACATCCCTGTTGATACCGATCGCCATGACGACCCACTGGAAGTCGTCGCTCTGCATGCGTTCGCCTACCTGCTCGAGCGCCTCCTCGACGGGCACTCCGAGCCTCGCCTGAGCAAGTGCGCGGCCAAATTCCGTAGCTGCCGGTCCAGCTCCTTGCTTGACGACCGAGTCGAGCGCCTGACCGAGCGAGAACCCCGATCGCAGTGCGCCCGCGACCAGTTGCAGCGTCTCCGGCAATTCCATGATGAACGCCGCCCTGCGCCTCTGCGCTCGGAACCGCATCACCAGGATCGGCACGAGCGCACCCACCGGCAGGCCGATCGCGGCGCCGAGCACGAAAATGCCGGAGATCCAAACGATCAGCGTAGCCGCGGCGAGCATGCTCACGAAGATCACGAGCACGAACTCCTCGGGCGAGATCGCGGCGCCGGCCTGGCTCAGCAGGCGAATCAACCTGGCTTCAATGCGATCCGAATGCGCTGCGGAGCGGGCGAGCCGCCGGGGCCAGGCGGCGATTCCAGTAGTCGTCGGCAGCCCCGCTGCCGACTCGTCGGCGGTATCGGCGTTGATGGTGAACTGCTGTATTCCCGCCATTCGCCGCCGCCTGCGAGCTGTCGTCGCTCCCAGGTCGAGCAGCAGCACGAACAGAATGAAGAGTCCGGCCACCATGGCTACAGCCGCCCAGACGAGTGGTCGCGGGAGCCGGACAGACACTCGGGGGGCGAGCCCCGACGGCGCCGTCGACGAGAACGCCGGCCTCGTCGCGGGCGGGGCCGCGACGGCCGTACTCGCGGTCGGTGTCGGTGTCGGCGTCGGCGTCGGCGTCGCCGTCACCGCTGCCGGTGCGCGGTCGGCAATTGTGATGTCGGCGCTGGCTACCAGCGCACCCGTCGGCGTCTCGACCCGGACCTCGAGCGGCACCACGCCCTTCAAACCGGCCGGCAACGCAACGTCCAATGTCGCCCGGGGCTTGTACGTCTGCGCAACCGATTCGAACGCGGCGGCGACCTGCTTGGCGTCCGCGGCGGAGACAACTGTGCCTCCGGTGGCTTGCGCCAGCTGCTGGAGAACCTTGCGCTGCTGCTCCGAGGTCCGGAACGCCACGGCATCGAGCTTTACACCTGAGGCCTTCAGCTCGCCGGTCACGGACGCGAGAGTGCCGGTGCTCAGCGTGTCACCACCGTCACTGAGTACGAGGACGTGTCGCTCGCCGACCGAACCGAGCCTGGTGAGTGCCGCCGCCAGACCGTCGTACAGCCGGGTCTCGCCAGCCGCATTCAGCGCGCCGAGACCCGCATCGACGCTTGCGCGGTCCCGAGTCGGCGACACCACCAACTTGGTCTGGCTGGCAAACGTCAGCAGACCCACGCGCACGTCCGCCGGCAACGGCGCGATGAAACTGCGGGCCGCCTGGACCGCCCCGGTCAGCCCAGGGCCCTGCATCGACCCGCTGGTGTCAATGACGAGTAAAACGGTACGGACAACTTCGGGAGCGGCCCGGGGCACCGACGTAAGTGTCGCGGGCGCTGCTTGGCCGGCAACTCTGACCGTGACTCGCGAGACGTCGAGCTGCTGCGAGGAAGGCAGCTCCACCTCGACCACGACCATGGCATTGCCATCGGCGGCCGTGGCGCTGACTATCCGTACGTCGGGCGTTGCCGCGGTCGCTGCCGCCGCGAAAGCAAGACACATCGCGACGCCGCCGATACCGACAACAGACAGACCGCGCCGGACGGCCCTCATGCCTGCAGCCGATCAAAGAATAGGCTGGCGTCGACCGTGACCCCGTGGTCCGACATGCGCTGCAACAAGTGCGGGCGCAGGCCGGTCGGCCGCAGGACGCCGCGGAAAAGTCCGTTGGCGTCGAAGCCGGCGGAGTAGTCGCAGACGAAGATGTCCTGCATCGTGATGACGTCGCCTTCCATGCCGATGACTTCGCTCACTTGCACGATTCGTCGCGAGCCGTCCTTCATCCGCATCTGATGGACTACCAGGTCGAGCGCGCTCGCGACCTGTTCTCGGATCGCTCGGATCGGCAGGTCGACGCCGGCCATCAAGACCATCGTTTCCAGTCGAGCCAGTGCGTCACGCGCCGAGTTGGCATGGACTGTCGACAGCGATCCGTCATGACCTGTGTTCATGGCCTGCAGCATGTCGAGAGCCGCGCCGTCGCGAACCTCTCCGACGACGATCCGGTCCGGACGCATGCGCAACGAGTTGCGCACCAGCTCCCGGATGGTGATTTCACCGCGGTCCTCGACGTTCGAGGGGCGCGATTCCAGTCGAAGCACGTGCGCCTGGAACAGTTGCAGCTCGGCGGCATCCTCGATCGTGACGATGCGCTCATCATCCGGAATCGCTGAAGACAGGACGTTCAACGTCGTTGTCTTGCCGGATCCCGTTCCGCCGGCGATCAGGATGTTCGCCCGGCCACGGATCGCGGCCTCGATGAACTGCCACGCCGCCGTCGTTATCGTGCCGAGGCCCACGAGGTCGCGCGCCGTTAGCGGCTCCGCAGCGAACTTGCGAATCGTGAGCATGCAGCCGTCCAGCGCGATGGGCGGGACGACTGCGTTGACACGGCTGCCATCGGGCAGCCGCGCGTCGACCATGGGGCTGGATTCGTCGACGCGGCGGCCGACGCGACCGACGATCTTGTCGATGGTGCGGCGGAGATGAATGTCGTCCGAGAAGCTCGCATCCACCCAGCGGAGGCGACCGCCGACTTCGACGTAGATCTGAGAGGGTCCGTTCACCATGATCTCGGTGACATCCGGGTCGCGCAGAAACGGTTCCAACGGGCCGTATCCGAGGATGTCGTCCGCTACTTCCTGGGCGATGCGAGTCCGGTCCACCAGCGTGAGCGGCGTTTCCTCCTTCTCCAGCACCATCTGCAGGCTCTGCCTGACCTGGGCCTGCAGTTCCGACTGGGTCATGTGCGCGTCGTACAGCCGCGGCCCGAGAGTCTCGACAAGGGCGGCGTGGACGCTCCGTTTGACTGCCGCGAACGGGTCGACTGTGCGGACGGCTCGACGCGGGCCGGCTGCGGGCGCGATGGCCTCGGGTGCCAACTGGGCGCGACGTGCTGCTGCCATTCGGTCGGCGAGGCTGGTCATGCGGCACCCCCCTTACGGTGCAATGCAAAGCCACGCCGTCCGTGTCCGGCTATGGCGGGTGCAAGTCCTCGGGGAAACTGCGCTTTCGCGAACCTGCGTATCGCCTGGCTGACCGGATGGTTCGGCTGGTCGTAGACGAGCGGGACTCCGCGGTTGATCGATGCAGGCACGGCCCGGCTCGAGGGCACCTCCAGCGCGATTGGGGTGCCGAGAATTTTCAGGACATCCCCCATGTTCAGGCCCACTTGAGAGTCGGCCCGGTTCAGCACGAGCAGGCGCTGGGATTCCGGGTAGTTCAAGATGTCGAGCGTCTCGAGTGCGAGCTTGAGGTTCTTCAGTGCGGGTACGTCGAGCGTCGCGAGTAGCAGCAGCCAGTCCGTTTCGTCCAAGGCTGACAGGACATGCTCGGTGAACGCAGGCGGCGTATCGATGACGACGTAGTCGTACATCGTCTTCAGAACCCGCAGCAGGCCGACGATCGTCTGCCCTGGAATACTCTCCGACATGCCCGGCTCGACCGGAGCGAGGATCGTGTCCAGCTGGTCGCGGTAGCGCGTGACGAGCGACTGCACGGCCGTCTGGTCGAGGTGTGTCAACGCCACCGCGTCAGCGACGGTGCGGGTGGGGAACAACTGCATGGAGATGGCGACGTCACCGAAGCCGAGATCTATGTCTACGACACAGACCTTGCTGCCCTGGAGATTCAATGCCGCACCCAGGTTGGTCGAGATCGTGGTCTTGCCTGAACCGCCTTTTGCGGAGAAGACCGTGATCACCTGTCCGGCGCCCGCGCCAGGGTCGACGACTCCAGGCAGTCGCTGCGCGGCTCGCAATTCATTCGAAACACTCGCGACGGCCCGGCACGCTTCGTTCACCTGCTGGAGATTGTCGGCTGAAACCACCTCACGGATGCCCGCTCGCATCGCCTGAGCCAGAACTGCCGTGTCGACCCGCCGCCGGACGAGCACCACACCGCGGGTGGGGTTGGCCACCCGCTCCGCCGCAGCGAACTCGCACGCCGCATCGAAGTCCGTCTCCGGGCCGAAGACGATCACATCCTCGGGCGCATGCTCAAGTGTCCGGCGCAGGGAGGTGATGCCTTCAACGGTGGTTCCCGGACCGAGTGCCGACCGCAGGTAGCCGGCCGTTTCCTGGTTCGCTTCGACGAGAATTGTCACGACTACTTCCCGTCGAAGAGGTTGCGGTTGTCGACTCCGGGAGCAGGTTTCGGGGTGTAGCTGTCCGACAGCAACGTGAAGTACAGACTGCCGGTCTGCGAGGCGTGAATCAGCTTCTGAGCCTGCGCCTGATCGACTGCAAGCGTCAGCAGAACCGAGGTTGTCGCGACAGGTGTCGCAGCCGCGCTCTTAGCGGCGTCGGACGCCGTCTTGTCCTTCGAGCCGGTTCCGGGGGAGCTGGTGTCAGGGGAGCTGCTGTTCTGGGCGACGACGGTGGTGGTTGCGCCCACGGCGAGGACGTCGACCCGGTCGAGCAGCAGCCGGGTCGCCTGGTTGTTGTCGAAATTCTGGGAGAGCCCGTCACCGCTCGGCGTCCACGGACCCTTGTCGCCGGTGCTGCTGGTGAAGGTATCGAAGACCGCTACGTGTGCACCCGGCTCCAGGAACTGTCCGACGTGCTGCGCATCGCTCACCTGAATTGCCAGCGCCATCTTCCCGGCTGGAATCGGAAACTTCAGAGGGGCGGCCGGGGGCGAACCGAATAAGGTCGGCGCGACGATCTGGCCTTTGTAAATTGTCGTCAGCGCTTGCCCACTGAACTCAGATGTTGTCCTCGCCGCCTCCGACGGCACGGCTGAGGCCGCGAACTCCTGCGTCGCGAGATCGCCTTTACTCAACGCCTCCTCGACGGTTGTGCCTTCAGCAATCTCGCTCTTCGCCACGACGACCGTGACCGGTGAGTTAGCAGCGACGGCACGCGAGTCCGCGTCGCGTACATAAACGAGCACGGCGAGCATGCCGAGCGTCGCAAGCAACAAAGCAACAATGAAAAGGACAATCCTTCGCGTCACGTGAAATCTTCCCCTCGTTTCGGCGTATCAGCCGCTGGATTGGACGACGGCAACGCCCGTGCCCGGGGGTCCACCGATGGTTCCTTGGGTGGGCACCGGGTTGCTGACGAAGAAACCGCTGATGCAGTTCTGTGGATTCGAGCAAGGAAAGGCGTTGCCGCGCGAGGCGTCCTTCTGCTTGTACTGTCCGCCGAGCTGGTAACCCGTGAGGACGAACGACGCGTAGCCGTACATCCGATAAGCCCCGTTCGTGCCCGGGGATCCGTTCAGATCGTTGAAGATCGGAAGCTGAATCGTCGTGCCGACGAGCGCACTGAAGATCGCATTGGAGCACGACGACGGCGGCGAGTTGCCCGTCTTGTCGTCGAACCAACCCAGCAGGTCACTGATGACGGACGTACACGTCGACGTACTCAGGTAGCCGAATCCGCCGGGAAGATCCGCACCACTCCTGCTGTCCTTGCACACGTGCGTTGGATCCGGATCGTGCAGGTAGATCACCGTGGACGGGCCGGGGTACGGCGGAATCGGCAACGCCTTCAGTGGCAAGGCATTGTCGAACTCGCACTTCGACAGCGTGATCGGCAAAGCGGCTGAGAGGCTGCCCGGGCTGCCCCAGGACGCACGAGCGCACGAACGGACCCAGTTTCCGGTGTTACCGAATACGCCAGCGAACAGCGGCGGGGCCCAGGCCTTTGTCTCCACCTGGACGTAGGGCGCGGTCGCAAGAGCGCCGCCCGGCAATAACGGACAGTCCCACGGCCCTTGGTTCGCTGGACAAGCCGGCAACGTCGTGGCCGCCGGACCGCATACCCGCGTGATAGACGAGTTGCTGACCGTCGTGTTGCTCGACCGGTAGCCGTTCGCGGTAGTCGTGGCGGGGGCGACGGGGCAGGTAGCCTTCGTAGCGCAGTCCTTGGCCACTCCCAGCGAACCAGCGTCCGCTGCATTCTGCATCTGGCGGCGTTCCTGATACCGACCGCCGACGTCTACGGCGAGTGCCAACGACCCGATGAGGACGAAGGCCATGATTGCCACGAATATCGCAACCGCACCGCTGTCGTCACCAACTACACGCCGCATCTCATCACCGCCGTCTCTGTAATGACTGTCGAAGTGGTCAGGCCCGGCAGCGGGAACGGGAAATTGACCGTCCGGCGGACCGCAAGAGTCGCGTTCGCGGTCAAGGCTGCGCCGACCGGGCAGATGGTCGTGGTCGGGAAGGTCACTCCCGTGAGAGGGGCGGCGGCCGACGTCGCTCGCGTCTGCGCGCTGGCCGAGGTGGAGCCGAGGGCGAGCAGGCGGACACCCTCCCGGGCCGACTGCGACAGCGTCATACGGTTGAAGAAATAGGCGCCGTACTCCAGGACGCCGAAGAGGATGGCCATCAACACGGGGAGCAGGATCGCCATCTCGACGGCGGACGCTCCCGCATCGTCTCGAATGCGCCGTGTCCTCAGTGACCGAAACATCGCTCAGCACCTACCACGTGATCGCGAACATCGGGCCGAGCACTACGCCGAGCGCGCCAACGGCACCGACGATAGTGGTAGCAATGAACGCCACCAGCAATGCGTATTCGACCGCCGTCGCACCGGAGTCGCGGTCGTCAACGTTTCGGAATGCACCAAACCCGCGCATGGCAGCCCTTGTCTGTAAGTAGTCGCAGCGCCCACAAGAAAACTGCGGGCGCTGCGACATCCTGATTGCGCGAACTACAGAGCCGTGACGATCGTCTGGAAAGCACCGTTGATCTGGGTGCCGAGAGCGGCGACGGTACCGACGATGACGGCGGCGATCAGTGCGACGAGCATGCCGTACTCAACGGCGGTCGCGCCGTCTTCGTTCGCCATACGGTTCTGCAACTTGACGATGAGCTCCAGCATGGTGCTCCCCTTTCGGAGGATGATCCGCGCCCGTTGAGGGGCCAGAGATAGGAAGATCGGCAATTGCCGGCCGGGGCCAACTATCGGGGCGCGAGCACCGGTCTGTAACCGGTCGAAAGGCCGGACTATCGAAAACGCGCGGCCATGACGGTCGTCCTCCGTTTAGTCGAACCGGTGACCACAAATGACATGGTCACCGGCCATCTCCAGGCGCCGTGACACACAGCAGACACGCCAGCGGCCTGCAGTGCCGTCGGGGCGACAGGTCTATTGCTCGATTGCAGGCGAGAAGAGCCTGTGATCGAGCGGCGGGTCAGCGGACAGCGCGGTTACTGCCACCGCCCCATCGGGGACCGCCTAGGCGATAACTCGGTCCCCGAGCGCGGTGCGCGCGCGATCGATCTTCTCGCAGCCGATTGCCACAACGGCCTTGTCCGCGGAGATCTCGATCGGCATGAACACGTCGAGGTTGACGCCTGCGTCCGACAATATCCGGGCGAGCTCCGCCCCCGAACCGGGCCGGTTGTCGACTCTCACCTTTATTGCGGGAACCGAGCGGAAGTCGGCGCCGCAGTCCTCGAGTCCGGAGCGCAGGCCGGCGCTGTCGTCCGCGACGTACGTCGCGATCCCGAAGTCCGCGAAGGCCGCCCCCGCGCACATGACGTTGACCCCTCGGGCGGCGATCGCGTCAGCCACCTTCCCGAAAGTCCCAGGCTGGTTCTTGAGTTCCACGATGAAAGCGTCCATGACAGCTCCCTCACGGCCGAAAATCGGGTGATTCCACCGTACGCCGACGGCTCGCGCGGTCAATCCTCAACTGCGTGACGAAACCCGTCCGGCGTACGACGATGTGCCCAGTCAATTTCAGAGGCCGCGCAGCCGGGAGGACCCGTCATGGACGTCGCAGACCTGCATCGCAGGGCGATCGAGTACTTCGCTGGTGTCGCGAGTTCGGTCCGTGATGACCAGTGGTCTACACAGACACCGTGCGCCGACTGGGACGTCCGGGCGTTGGTCAACCACGTCGTCGGCGAGGAACGCTGGACGCCGCCGCTGTTCGCCGGGCAGACCATCGAGCAGGTCGGGGACCAGTTCGACGGCGACCTGCTCGGCGCTGATCCCAGGGCCGCCGTCGCCGACTCGGCCCGTGCCGCCGCCGCGGCGGCGAGCGAGCCCGGCGCCATGGAAAGTACGGTCCACCTGTCCTTCGGCGACACACCAGGCAGTGAATACGCCCTCCAGCTGTTCGCCGACCACCTGGTCCACGGCTGGGATCTGGCGACCGCCATCGGGGCCGACGACACGTTGGATCCGGAACTCGTCGCGGCCTGTGCCGAATGGTTCAGCGAGCGGGAGGAGATGTACCGGGGCGGCGGCGCGATCGGCCCGCGGCCGACGGTACCTGAGGACGCCGACGCGCAGACGCGACTCCTCGCCGCGTTCGGCCGCGGCCGCTGAAAGCCGGCAGAGGCAGCCTGCCGGAAGCGGCTCACGCAGCCGGGTAGGGTCTGCTCCGACGGCGGGGCCACGACGGGAGCAGCTGGCAGGTTGGATCGGCAGACGCGCGCCCCGTTGGTGCGGTTCGACAACGTCACCGTCGTGCGCGGCGGCAACCGGATCCTCGACCACATCACCTGGACGGTCCGCGAGGGCGAGCGCTGGGTGGTCCTCGGTCCCAACGGCGCCGGCAAGACGACACTGCTCGAAGTGGCGGGCGCGCGGCTCGCGCCGATGCGCGGAATCGTCGACCTGCTCGGTGAGCGGGTCCGCGCCGGCGGCCGCGAGGATGACGAGGAGCTAGCCGACCTGCGCTCCCGAATCGGCCTGGTCAGCCTGCTGGCGCACGAGCAGTTCGAGCCGGACGCGACCGCGCTCGACGTCGTACGCATCGCGGGCTATGGCATCACCCGGCGCGGCCATGAGGTGTACGACGAGATGGACGACGAGCGCGCCTTGGACGTGCTCGACGCGTTTGCCGCCCGCGGACTCGCCGGCCGCACCTACGGCACCCTCTCCGAAGGCGAGCGCAAGCGGGTCCAGCTCGCGCGCGCTGTCATGACGGATCCGGAGCTGCTGCTGCTCGACGAGCCGGCCACCGGCCTCGACCTCGGGGCGCGCGAGGAACTCGTCGCCCTGCTCGCCGACGTTGCCGCGGACCGCGCCGCGCCTGCGACCGTTCTCATCACGCACCACGTGGAGGACGTGCCTATCGGCTTCACGCACGCCATGCTGCTGCGGGCCGGGCGGCTGCGCGCCGCGGGCCGCATCGACGACGTCCTGACCGATTCTGCTGTCTCTGATTGCTTCGGGGTGCCGGTGACGATCGACCGCAGAGACGGCCGGTACGCCGCCCGCATCCGGACCCGTTGACCCCGCAAGGTGTCGGACGTACATGAAAATGAGCTGGTCGAGCGGTTCCGACCACTAGCAAGCCGTTAGGCCGCCAACCACGGCGCGTCCTCAAGTCCTTCGTCGAGTACGCCGCCCGCCTTACAGTCCGCGGATCGGTAGGCATCCGGCATCCGCGGATAAACCGTCGCGTAGTACTGCGCGGCCAGTGCCCGCGCATCGACCGCGGATGCTCCGAGCAGCCGTGCGGTCCGGGCATCCCGCTGCACGGCAGCACATTCGGCGGCCGCCTCGTTCGTGATCGATGCCAGGTGCATCGACTCGTGCGTCAGGATGTGCACCGCGAGCATTCGCTTGAAGTTCGTATCGTGCTTACCTGAGTCGAGATAGCCGGACAGGTCGTTGCACTGATTTCGCTTGATCAGCGTCCAGCTCACTGGCGTGCCATCCTGCTTCCACTTCACGTAGCCCAGCTCACCGCCGGCGTCGACGAACGCGGCGCCGAATGCCTGGCATCGCACCCGCACTCGCCGTCCGGAGAGGGTCGAGGCAACGCCGCTCAGGCGGTTTTCCAGCCTGGCCCGAAGCACGCCCGGGGTCGCCGCGAAGAGGCTGAGGACGACCAGGAGCGCGACCCACAACTTCGGAAATGCGACCTGCCGCCCGAGTTCGTCGACGCGCGTCAGGTACCAGTGTCCGATCACGACACAGGTGATCAGCGCGAACAATCCGGCTACGGCCGTAAGCACCGGAATCCTCGTCTCGAGTGGTGGTCTGAGCAGACGTCTGCCTATCGGCGGATATCGCGCACTGCTTGACGAGGGCACCCATGTGGGCGCGTCAGACGCCGCCCGCCGTCGTAGCGCCGTACCGCTCCTTCTCGCGCTCGAGATCCAGGTGGCCGATACGCCGGCGGGCCTCGGTCGTGTCGGCATCGATGTACGACGCGGGGACCAGCCAGGCGATCTCGAACTCGAGACCGTCCGGATCCTTGCCGTACAAGCTCTTCGTCGTGCCGTGGTCACTGGCGCCAACCAGGGCGCCGCGGGCGGCCAGCACACCCTGCAGCCGCTCGAGTTCGGCCAGAGTGTCGACCTCCCAGGCCAGGTGGTACAGCCCCACTGTCGAGCGACCGGCACCGGACGGGCCCGCCGCGGCTCCGATCTCGAACAACCCGAGGTCGTGGTCATTCGTCGACGCAGCGGCCTGCAGGAAGACAGCGCCGCGGAATCCGGCCGGTGTCATCGGGATGACCCGAAAGCCGAGCACCTCGGTGTAGAAGGCCGCGCTCGTCTGAACATCGCGCACGTAGAGGACAGCGTGGTTGATACCGGTGATGGGCACGGATTGCCTCCTGCTGTTCGGTTGACCGACGCCACACAGAACATCCGCGTCGCGTCAGCTCTTCCCAGGGCCGCCGGGCGCAGTAGCCGTGAAGTGATGGCCCGGCTTTACTGCCAGGCCGGAGCGATCCGCACGTCCTGCAGCAGAGCGAAGATGAACGCCGCCGCCTGCAGGTCCTTCAATTGCGCCGGACCGGCAATGGGCATCCGGCGTAAGGCCTCGGCGAACTCGCCCTTGGGCACGTCCCAGTTGGCGCTTGTGGGCATCAGCACGTCAGCGCTCACCTGGTAGCTGAACTGCTGGCCGCTCTTGAGCGTGAACGGCTCGCCGGCATGCGTTTCGAGTTTTTCCCAAACCGCGCCGACCCGGTGCGCCGCACCGCCCAAGACCGGTCGCCCAGCTTCAGTCGCCGCGACGGTGGCGACCGTGGCGGCCGACTTGGCCGCGGTGGACTTGACGGCTCGCGCGCGCGTCGCCTTGACCGGCACCGGCTCCGGCGGCGCCATCGGGATGTCACGCCAGCTGTGCCCGCAGCCGCGGCACAGGTAGCCAGCCGCGTCGGTGTGCGTGACGTCGATTGCGGCGCACTTCGGGCAGGGACGATTCGGGGTGCGAGTCCACTCCGTGCCGCAATCGTCGCATTTGAGTTGCAGGTCGCCGGCGGGCGTCTTGCCGACCGCATCTATGTCGTGGCTGTCACAGTTCGGGCACTGTACGGCTGGCATCCGTGGCTCCTAGGGTCACCCGAGGCTACCGCTCTCGGTATTCTGACCCGACCCATGGAGATGTCAGCCGTCACGCTCGCCGAGGAGCTGGCCGAGCGCATTCCGCGGCTGATGTTGCGCGATCAGCGCGATCTGGCGCGTCGCCTCGATCACACCCGCAAGCTCGATCCAGCCCGCGCGCAGACGGCGCTTGCCGATCTCACGGCCCGGTTCGACGCCGCGGCGGCCCGGATCGCCAGCCGCTCAGGCGGCATACCAGAGATCCGCTATCCGCCGGATCTGCCGATCAGCTTGGCCAAGGACGAGATCCTGGCCGCGATCCGAGACCATCAGGTCGTCATCGTCGCGGGCGAAACCGGCTCGGGTAAAACCACCCAGCTGCCCAAGATCTGCCTCGAACTCGGCCGCGGCGTCACCGGCACCATCGGCCACACCCAGCCGCGGCGCATCGCCGCGCGATCCGTCGCCGACCGGATCGCCGAGGAGCTGGGTACGACGATCGGCGAAACTGTCGGATACAAGATCAGGTTCACCGATCACTCCAGCGACAACACGCTGGTCAAGGTGATGACCGACGGGATCCTGCTCGCCGAACTGCAGAACGACCGGTCCTTGTGGCAGTACGACACGCTGATCATCGACGAGGCGCACGAGCGCAGCCTCAACATCGATTTCATCCTCGGCTACCTCAAAGCGCTGCTCCCCCGCCGGCCCGACCTCAAGGTCGTCATCACGTCCGCGACCATCGACCCGCTGAGGTTCTCTGCGCACTTCGGCGATGCGCCCGTCGTCGAAGTGTCCGGCCGGACCTACCCGGTCGAAGTGCGTTACCGGCCCTTCGACGACGACATCGACGTCGATCAGATCCAGGCAATCAGCAACGCCGTCGAGGAACTCTGGACGGAGGGTGCCGGCGACGTCCTGGTGTTCCTCTCCGGCGAGCGGGAGATCCGCGACACGGCCGACGCGCTCAACGGCCTGCGGCTTCCCGACACCGAAATCCTGCCCCTCTACGCCCGGCTGTCATCGGCCGAGCAGCACCGGGTCTTCGAACGGCACTCCGAGCGGCGCGTCGTGCTCGCGACCAACGTCGCGGAGACCTCACTGACCGTCCCTGGCATCCGGTACGTCGTTGATCCCGGCACCGCGCGTATCTCCCGCTACAGCCAGCGGCTCAAAGTGCAGCGACTGCCGATCGAGTCGATCTCGCAGGCCTCGGCGAACCAGCGGAAAGGCCGCTGTGGCAGGCTTTCCGACGGCATCTGCATCAGGCTGTACGCGGAAGAAGACTTCCTCCAGAGGCCCGAGTTCACCGACCCCGAGATCGTCAGGACCAGCCTGGCATCGGTCATTCTCGCCATGACCTCGCTCGGCCTCGGCGACATCGGCGCGTTCCCGTTCCTCGACCCGCCGGACCGGCGCAACGTGCGGGACGGCGTACAGCTGCTCGAGGAACTCGGCGCGTTCGAGCCGGGCCGGACCGACCCGAAGAAGCAACTGACTGCGATCGGCAGGCAGCTCGCGCAACTGCCGGTCGACCCGCGGCTGGCGCGCATGGTCGTCGAGGCCGACCGGAACGGCTGCGTGCACGAGGTCCTCGTCATCGCTGCCGGGCTGTCGATCCAGGACCCGCGGGAGCGTCCGGTGGACAAGCAGCAGTACGCCGACCAGCTCCATGCCCGTTTCGCCGACCCGACGTCGGATTTCCTGGCCTACCTCAACCTGTGGAACCACCTGCAGGAGCAGCAGCGGGCGCTTTCCTCGAGCGCCTTTCGCAGGCTGTGCAAGGGCGAATTCCTCCATTACCTGCGCGTCCGCGAGTGGCAGGACCTCTACAGCCAGCTGCGCTCCGCCGCCCGCAGCATCGGTATCCGGACCGACGACAAGCAGGTCGCCGCACCGATGCGCATGCACATCTCCCTGCTCGCCGGCCTGCTCTCGCACATCGGCCTGCGGGATGCCGAGAAGAAGGACTATCTCGGCGCCCGCGGTGCGCGATTCGCGGTGTTTCCCGGGTCCGCGCTCTACAAGAAGCCGCCGCGCTTCGCGATGGCGGCCGAGCTCGTGGAGACCTCCCGGCTGTGGGGGCGGATCATCGCGCGGATCGAGCCCGAATGGGTCGAGCCCCTTGCGGCGCACCTCGTCGCGCGCACCTACAACGAGCCGCACTGGGAGGCGCGGCACGGCGCCGTCGTCGCCTTCGAGCGGGTGACGCTCTACGGCGTACCGCTGGTCACGGGTCGCAAGGTGACCTACTCGGAGGTCGACCCGGCACTCGCCCGCGAACTGTTCATCAGGCATGCGCTGGTCGAGGGCGACTGGCGTACGCACCACGCGTTCTTCGCGCGCAACCGCGAACTGCTCGACGAAGTCGAGCAGCTCGAGCACCGGGTCCGCCGCCGCGACATCCTCGTCTCGGACGACGACCTGTTCGCGTTCTACGACGAACGGATACCCGCGGACGTGGTCTCGGGCCGGCACTTCGATGCCTGGTGGAAACTGGAGCGGCGTACCCGCCCCGACCTTCTGACGTTCTCACGAGAAATGCTGATCGCAGGCGAGCGCGTGCGGGAGAGCGACTACCCGGACAACTGGCCCTACGGAGACCTGTCGCTGCGGCTCGTCTACCATTTCGATCCCGGAGGTGCGGCTGACGGCGTCACCGTGGTGCTACCACTGGCAATCCTCAACCGGGTCGAATCGCAAGCCTTCGGCTGGCAGATCCCCGCATTGCGCGAGGACCTGATCACTGCGCTCATCCGCTCACTGCCCAAGGCCATCCGCACCAGCTTCATTCCAGCGCCCAACTACGCCAAAGCGGCGCGCGAGCGGATGACGCCGTACGCCGAGCAGCTCACAATCGCTCTGGCACGAGAGCTCACCGCGATGGCAGGCGTGGTCGTGCTGGGGTCGGACTTCGCGCCGGAGCGGGTGCCGGCGCACCTGCTGATGACCTTCCGGGTCGTCGCCGACGACGGTCGCACCCTGGGCGAGTCGCCGGATCTCGACGCCCTGAAGCACCAGCTGCAGCCGACCGTCCGAGCCACCGTCTCGCGGGTCGCTGCATCTATCGAGCGAACCGGCCTGCGTAGCTGGGACTTCGGCGACGTGGCGCAGATCTTCGAGGAGACCCGCGACGGCCACCGGATCGTGGGCTACCCGGCACTGGTGGCGGCCGGCGAGTCGGTGGCACTGCGCGTTCTTCCGACACCGGCCGAGCAACTCGCTTCGATGCGTCTTGGGTTGCGCCGATTGCTGGCGCTCAACGCCCCCGCGCCGACGCGCTCGGTACTGTCACGGTTGACCAACGAGACCAAGCTGGCCCTGTCACACCCGCCCCACAACAGCCCGGCCGCACTTTTTGCCGATTGCACCGACTGCGCGATCGATTCGCTGGTCGCGGCCAACGGCGGGCTCGTCTGGAGCGAAGCCGACTGGACAAAGCTGCTGACGGTGGTGCGGGCGGGACTGGCCGAGGCGGCGTACGCCGTCGTGATCCAGGTCGCACGGATTCTGTCGACAACCGCCGACCTCGAGCCTCGGCTCGGGAACGCCACCAGTCTGATAGTGCTGCCAGCACTGACCGACATGCGCAGCCAGCTCAAGGCGCTGGTCTACCCAGGGTTCGTGACGGAGACGGGAGTGCCGCGACTCGGTGACGTCGCTCGCTACGTGCAGGGCATAGAACGCCGGTTGGAGAAGCTGCCGGACAACCCGGCCCGCGACCGCGGGTGGATGCAAGCAGTCGAACACGTGCAGCAGCAGTACGCCGACCTCGTCGCCTCCCTGCCGGCCGCTCGCCGGAGCGACGAGGCGGTCACGCAGATCCGCTGGATGATCGAGGAGCTGCGCATCAGCTATTTCGCGCAGGTGCTGAAGACCGCGTATCCGGTTTCCGAGCAGCGGGTAGTGCGCGCCATCGACCAGCTTCGTCAGTGAGCAGGTCTAGCTGCCGACCGGGATCTGAACTGGAGTGAGGACGCCGCGGGCGATGAGGTCGCGCAGATCGGGAATGTAGATGCGGATCGAGTTCGCAGCCATCGGCCCGATGAAGCCCGGTGGTCGGATTTGCCGAGCGTGAGCGGCGGCGACGTCGATGTCCTTGCTGATCCGGTACACCGTGATCGACGTGAGTCTCGCAGAGACCGAGCCAGGCATCGGCGCTCCCTGCTCGCGGTCGGCCATCGCGGGCGCGCTGCGGACCGGCACGGCCATGACGTTGTCGGCGCCATCGCGTGTACCGGATTCGACTGTTGCGATCACGTCGCCTGCGCGCAGTCTCGTGTTGTACCAGGCACTCTCGACATTTCCGCCCAGTGCGATGTGCTCCGCGGTCGCGCGCGCTGCCGCCGATCCATCACCAGGTGTGAACCCCGCTGGGTGGCTGCCCCCGGACACCTCGTGCCGAAGCCGATCGAGCTCCCCCACATCGGCGAGAGCAGGAACGATGGTTGAACCCTTCGCCACCTCGCTGATGCCACCGGCCACCGCCGCGCCGGTGGCGGTGGCGGTGACGGCCTCTGCGCTCGCGGTGGCAACAGCGCTGCCGCCGGCAGTAGCGGCCGCCAGGAACACGGTCGGCGCCAGATGCCCCAGCGCCCGTGCCGGTGACGTCTCCCACGTCTTCAGGTCGAGCACGGCTGCCGCGAACCGGTCAGGGTGCCGAGCCGAACTCTTCAGACCGTGGCCGAGCAACTCCACGTCATCGGCCCATCCGTCCGGGTCCAGCGCCAGCCGCTCCGGGCTGTAGGTGACGACGAAGTCAGCCATGCCCACAACAGCTTGCCCGAGACCGCCTCCGAATTCCGTGAACTGGTGTCCCGCCTGATGCAGGAGGTTGGGTCGCCTGGGCGCGCTTCGGGCCGCTTCCTCGATCATCGCGGCAGCGCGACCGCCCGTGGCGCGCACCTCGGCACGTGCCCCCTCGAGCAACGACTCGGCGTACAGCCGTTGGCCGGCCCCGGGATCGATGGCCGGCGGCTGTGGGCCCAGTGACTGCGGCGTAGGTGCCGGAGCGCCGACGGGCAGGCAGGGATGCATCGCCGACCGGTATGCCGAGACCTGGGCCTGCCATCCGCGCGTGACCCGCTGCGATTAATCGAATTCCGACGCAGCCCGAGCGGCCGTGCGCTGCGCGCCCTCCAGCACATCCGCGTAGTGGGTGCACGCCACGCGCGCCTGGCCGAAGGACGCCGCCGCACGACGGAAGGTCGCCGGCTGCTCGTCGAGCACCGACCTGAACGCGTCTCCGGCGCTGCCACGCCAGGTGCCCGACTGGATTGCAGCCAAGTGGACGGCCGCGTCGTCGAGCCCGCCGGCAAGGGTCTCCAGTCGCCGGGCCAGATCCCGGACAGATTCCGGGTTACCGGGAAGGAGCGTCGTCGCGCCGGCACCTGCAGTGAGCTCGGTCATGGAGCACCGGCAGCGATCGCCGATTCCACATCGAGGTAGATGGCACCGGCCCTTCTGAGCAGGCCCGCGAGCGTCTTGGCGTCAGCGTGCAGGGCGGCGCACCCATAGCCCCACGTGAGGAGGAAGCGGGCGATAGCCCCGGCGAACTGCTCGTCACCGCAATCACGGGCGCCCGCCAGCAGATCCGGTGCGGCCCACAGCTTCTCGATGTCACCGGCCACCTGGGCGGCGAGCGTGAGCCGCCTGCCGACGTCGGCCAGCGACTCGACCTGGACTTCGATGCCGCACATCAGCGGGCCGGCGACTGCTGGTTACCCGTCATGGGGCGTCACGTTAGCCACTCCGACATCTCGGGATTTCCCGGGTGTGGACAACGGGCCGGCAAACCTGCGCTGTGGACGAACCCGTGTACAACCGGTGGACAACGGGGAGCGGCCGGGGGAAAACGAGGAGATTTCGGGGGACAAGCAGGCAGCCGCTGTGGACAGCAAAAAATCCTGGAAATACTTCGGATTTCCTCTTGCCATGGGGGTTCGGCTGGTTTAGAAATCACCCACGTCACCGAGCACGGCGACTCGCACCGGGAGGTCTCCGGAGTGGCACGGCGAAGGGCAACCGGAGTCGTGGCGCGATGGCAGGACCGCCAGAGGGAGTGGCAGGCACGCGGACGTTCGTACTGATCGGAGGCGACTCCGGTAGGGGCGGACGAAGGCGAGCAGGTCGCGTGAGGCGCTCGAAAACGGTGGCTGGGTCAGTTCGCAAGAGCTGACCACGTGAGGGTCCCTCCAACTCATACTTGGAGGGGCCCTCACACCTATTTCCGGACCTTTTCGGCCCGCATGATCGCCATCTCATCGCCCCGTCAGCGAGGGCGCGGCGGCTGCCTCCGGCCGGACTGCATAACGGTCCGGGTGTGGATGCAGCTGTGCACGGCGAGGTGGAAAACCCTTTGGGTTCAGGGGAAAACCCTGCGCAAGCTGTGGAAAGAAAAACTTCTCGGAACAAAGTTCGCCAACCCTCTTGCCACGCGCTCGCGGGACCGTTAGAAATCGCTGCACGTCACCGAACACGGAGGCTCGCTACCGGGACCATCCGGAGGCGCCACGGCGGAGGGAAACCGAAGCCGGCGCCAACGGAGGGGCAACGGACGCAGCCAGGCACAGCGACGCAGCGATGCACGGGGCGACCCGCGCGACGCAGCGGACTGAGTCGGCAGCGGCGGGTGCCGCTTTCGGTGGCAGGGGTCGCGGGCAACCGGGACCCGGTGAAGGCCCCTCCAACTCATACTTGGAGGGGCCTTCACGCATTGAGCATGACGGAACAAACCAGCCACCGGTTGACGACACGCTGAACCACCAACCGTCGGGTGAAGTCGAGTACTCACGGCGGAATCAGCCGATCCCGGAGAAATCAGCTCGGGGAGTTGCCCTCGCCGGCGAGAAGGTGCGCGTTGTCGAACGCCACAGCGGCGATGTCTGCGATCGCCTGCATGAAGTCGATCTCGAACTGCGTGTACTGCGGCCTCCCCCGGTCCCGCGTTGCGCCGATGGCGCCGAGCACCCGTCCGCGAGCCCGCATCGGCAACACCGCCAGGCTGCTCGCTCCGTACTGCTTCATCCACGGCCGGTACGTGTGGTGAATGCGTTCGACGTAGTCCTCGTAGGCGAAGTCGTAGATCACGAGCGGTTCACCCGTGTCGATCACGGCTCGGGTGATGCCATCGGCACTCTGCGGTCCGGCGTTGACCTGGATGTCCGCGAGCATTCGCCGGGCCTGCTCGTCAATGTGCGTGCTGCCGGCCGCGACGACATCGGAAGCGCCCACAGGCAGCGTCCAGACAGTGACTGCGTCACCCACGAGCTGCGCGACCCGGTCGAGCACCAGGTCGGCCAGCCGCGGCAGATCGGTGCCGGCATCGGCAAGGCTCTGCGTCACCTCGATGAGGGCGCCGGCGCGCGCTGCGTGCCGGCGCAGGGTGAACTCGTCGCCTGACGTCATGCGCCCATCATGCCCGGCCGCTGCCCTTGACCCGTACGCCGCGCGCCGGTTGGCTGACCGCAGCGCGGCAGATGGCCGCGGTGCACACGCACAGGCACGCGAGGAGACCGCAGATGCGAACGGTGCTGGCGATCGGTACCCGCAAGGGATTGTGGCTCGCGCACAGTGACGAGGCACGATCCGACTGGCGGCTCGACGGCCCGCATTTCCTGATGCGCGAAGTGCCTGCGGTTGCCTTCGACGTCCGGCGGACGCCCGCCCGATTGCTCGTCGGCGTACGCAGCGAGCACTGGGGCCCGACAGTGAAGTGGTCGGATGATCTGGGCGCCACGTGGGAGGAGACGCCCAACGGCGCGATCCGCTTCGACGAAACGGCGGGGGCCAGTCTCGAACGGGTGTGGCAACTGCAGCCTGACTCGGCGGGCCGCGAAGATGTGGTGTGGGCCGGCTGCGAGCCGACGTCGCTGTGGCGCAGCCAGGACGGCGGGCAGTCCTTCGCCATCGTCGACGGCCTCTGGGACCACCCGCACCGGCCGCAATGGCATCCAGGCTTCGGTGGCGCCGCCGTGCACACGGTGATCCCGGATCCCCGCTCCGACCGCGTGGTCGCCGCGATGTCGACAGGAGGCGTCTACGCCTCGGACGACCGCGGCGCCTCATGGCGGCCGTCCAACAGCGGCATCTCCGCCTACTTCATCCCTGGACCTGAGCCCGAGTTCGGGCAGTGCGTGCACAAGGTCGTCGCGGATGCGGCCGGGCCGCAGCGGCTCTACGCGCAGAACCATCACGGCGTCTACCGCTCTGACGACGCGGGCGCCTCCTGGGCCTCGATCGCCGACGGTCTGCCGAGCGACTTCGGATTCACGATCCTGGCGCACCCCTCCCGTTCCGGCACGGCCTGGGTCGTGCCCCTGGTAGCAGACGGTGAGCGCGTCCCGCCTGCTGGGCGACTGCGCGTCCACCGAACCGATGACGCAGGCGCGACCTGGCGCGAGCTCGGGGCGGGGTTGCCCGACGACTGCTGGGTGTCGGTGCTGCGCGACGCCGCCTGTGTCGACAGCGGCGATCCCGCGGGTGTCTACGTCGGCACACGGGACGGGTGCGTCTACGCCAGCGCCGATGAGGGCGACTCGTTCGTCTCCGTGGCCGAGCACCTTCCCGACGTACTGTCCCTGCGCGCCGCGTGGCTGCCCTGACCGGCGACCGCATCAGCGTTCGCGTGATGCTGCCTGCAGCGCTGGCCGACACGGTTGCGGGCGCGCGTGTCCTGCCCGTCGAACTCGCCGCCGACGATGCGACCGTTGCTGGCCTGCTGGCCGAACTCGCGTCGGCGTACCCCGTTCTTGGCCGACGGCTGCGCGACGACACAGGCGCCCTGCGAAGGCACGTCAACGTGTACGTCGACGGCATCGACGTGCGCGACAGCGGCGGGCCGACGACCCGCCTGCAGGACGGGATCCTTGTCGACGTCGTTCCGTCTATCGCGGGCGGCTGAGCCGGCCAATCGGCGTACGCAGGTATGACTCGGTCGTCCACCTGGCGTTGGATAGGGCGCAGACATCGCAACACCACCTGCGGAGGCAGCGCTGTGCTGGACCCAACCGATCTCTATGAACTGGCCCCCGACCTGCCCGACCTGAGCGGCTGTGTGCTCATCCAGGCACTCGACGGTTTCGTCGATGCTGGGCAGGTGCGTCAACTGGTTCGCAGCCACCTGTTGCAGTCCTCCCCTGCGATCGTCGTTGCCCGCTTCGATGTGGACCAGCTGCTCGACTACCGGGCCAGGCGCCCGCTGCTGACTTTCGTCGAGGACACCTGGGCGGCGTACGACGAACCCTCGCTCGACATCACCGCGCTCACCGACGCTAAGGGCGCCCATTTCCTGGTGCTGTCCGGGCCCGAACCCGACATCCAGTGGGACCGCTTCTGCGAAGCCGTGCGCCACGTCATCGAGACACTGGGCGTGCGCCTGACTGTCGGTTTGAACGCGATCCCGATGGGCGTCCCGCACACGCGGCCGATCGGCATGACTGCGCACGGCACCCGACCGGAGATCGTGCCGCCGTCAGAGCACTGGATCAGCACGGTTCAGGTGCCCGCCAGTGCCGGCAACCTGCTCGAGTACCGGCTCGGCCAAGCGGGCCACGACGCCATCGGTTTCGCTGTACACGTGCCGCATTACCTCGCCCAGATCGAGTTCGCACCGGCCGCCGAGGCGCTGGTGCGCGCCGTCGCCGACGCGTCCGGCCTCGATCTCCCGGTCGGCGAACTCGCGACCGCGGCCCGGTCCGCGCTCGAGTCCATCAACGAGCAGGTCGCCGGCGCCGAGGAGATCGCTGCCGCTGTTGCGGCGCTCGAATCCCAGTACGACGCCGTGTTGCGCGGGCAGGGCCGCAACCTGCTCGCTGAGGGCGCAACCCGACTGCCGACGGCCGACGAACTCGGCGCCGAGCTCGAGCGCTTCCTGGCAGGCCACACCGGTCCAGCCGAACCGGACTCCTAGACACCGAGGCCAGCCGAAGCGGTAAGCGCTGCGCGCACAAAGCCCCGCTGCGCAGACGCGGCGAGCTACTTTTCCTGCGGGTAGACCAGGCCGATCTGGCGACGTACCTCGTCCATCGTCTCCATGATCTCGACCGTTTCGTCCAGCGGCAGCAACGGGCTCTCCAGCAGTCCGGCACGCAGGCAACGGGCCACTTCGGCCGCCTGGTAGCGCAGGCCGTTGCCGATCCGCGGGTGCTCGTGCCGACTCACCTCGCCGGCCCGGCTGATCACTGAGAACGACGTCGGCGCGTAGAACGTCCGCTCGATCTCGATGCGCGCTTCGGTGCCGACGATCGTGCCCACATTGGCGCTCGCCGCCTGGAGAGTCGTCGTGAGCACCGCATGCCGGCCGGCGTCGTACTGGAAGATCATCGAAGTCTGCGCGTCGACGCCGGTGAAAGCCGGATCGCTGACGGCCGTGATGCGGTCGGGCTTGCCCAGCACCATCGAAGCGAACGAGATCGGATAGACGCCAAGGTCGAGCAGCGCGCCCCCGCCAAGGTCCGGCGCGAAGAGCCTGAACTCCGCGTCTTCCGCGAACCACTGGCCATGGTCGGCGGTCACCGTGCGGATGTCACCGAGCTCGCCTCTCGCGAGGATCTGCCGTACGTCGTCCATGTGCGGCAGGAACCGGGTCCACATCGCCTCCATCAGCAGCACGCCCGCGTTGCGGGCTGCCGCAACCAGCCGCCCCGCCTCGCCGGCGTTGATCGTGAAGGGCTTCTCGATGAGAACGTGCTTACCGGCTTCGATGGCGAGCATCGCCGTGTCGTAGTGCATGGGGTGGGGCGTTGCGACGTAGACCGCGTCGACGCCGCCGTCCGCGGCCAGATCGGCGTACGACGCGTGCCGGCGTTCGATGCCGAACCGGTCGCCGAACTCATCCGCCGTGGCGCGCCGGCGCGATCCGACGGCAACGATCTCGGCGTCACCGTCCAGGTGCGGGAAGTCGGCGGCGAACTTGGCCGCGATGCCACCGGGGCCGGCGATCCCCCACCGGATCGGCCGGGCGGCGTACTCGGCTTGCTGGCTGGGCGTCATAAGGGCTCGCTCCGTGGTTGCTGCGGATGCTGCGGATGCATCACCGTATCCGCGGCCTAGTACCGTCGCGAGCATGACCGCACCCGATCCATGGACCGATCGGCGCCGGCACGCGGCCACCGAACACGCCGCAGCCCATCGGCGGGAGCGCGCCGTCGACGGCGAGCGCGCCCGCAGTGTGGTTGCCGACTTCGTGCAAGCCGCGATCCGGCTCGGCATTGCGCCGGCGCCGCTGCGCGCACGGGGGTACGACGGCCGGTCGACCTATCGGACCAGGCTGCGCGGGTGGGCGCTGCACACCGATGGCCGGATGGCAGTGGGCACCGACGGCGAGTTCTACCTGCTCACGGTCCCGACGAGCTGGTGGGCGCACGTTGTCGGCGTGCATCTCGAACCGCACGACCCGCCTTTGCAAATCGGGCGCGGCGCCGGCGACGGCGAGTCGATCGCGCTCTCCGAATTGTTGGACCGGCGGCTGGCGGGCAACGCCTAGCCGACTTGTCGCCTCTCACCGCGACAATGCTCTGTGGCCAAGATGACAGTTCCCGAAGGTGCGGCGCTGTCGATCGGCGCGGTGCTCGGCACCGGAGTCATCGCGCTGCCCGCGCTCGCCGCCCAAACGGCGGGGCCCGCGTCACTGCTCGCCTGGATCCTGATGATCGCTTTGTCGGTGCCGCTCGCCGCCACGTTCGCCGCGCTCGGAGCCCGCTATCCGGACGCAGGCGGAGTGTCGACCTACGTCCGCAACGCCTTCGGCGCGCGAGCCGCGGCGGTCGTCGGCTGGTGCTTCTACTTCGCGATCCCGGTCGGCGCGCCGCCCGCCGCAATGTTCGGCGGCGCCTACGTCGCTGCCGCTTTCGGCGGTGGCCGGACCACGACTTTGATCACCGCGGCACTCCTGATCCTCGTCGTCAGCGCAGCCAACTTCGGCGGCCTCAGTGTTTCGGCCCGCCTGCAGCTCGCACTCGCCGGGTTGCTCATCCTGCTGCTGCTGACGGCCACGCTCACGTCACTGCCACACGCGCGGCTGGCCAATCTGCATCCCTTCGCGCCACACGGTTTTGGTGCGATCGGCCCGGCGGCTGCTGTGCTGGTGTGGGGTTTCGCCGGCTGGGAGGCGGTGACGTCGCTGGCCGGCGACTTCGCCGAACCGGCCCGCGCGATACCGCGCGTGACCGCGATAGCCGTCGTGGTGATCAGCGCCCTCTACCTTGGCATCGCCGCCGCCGGCATCCTCGTCCTCGGCCCGGCAACCGGCTCGAGTTCCGCGCCGCTGGCCGAGTTGCTCGCCATCGGTGTCGGAGGGCAGGTGAAGGTGTTCACTGCCTTCGCGGCACTGCTGCTGACGCTCGGCACCATGAACGCCTATTTCGCGGGCGCCGCCAAACTCGGGTCGGCGCTCGGTCGCGACGGCGCCCTGCCCGTCTGGTTCGCGCGCGGCAGCAGCGCTGGCGAGGTCCCCCGGCGCAGTCTCGCCGTTGTGGCAGTCATGTCCTGGGCCTCGCTCGCGCTCGTCTCGATGACAGGAGCGAGTCCACGCCCCTTGGTGCTGCTCACGACCGGCTCATTCGTCCTCGTCTACGTGCTGAGCATGGCCGCCGGCGTACGCCTGCTCGACCCCGGCAGCTGGTCCCGGCGCGCGGCAGTCATTGCGCTTGTCGCAGTCACCGTCCTCCTCGTCATGACGGGTATCTATGTCCTGTGGACAGTGGTCGTCGCGGCCGGCGCGCTCGGCTACGAGCGGTTACACCCGCGAGCGCGGTCACCCGCAGAAATCTCAGAGGTCGTCGCTCCCTGACTCGGGTTTCGGGGCCGTCCGCCCCTTCGGTCAGTCGATCGCTTCGCGTAGTTTCTCGGCGAGGCAGATCGCGTTGTACGGCGCATGAACCTTCACGTCGTTGTCGAAGTAGACGAACACGTCCCGGCCGCCGGCACCCCAGCCCAGGATGCGTTCGGCCCACACGTCGAGCAGTTCGTCGGAGTAGCCGCTGACGTACAACTCCTGCGACCCGTGCAGCCGCACGTAGGCGAAATCCGAGGTCTGGTCGAGCAGGAACGGCCACTTACCCGCCGTGTCGGCCGTGACCAGGGCGATGTCGTGCGTGCGCAGCAGTTCGACGAAACCGGCATTGACGTACGACGCGTGCCGCACCTCCAGCGCGTGCCGCAGCGGCCGCTCGGCATCCGTGTCGAGATACGCACGGTCGTCCATCCGGCTGTCGTGGGTCCGGGCCAGTTCGACGGCATCCGTGGTCGTGCGCGGCAGCAGGGCGAAGAAGCGAGTAAGCCGGTCGACGTCGTACCCGAGAGTGGGAGGTAGTTGCCACAGGATCGGGCCGAGCTTGGGACCCAACGCGAGGAGTCCGGAAGCGAAGAAGTTGGCGAGGGGGATCTGCACCCCGCTCAGCTTCTTCATGTGTGTGATGAATCGGCCGGCCTTCACCGAGAAAACGAAATCCCGCGGCGTCTGGTTGCGCCACGATACGTAGCTCGACGGCCGCTGCAACGAGTAGAACGAGCCGTTGATCTCGATGGAGTTGAGCTTGCTCGCGGCGTATTCGAGCTCCTTCTTGTGAGCGAGACCGGCCGGGTAGAAAGCACCGCGCCAGGGCGGATAGGTCCAACCCGAGATGCCGATGTAGTAACCCATCCGTGCTCCTTGGTGACGCAGAACTAAGCGGGTGCTTCCATTCGGTACCCGATCAGTGCCAGTCTCGACCGGGGAAAATCTCGCGGATCATGGAGCGTGGTCATGGCAGTGGTGCTGTCCCCGGAATAACGCACCTCAGGTACCGCGTCGTTAGGTGACAACCCGCACGTCGCCGAGGAGTGAGAGCAATCGATACCGATACTCGGGTCCAGTCCCTGCCAAGCCCAGAAACCGTGCAGCGCACCTACCTTCTGCTGTTGCTCGGAAATACCCTGGCGGCGTCGTTCATCTGGGGCATCAACACGATCTTCCTGTTGGACGCGGGCCTCTCGAACTTCGAGGCGTTCGCGGCTAACGCCTTTTTCACAGCGGGCATGGTGATCTTCGAAGTTCCGACCGGCGTCACCGCCGACACGGTCGGGCGGCGCGCGTCGTACCTCCTCGGAACCCTCACGCTGGGAGCGACGACCGGCCTCTACGTCTTCCTGTGGAAGATTCACGGACCATTCTGGGCGTGGGCAATCGTGTCGATGGGTCTCGGCCTAGGCTTCACGTTCTTCTCCGGCGCGGTCGAGGCGTGGCTGGTCGACGCGCTCAGCGCCACGGGCTTCGAGGGCTCGCTCGAATCGGTCTTCGCCAAGGGCCAGATAGTCGGCGGCGCAGCGATGCTTTCGGGGTCGGTGGCAGGCGGCTACATCGCGCAAGCCACCAACCTGGGAGTGCCCTTCATTCTGCGCGCGGTGGTGCTGGGGGTGATGTTCGTCGTCGCGTTCCGGCTGATGCATGACATCGGCTTCGAACCGAAGAAGGGAACAGGCCTGGTCAAGGAGATGAAGCTCATCGTCGGCGCGTCCGTCGAGTACGGATGGCGGGTGCCTTCGGTCAAGTGGCTGATGCTCTCGCAGCCGTTCATTTCGGGCGTCACCATCTATGCGTTCTACGCTCTGCAGCCCTATCTGCTGAAGCTGTACGGAAACGAGAAGGCGTACGGCATCGCGGGCCTGGTAGCGGCCATCGTTGCGGGCGCCCAGATCGTCGGCGGCATCGCCGGCCCGCGCATCCGCAAACTCTTCAAGCGGCGTACGAGTGCGCTGCTGACGACCACCGCGATCAGCGCCCTGACCCTCGCCGGCGTGGGGTTCTTCGCCAACTTCTACGTCGCGATCGCGCTGATCACCCTGTGGGGGTTGCTGTTCGCCGCTTCCATGCCGATTCGGCAGGCCTACATCAACGGGCTCATCCCGTCCGCGCAGCGGGCGACGATCCTCTCGTTCGACTCGATGATGGGCTCGACCGGCGGCGTCGTGATCCAGCCCGCGCTGGGCCGAGCGGCGGACGTGTGGAGCTACGGCACGTCGTACGTCATTTCAGCCGGTATCACCGCACTGGCCCTGCCCTTCATCCTGCTCTCGCGCCGGGAAAACGCTTCAGCAGATACCGCGGCCAACAGCTAAGGGAGGGTCGCGCTCGGGTTGCTAGTGCGAGCGTTGCCGCGCTCGTGAGCAGCACGACGCTGCCGCCGGCGAGGAACGGTGCGCGGGCGTTGAAGCTGCCCGCGAGCCAGGCAACCAGGAGTGCCCCGAGCGGAGTCGTGCCGAGGAAGGCGATGTTGTAGAGCGCCATGACGCGGCCCAGCATGTCGGGTTGGCTTGCTTGTTGAAGGAGCTGCAACACCATGGTCGTGTACACGGCGGTGATGAAGCCGACGGGGAACGCGACGGTGACCCAAAGCAAATAGGTCGGTGCTCCTCCGTATGCCGCGAGAACCACGCCGAATGCGGCGGCACCGATACCGAGCATCCGCACGGTGGGCTTCCTCATGCCGGCCACGACAATCCCACCGACGAGGGAACCGATAGCGCTGCAGACCATGGGCACTGAAAGGCGGGCCTCGGAGACGTGAAAGGTGAACTTGGCCATCATGGGCATCACGAGCGGGAAGTTGAACCCGGCCAACCCTATGAAGAACATCGCTAGCAGCACGGGACCGACGACCGGATCGCGCCGCGCGTAGCGCAGCCCGGCCATCGCCATTCCCTTGCGTGAACTGGTCTGCCGACGGGGCAGCATCTCGCGGCGACGAAGCAGGGTGAGCGAGCCGAAGAAGAGCAGGTAGGACGCCGCGTTCACGTAGCAGCACGCTGCGATGCCGCTCATCGCGATGATCAGGCTGGCCAGCGGCGGACCGATGAGCCGGGAGATCGGCTGCACCATGGCGTTGAGCCCGACGGCGCTGGGGATCTCGTCGGGCCGCGCCAGCTCGGTGAGAATTGCTTGCAAGGCGGGCCCCTCGAACGCCAATAGAACTCCGCTGAGAAGCGAGAACAGGTGCACGACGTCGACGGTTGTTTCGCCCGCAGCGACCATGCCGCCGAGCCCGATGGCTGCAACGGCGTTGAGCAGCGTGGTGACGCCAAGGAGTCGGCGGTTGTCGAAACGATCGACGATCGTGCCGGCCCAGGTCCCCAAGAGGAGCAGCGGGGCGGCTTGCAGGCCAATTGTGATCGGCAGCGCCGATCGGTTTCCGCTGATACTCAGAACCAGCCACCACTGCGCGAAGGTCTGGGTGCGTGTGCCGATGTACGACAGCGAAGATCCCAACAGGTACGAGCGCACGTTGAAGCTGCTGAGCGCTGCGACGCGCTTGCGGATGCCGTTCATCGCACACTCGGAACAGCCTGGAGGCGCCTGTCAATCAACTGCGGTTGCGTTGTCATGTTTCGACGGTCCGACATGAACTATGGTTCATGTCAAATGATTGCCGGCTTGAGCATCGGAGAACTCGAAGCGCAGACCCGCACGCCGGCGTCCGCGCTGCGGTTCTACGAGCGCAGGGGCCTGCTCCCGCTGCCGCCCCGAGTCGCCGGCAAACGTCGGTACCCGCCCGCGGCGGCCGACCGGGTGCGCCTGATCCGCATGTGGCAGGACGCCGGGTTCAGCCTTCGCGAGATCGCCCAGCTTCTACACGACCGGAAGCGCCGCGACACCTGGAAGCAGCTCGTACGCACAAAGATCGAGGAGCTCACGGTCCGGCAGGCTGAAGTCGAGCGAGCGAGGCAACAGCTCGCGCATGCTCTTCTGTGCCGGGCGCCGGACTGGACGACCTGTCCCACCATGCGAGCCGCAGCCGACGCCGGCGCATTCCCAATCGACTGAACTTCGCGCGTATCGGCGGGCGTC